>JAUIIS010000277.1 GCA_030431575.1 Acidimicrobiia bacterium | reverse complement strand
CTCACCCTCACCGCAGTCGAACCGCTGAAGCCTGGTGCACTCACCCTAACTATTGCATTCGAGGGGGTGCTCAACGACAAGCTTCGCGGCTTCTACCGCAGCACCTACGAGGACGACCAAGGCACCACCCACACGATTGCCACCACGCAGTTCGAATCCACCAACGCCCGCCGCGCCTTTCCATGCTGGGACGAACCAGACCTCAAGGCCACATTTGCGGTCACGTTGGTTGTGGCCGAAGACCTAATGGCGATCTCATCGGGACCCGAGACCGGGCGTGAGCCAACCGGCGACGGACGCGTATCGGTCACGTTCGCGCCCACCATGGTGATGTCCACCTACCTCCTTGCCTTTGTTGTGGGTCGCCTGGAGGCAACAGAGCCCATCGATGTCGACGGGGTTCCGTTGCGCATCGTGTACCCCCCAGGCACAGGGCACCTCACCGACTTCGCAATCGATGCAGGCTCTTTTTCGCTTCGCCACTTCACCGAGTACTTCCAGATCGACTACCCCGGCGACAAGCTCGACCTGGTTGCCCTCCCCGACTTCGCATTTGGGGCCATGGAGAACTTGGGCTGCGTTACCTTCCGCGAAGCCCTGCTATTGCTGGACCCAGACGAAACTACCAAAGCCGAGCAGCAACGAGTAGGCGACGTCATTGCCCACGAGATCGCACACATGTGGTTTGGCGACCTGGTGACCATGAAGTGGTGGAACGGCATCTGGCTCAAAGAGGCGTTCGCTACGTTCTGCGAAATGCATGCCACCAATGCATGGCGGCCGGAATGGAAACGCTGGGACGACTTCGGTTTGTCTCGCACCCAAGCCTTCGATGTCGACTCGTTAGAGGCCACACGCCCCATCGAGTTCGATGTGGTCTCGCCCGACGATGCCGAAGCCATGTACGACGTGCTTACCTACGAAAAGGGTGCAGCTGTTGTCCGGATGCTCGAGCAATTCCTGGGCGAAGAGGCGTTTCGTGACGGCATCCGCAGCTATCTCGCCATCCATGCCTACAGCAACACCGAAACCCACGACCTGTGGGATGCCATCGAGGCTGAGACGGGCCAGCCCGCTCGCCAGATCATGGACAGCTGGATCTTCCAAGGCGGCTATCCCCTCGTGCGGATCGAGCAAGTATCCCCCACCGAGGTGAAGATCTCACAGCAACGCTTCCGGTTCGGGCCTTCGTCAGACAGTGCGATCTGGTCGGTGCCGCTTGTTCTGGTAGTGGGGTCTGCTGGCACTACCCGCCAGCTTCCGGTGCTGTTAGACACCAAGGAAACCGTCGTTGAGGTCGGCAGTTTCGACTGGGTGACCGGTAACGCCAATGCCAGCGGGTTCTATCGCGTGCACCTGGTTGGCCAGCTCCTGGACCAAGCGGTCGCAGCGTTGGCGGAGCTCTCGGCCGTGGAACGGTATGGCCTCGTGGACGACGCGTGGGCCGCAACCGTGGGTGGGGCAATGGAAGCTCCTGCCCTGCTCGACCTTGTCTCAGCGGTGGCTGCGACCGAGACAGATGTCTCGGTTTGGCAGCGAATTCTTGGCATCTTGGCCACGATCGATGGCCACCTCGAAGGCGAAGCCAAAGAAGCCCATCGAAAGCGCGCTGTGCAGCTCATCAACGACGCCTTCGTTCGCGTAGCAGTCAAAACCGACGACGAACACAGCTCGGGCGAACTCACCGAAGCCGAACGGTTAGAGCTGCGAGCTGCGTTGCTTGAGACCGGCGGCGTGTTGGGCGACGCCGGCCACATCGGGTCCGCCCGAGAAATCCTCGATGCAGACGCCGATCCGGCCCACAGCGCGGCGGCAGTCCGGGTTGTCTCAAGCGTCGGCTCGGCCACCGACTTCGTCAACTTTGTCGAGCGCTACCAGAGCGCCGAGACGCCCCAAGAGGAGCGCCGATTCCTCTTTTCGCTTCCTCGATTCAAGGGCGACGACGAAATCCAGGCGTTCTTGGGCATGCTCGACCGCGAGGAAGTCCGCTCCCAGGATGGGGCCTACGTCCTGGGGCATGCGCTAGCAAACAACGCGGCAAGCCTCACCGCGTGGAACTACGTGGAAGCAAACTGGGATGCCATAGGCGAGCGCTATCCGGACAACTCAATCAGCCGAATGATCGAAGGCGTACGTTCGATCGGCGACGCTGAGGTGGCCGACAAGATCTTGGCGTTCTTTGGGACCCATGAGGTCCCCCAGGCAGGCAAGTCGCTGGATCAGCACCTCGAGCGCATGCAAGTGTCAGTGGCCTTGCGTCAACGGCTCCGTGCCCAGCTAGCGCCGTGAGGCTGGTTCCGGCTCCAGCTACCCCTGCCCTGTTTGGGGTCGACGCAACCTCTGCTCAGCTCTACTGGAATGCCCAACCTGGCGGCGTAACGGTGGAGACGCTGGCCGGGCACAGCGCTACGTACGACGATGCCTTCGGTGTAGCCGTGGTCGAGGGTCTCGCCCCCGGCAAGGACCACGCAATAGTGGTGCGTTCGGGTAGTGGCGAACGCGTCCTCAACGCTCACACGCTTCCCGCACTTGAGGGCCCGCCTTTGTACCGCTTTGCCACCATGAACGATCTCCACATTGGAGCGCAAGGCTTTGGGGCCACCAAACGAATCCGAGACCCGCAGATGGGGTCTGAGGCCTGGCTGCACTGTGCCCAGCGGGGTCTAGAGACTGCGCTGGCGTGGGGCGCACAAGCCATCGTGTTGAAAGGCGACATTGTGCACCGGGCCGAGGAACCCGAATGGGAGGCGCTGGAAGAGCTCGTGGCGTCTGCTGATGTTCCGGTCTACTTGCTTCGGGGCAACCACGAGGCGTATGCCGAGCGACCAAAGGCGACCGAACGGTGGTTCCCCCAGCTTGCCGAAGGTTCCACCGCTCCAGTGCAAGTTGTGGATGTTCCATCGCTGCGCTTGGTGCTGGCCGACACCACGGTGGCTGGAACGCACACGGGTTCGGTAGCCGCCATCGCCGACGAGTTGCTTGGTGCGGTAGACACCCCCACACCAGTCATGGTGCTCCATCACCATCACCTTGGTGAGCTCCCGTTCCCCACGCACTACCCCAAAGGTATCCATGGCCGCGACGTCACCCGTTTGCTTCGCGAAGTGCGTAAGGCCAACCCCAACGTGATGTTTGCGTCGGGGCACACGCACCGCCATCGCCGCCGCACCCGCCACGGCGTTACCCTCGCCGAGCTCGGCTCGCCCGGCGATCACCCAGGGACATGGTGCGGCTACAGCGTTCACAGCAACGGGATCTCGCAGTCTGCGTGGCGCATTGACGACCCTGCCGCGGCGCAGTGGAGCCATCGGGCTAGCCGAGCGTTGCTGGGAGCGTGGGCGTATTGGGCGCCAGGGCGACTCGAAGACCGCTGCTTCAACGTGCAGTGGCGCTAGTGCCGCGGTCTAGCCCTCTTTGGCGAACGCCATAGCGTCATCCCACGAGGCCCCGTCGGTGATGAGCTGACGGTATTGCATGACTTGACGCGGCCGGTTGAACCCTAAGATGCCCACGAGCTTGCCGTCGCGGCCGTAGGCCGTGGCGAACTTGCGTTCTTCGACGCTTCCGTTGACGATGGCCGTCTGGTCGTCGGGGCGGGTACGGCCCGCAAGTTGAATCTTGCGGTCGAATTGGTCGCTCCAGAACCACGGCACGGGGGTGTAGGGCGTGTCTTCGCCGGTGAGAAGTCGCCGGGCGGCAAAGACGCCTTGCTCGACGGCGTTGTCCCAGTGCTCTACTCGCATGGTCTCGCCAAAGCGATGGTTCGGCCAGCGAGCCACGTCGCCAGCAGCCACCACGCCAGGGGCCGCCAGGCAAGACTGATCGCACACCACCCCGTTGTCGATGGTGAGACCGCTTCCCTCTAGCCATTCGACGTTGGGGCGCACCCCGACGCCAACCACAACGAGATCTGTGTCTATGACATCGCCGTTGGTGAGCACGACACGCTCGACACGCTCGGAGCCTTGGATGGCTTCCACGCCAACCCCGGTACGTAGGTCGACACCGTGGTCGTGTTGCACGTCGGCGCACACCTGACCCATCTCGGCACCGAGAATACGCTCGAATGGCACAGGTGCCATCTCGATCATGGTGACCTCGAGGCCTAGCTCTCGGGCTGTGGCAGC
This sequence comes from Acidimicrobiia bacterium, assembly GCA_030431575.1. GTDB lineage: Bacteria > Actinomycetota > Acidimicrobiia > Acidimicrobiales > UBA8592 > JAUIIS01. The sequence continues at coordinate 770 of JAUIIS010000277.1, read as the reverse complement.
AACTTCAGCGCCAATGAAGCCAGCACCCACAACCACTACGCGCTGGGGTGTGGCTTCGAAATCGGCCCGGATGGCAAGGCAGTCGTCGAGGGTGCGCAACGTGTATACGCCAGCCATCTCTGCCGTGCCAGGCAACGTGATGCACCGAGCACCCGTCGCGATGATCAGGCCATCGTGGCCCACCGTAGAACCATCGTCGAGCGCAACGGTGTTGGCATCCATGTCGAGCGCCGTGGCCCGTGCACCCAAGCGCCATTCCAGATCCAGCTCATCGAATGCATCGTCGCTCAACAGCGGGGCACGGTCTGGGTCCCAGGTGCCTTTGAGGATCTGTTTGGACAGCGGGGGCCGGTCGTAGGGCCGGTGTGCTTCGTCGCCGACAACGGTGATGACCCCGTCGAACGACTCTCGACGCAGAGTCTCAGCAGCACGCAACCCAGCCAGGGATGCGCCAACAATCGTGATGGCTTTCATGGATGAAGGCGTCCGAGTCGCTTAGTCTTCCGCTATTGCGATGGCCTGCTTGGGGCACCGCTGTACGGACTCCTCGACCTTGGCGCGCATGTCGTCGCCGGGCGTTTCGTTGAGCACATACAAGAAATCGTCGTCTCGGACTTCGAATACTTCAGGAGCGATCTGCATGCAGATTGCGTTGCTTTCGCAAAGGTCGTAGTCGACGACAACTTTGTATCCCATTGGTGCCTCCAGGATTGGGTAGTGGCCGCCACGTTACAAGACGTGAGCCATCCGGTGCACACACCAGCCATTTA
>JAUIIS010000276.1 GCA_030431575.1 Acidimicrobiia bacterium | reverse complement strand
TCATCGAGTGACACAGATTTCGCTCGTGGGCGATGCCTTCGCCCGCCCCATGAACGCGGCGCTAGCCCAGGCCGCAGCTGCCGGAAATGCTCGAGACGTGTCATCGTTGGTGCGTGTCGCATCGACTGGGGCTACGTTCTCCGCCGACCAAAAGCGCGCCCTCCAGAAACACGCTCCCCAGGTGACGATCTTGGACATGATCGGAGCCTCTGAAGGAGGCCCGTTTGGCTTGTCCATGACATTACCGGGTGAGGATCCGACCGAGACGGCCGTCTTTGTCGCCCCTCCTAACGTGGTCACCGTTGACCCTGTGACCCAAACCATCCTTCCGCGTGGGTCAGACATCCCAGGCATGTTGGCAGCAGCTGGACCAATGCCGCGTGGGTACTTGGGCGACGATGCGAAGTCGGCGGCGACGTTTCAAACGTTCGACGGTGTGCGCTATACCGTGCCGGGCGACTTCGCCACCATCGACGCAGACGGCACAGTGACGTTGCTGGGCCGGGGCTCGGTCTGCATCAATACCGGGGGTGAGAAGGTGTATCCCGAAGAGGTCGAAGTGGCGGCGCGCGAACACCCCGCAGTGATCGACGCAATTGCCGTTGGTGTCCCCCACGAGCGGTTTGGGCAGTCGGTGGCCTTGGTGTGTTCGGTCTCAGAACCCACCGACGCCGACGAGATCGTCGCCACAATCAAGCAGCGCCTCGCGAGCTACAAGGCGCCGAGAGCCGTCGTCTTCGTAGACGAGGTTTACCGCGGGCCGAACGGAAAGTTGGACTATCAGCGCGCGGCCCAACACGCCGCAACCGTTCTTAGCGGGTCGCCATGATCTTCGGCGTTTACCACATTGTGGCTGGTGTCGGGCTTGTCGGCTCGCCCGTCAAGCGGGCGTCGCTGACTGCCGCGTACGGTCGGGACCCCTTCGGGGTCTGATCGAGATCATCCAGGAATACTCGCCCGACTAGCCCCGTCCGCTCAGCGCTCGTGCTTGACTGCGAGAGCTGCCACGGTCATGTCGGCAATCTGGTGTGGATCGGTGCTGCCAACACGATGGTGGGCTTCGAGGGCCCCGTAGACCATGCCAGAAACCACGCTGAGCGCCACGACGGTGTCGATCTCACGGAACTCGCCTGCGGCGCGTCCTTGCTCGAAGAGGGTGGCGACGGCTCGGCGCCACTGCTTTGCGTGCCGTCGAGCCTCGGGGAATCGTTCGCTGTTGGCGTCGGACATTCCGGCGACGAACCAGAGGTCGTATGGAGTGTCGGTCAGACGCTGGACGTGTTGGGCCACTAGAGCGCTGAGCCGATCGGTGCTCGTCCCTTCGCTAGCCGCCGTGCGCGTTGCGAAGGCAGCCGACTCTTCGACGACGTAGCGGAGAAGATGCTCCACGATCGCGTCAAGGTTTGCGAAGTGATAATAGATGGCTGGGGGCTTGACACCGACTGCCTCGGCGACCTCGCTGATTTTGGTGGCGCCGAGCCCATTGGCAGAGAAAAGCTGGGCTGCGTGGCGCAAGATCTCTTCGGCCGGGTCGAGTCCCGAGCTGGTGGCAACAGTGCGGGGTCTTCCGCGTCGAGGAGAGGTGAGGTCGGTTGTCACGAGTTGTTCAGCTCATCAACGAGTGTGAGCACGTGGTCTAGTGAGTCGAGGCAGAAGTCTGGGCTGACCGCTGTGTCGAGGTCGGCTGCAAGCGGTGTTGGACCCTCGGTGTCGTCGAGGAGAACCGTTCGCATGCCGGCGCGGTGGGCCCCGACGATGTCGTGCGGGATTGAGTCGCCGACGAACAAGACCGATGACGGGTGGAGGCCAGCCAGGTCAAGGGCATGGGCGAAGATGCGGTGGTCGGGCTTGCACGACCGAGCGGCTTCAGAGCTGGTCCAGTGGTCAAGAAGGCGGTCGAGGCCGTGTCGGTGGACCGCTGGCTGGAGCCAGCTCTCGTCGGCGTTGGACACGATCGCTCGATAGATGCCGCGGTCTGCGAGGCCACCGAGCACGGCGGCTGCCTCGGGCTTCGGTGGCATGTGGTCGACGATGGCCTCGACGTTCTCGCGATCGAAATCGGCGAGCATCGACGCCGGCACGGCCACACCAAGAAGTTCGGCCGTTCGCTGGAGCCGGTCTCGGAACAAGTCGGCATGGAGGAAACTGGACTGCGCCGCGTAGTGGCGGGCGACTTCCTCGCCAGCGCGGTTGCGAGCGTCGCGGACCTCACTGCTTGAGGGGTCCAGGCCCAGACGCCGCAGTGCGGCTGGTGTCGCCTGCCCCATCTCTTGGCGAGAGGTGTAGCCGTATAGCGTGCCTCCCATGTCGAAGAGGACACCGGCGACGGCTGTGGTGTGATGATCGGTGTGCATTGGCTCTGTTGGCAGTGCTGAAGATGAGCGGTCCCGCAGTGACGGGCATCGCAAGTTGACAGGTTCGCCTCAGCATATTTAACTTGGCATAAATATTCAAGGTAGGTGAGAGAGCATGGCCGACTACATCAAGACACTCAACGAGCTCTCTGCACATGACCTGGCCATAGTTGGGGGCAAAGGCGCAAACCTCGGTGAACTGACAGGCGCTGGTGTGCCGGTACCCGCAGCCTTCTGCGTGACAACGGCCGCCTACCAGTCTTTTCTGCACGCCGCAGAGCTCCAGGGACCGATCGATCAAGTTCTTGAGACGATCGACTTCGACAATCCGACCAGCATTACCAACAGTGCCGGGCAGATACGGAAGTTGCTCACCGGTAGCGACACCCCCGCCGAGATCGAAGCCGCGATCGAGTCGGCCTATGGCGACCTCGAAGCCCATCTTGTGTCGGGAGTGCACGTTTCGGTACGTTCGTCGGCGACCGCTGAGGACCTCCCGGGCACGTCCTTTGCTGGTCAGCAGGACACCTACCTGTTCATGTCGGGCCGCGACGCGGTTCTTGATGCCGTGAAGCGCTGCTGGGCATCGCTTTGGACCGATCGCGCCATCGCGTACCGTCACACACAAGGATTCGTTCATCGTGACGTCAGCCTGGCTGTAGTGGTGCAGGAGATGTTTCCGTCGGAAGTATCGGGGGTGCTCTTTACCGCGAACCCCGTCACCTCCAATCCACATCAGCACTTCCTCAACCTCAGCTGGGGCCTAGGGGAGGCCGTAGTGTCGGGCCAGGTCAATCCCGACCAATTGGTCGTCGACAAGTTGACTCGCACTGTTGTCGATCGGCAGATCAACGACAAACGGGTGATGACTGCTGCGGCGCCGGAGGGCTTGGGTTCTGTTGAAGTTCCTGTGCCCGAAGAGCTGCGACGCGCTGCACCTCTTCCTGATGCCGTCATCCTTTCGCTGTGCGATCTGGCCCAGCAGATCGAAGACCACTACGGGTTCCCTCAAGACATCGAATGGGGTTGGGCGAATGGCGAGTTCGCAATCCTTCAGGCCCGCCCGGTCACTGGCGCAGATCTCGACTTCGCCGAGGGTCTCGAGGCTTGGAAGACACCCGCTGCGTTGGCGTCAACGTATGACCCCAAGTGGACCTGGTCGCGGGCCTATTCCGACGAAGTCCAAACGGGCCCATCGACCCCGTCGTTCTACACGTACCTTCAGAAGGGCATGACGTTCCTCAAGCTCAATGCGGTGCGCTACACCGAGACCGACGAGATGTGCGGCTACAGCGCCGAGAACTTCCTCGACATGCCGACTTACCGGTGGTACTGCGCCCGCGCCTACTACAACCTTGCCCTCGAACGAGAACGGATCCGCCGCTGGATGCCACCGTTCGCCCGCGATGAGGCTGCCATGTGGCCCTTCCCCGACACCGAGCGCGAAGAGATTCGCAACGAAGCGTTCGACTGGGACGCGTTCCTCGGCCTCTTGCACCACCTCGAGCGCAACAACCCCGACATTTCTCTGACGGGGAGCACCAGAATCGTCTATGAGAACCTCGAGCGCTGGACCAACGAGGAAGACGCTTTCTGGACCAGGTATGACCTCGACGAAATGTCGGTCGCCGAGATCTTTCAAGCACAGCTCGACTCACGCGATGGGTCCCGATTTGGCGAGAATGTGACCCTGCCCTTCACCATCTATCTGTTCTTTCTCCCGCAGGCCCTCCAGCAAGCCTGCGCCCGGTGGCTCGACGACGACGGCACGACCTACAACCAGTTGGTGGGAGGTTTGCAGACTAAGACAGGCGAAGAGAACATCGCTGTCTGGACCCTGGCCAAGTCGATTCGATCCGAGCCCGAACTCCTCGAACTCTTCAGTCAGGCCCCGCGCGAGGAGATCGAGGCTGCTCTCGAGCGGACGCCCGCGGGCCGAGCGTTCCAGGCTGAGCTCGACGACTTCATTGCCCACCACGGCCATCGTGGGGGCGCGGAGCGTGATGCCTACCACCCTCGGTGGGGCGACGAACCATCCCTGGTATTCGACGCCATACGGCCGATGCTGGGACTTCACGAGGATGAGTCCCCGCCGGCCCACGAGCACCGGCTTCGCGAACGGATGCTTGCCACAAAGGCCTCGTGTCGAGAGCGCCTACGGAACGTGCCCCTCGATGCGGGCGAAATGGACGATATGGGGTGGCTGGTCGGACTGTATGAGATCACTGGCTCCACTCCGAGTGATCGTTCCGAGGCGTTTGGGTGGCTAACCGACCTCGTGCAGGATTGGTTCTACTACCGCGACTTCGAACGGTTCTACAACGACAAGACGATGTCGCGATCGCGCAAGCTCTACGAGGCAATCGCTCGCCGCTTCATCGCCGCAGGCTTGTTGGACCAGGTTGAGGACATCTTCTTTTTGGGGCGCGAAGAGATGCTCCAAGCCGACGCCGGTCAACTCAGCGCCCGAGACATCGACCAACGAGTAGCAGCGCGCCGCCGCGTCTACCAGCGCTATACGCATGCTGAGCCTCCCAAGTATCTCCGGGGTT
>JAUIIS010000275.1 GCA_030431575.1 Acidimicrobiia bacterium | reverse complement strand
CCCCGCCCCGCCGTGTCTGGTTTCCGGAACATTCCGGGGTCAAGCGGGTCTTAAGATTACAGCCGTGTAACTACACCCGTGTCAAGGGGAGTTTTTGTTTTCTGAATGACACACGTGTGTCATGTATCCGGAGTATGCCTCGCGTAAGGAAGGAGGGGTGTGCATCTAACCTTCAGGGCAGATGTCGTTCAGCTAACTCAAGCAAACCCTCGCCGTAACCCGACTTGACTAGAGGTATCGCGAGGTCCCGGAGTTCGGCCGCGCTAATGAAACCCTGTTGGAATGCGACTTCCTCGGGCGACCCCACCTTGAGGCGCTGACGGGTCTCAAGTACCCGAACGAATTCAGAGGCCTCGACCAGCGAACCGAAGGTCCCTGTGTCCAACCAAGCCAGGCCGCGGCCCATTTGCACAACATGGAGGTCCCCGGCATCAAGATAGGCCTTGTTCACCGCCGTGATCTCGAGTTCGCCGCGATCTGACGGCGTGATTGACCCAGCGATGTCTACCACCCGGCTGTCGTAGAAGTACAGGCCTGTGACCGCCCATGTGCTCTGGGGCGCCGTTGGCTTCTCCTCGATGCTGGTCGCCCTGCCATCTTCGTCGAAGGCAACGACGCCATATCGCTCGGGGTCGTGTACCTCTTTGGCGAACACGTGTGCGCCGTGCTGCGACGAGACTGCTTCGGTCAGGAGCTTGCCGAGACCTCCGCCGTAGAACAAGTTGTCTCCAAGGATCAACACACAGTTGTGGCCATCAAGGAACTCCTCCCCGATGAGGAACGCCTGGGCAATCCCATTGGGCTCGTCCTGGGTTGCGAAGCTGAGCTTCATCCCCCATTGTGACCCATCGCGCAGGAGCCGTTCGAATGCGGGCCGGTCTACCGGTGTCGTGATGATCAAGATCTCTCTGAGACCCGCCAACATCAGCACTGACAGGGGGTAGTACACCATCGGCTTGTCATACACCGGTAAGAGCTGCTTGGAGGCTGCCTGGGTGAGTGGATGAAGGCGGCTTCCAGTGCCACCAGCGAGAACGATGCCTTTGGTCATTTTACTTCCGTTGTTGGTATTGGCCGAGATCCTGCAGAACCGTACGTAGAGACGTTGTCCACCCCGGAAGGGCCAGGTTGGCGCGCTCCCGAAGTCGCCTACTTGACAGGCGGCTGTTCGCTGGGCGTTCTGCCGCAGTCGGATACTGCTCCGTGGGAATGGGCGCCACGGTGACGCCTGACATGCCTGCGAGCTCAAAGATTGCAACCGCTAAGTCAAACCAGGTTGCGCTATCGCTTCCCGCCATGTGAAACGTGCCGCTTAGCTCATGGTCGGTTCCGGTTCCAAGAGCGAGCTGGAGAAGGCCATCCGCGATATCGGCTGCGCTTGTGGGGCACCCGAGCTGATCGGAGACGACGCTGAGCTCAGACCGCTCCGCACCTAGGCGTAGCATCGTCTTGACGAAGTTGTTCCCATCGGGGCTGTAGACCCAGGAGGTCCGCAGGATCAGATGACGCTCAATGGCTCGTGCATGCGCTTCACCGGTCGCCTTTGAGCGACCGTAGACCCCCAAAGGAGCTAGTTCGTCGTCCTCCTCATACCAACCAACTTTGGTTCCATCGAACACATAATCGGTGGAAACATGAATGAGTCGAGCATTGTATTCCTGGCACGCGTCTGCCAGATGTCCAACCCCGGCCGCGTTTATTTCGAACGCTGCACCAGCTTGACTCTCGGCCTCGTCTACGTTTGTGAACGCGGCACCGTTGATCACGACGTCTGGCTGGCTCTTGGAGAACGCTCGCTTTACCGAAGCTGGCTTGGTGATATCACAGCCATGTCGGTCAAGGAGAGTCACTTCTAAGCCGGGATATGCACCAGCCGCACGAAAGAGGGCCGTGCCGACTTGGCCTTTGCAGCCCGTGACCATCGCCCGGGTCACCGAAGCCCCAGTCGCGCGCCCTGGTAGCTGCCATCTTGAATTGCCCGCCACCAGTCCTCGTTGGCCAAGTACCAGTCCACCGTTCGGGCAAGGCCCTCTTCGAAGTTGACGGTCGGCTCCCAATCTAGTTCGCCATGGAGTTTTGACGCGTCGATCGCATAGCGGTGATCGTGTCCCGGCCTGTCGGTGACGAAGCCAATGAGGTCACGGCGAGACCCTGTCACTCCTCCGACTCGCTCGTCTACCAGATCGCAAATAGCTTCGACGACCTCAAGGTTGGTTCGTTCGGCGTTCCCCCCAACGAGATACGTTTCGCTTGGCTTTCCATCTAACAAGACACTGATGAGCGCCGCAGCATGGTCATGTACGTAGAGCCAATCTCGAATGTTGTCTCCGGTCCCGTACACCGGGATTGATTCACCCGCGATCGCCTTGAGCGTCACAAGGGGAATGAGCTTCTCGGGGAAATGGAACGGGCCATAGTTGTTAGAGCAGTTCGTGATGAGCACGTTCAGCCCGTACGTCTCCCCCCAGGCTCGCACGAGGTGGTCGGCCGATGCTTTACTTGCGGAATAGGGCGACCGTGGCGAGTAGGGGGTGGATTCGGTGAATGGCTTGTCTAGCGGTCCGAGCGCACCGAAGACTTCGTCGGTCGATACATGGAGGAACCGGAAGGACTGTTCTTTGTCTGTTTCGTTGGCCAAGTATCTCCTGGTCGACTGCAACAGCTGCATCGTGCCTTCGACGTTTGTTCGCAAAAACTCCTCCGGACCATCGATTGACCTATCGACATGACTTTCTGCGGCAAGGTGCATGACTGCGTCGGGCTCAAAATCCAGGAAAGCCTGATCCATGGCTGCGCCGTCAACGATGTCGGCTCGGAGGAAATCGTAGTGAGCGCTGGCAGCGACGCTTGCGACAGACTGAGTAGTTGCTGCGTAGGTCATCTTGTCGATGTTGAGGACCTGATGGTCGCCACTTTCCACCAGGTCGCGAACCACAGCTGACCCAATAAAGCCGCAACCGCCCGTGAGGAGGATTCTCATGAAAGGTCTCCCGCGATTTCTGCCAGAAAGGGAGCGGTCGCGTCTTTCTCGGATAGCACTGCTCCCGAAGTTGGCAGGGGCCACGGAATCCCTAGGCCTGGGTCATCCCAGCGCACTGATCGGTCAGCGGTTGGGGCATAGAGGCTTGTCACCTTGTACGCAACCTGAGTGTTTTTCTCCAGTGTGCAGAATCCATGGGCGAAACCCGGAGGAATCCAGAACAACAGATCGTCCGTTCCGGTGAGCTCAACGCTGCAGTGCTCGCCGTAGGTGTCCGAGCCCCGGCGGAGATCCACTGCGACATCGAAGATGGCTCCTCGCACTGTGCGCACGAGCTTGCCTTGCGCGTGTGGGGCGAGTTGGAGGTGCAGGCCACGCACGGTCCCGATCGTATTAGAGACAGATTCGTTGTCTTGCACGAATGTCTCGTTGATGCCAAGCTGAGCCAATTTGGCGCTGTTGAATGTCTCAACGAAGGCTCCCCGGTTGTCACGGTGGGCCACCGTCTCTATGACTATCGCTCCTGGGAGCGGCTCATCGAGTACCTGCATTTCTCTGACTCCTCATGATCCCAACTGACCCTAGATGCGGGGTGATGTCGGGCCTCGTGATCCCCTAGCTTGCTGCTTGATTCGTGCCTTAGCCTAGAGCGCGTGGGCCGCATCACATACGAACGCAAGGTCGCGGGCCGACCAACCTTCCACGGTGTCGGGCTGGGCTGCGCCGAGAAAGGCCAGGCTAGGGGTAGGCTACGTCGATGCTAGAGACGCCCTATCGCGAGGCCCCGACTGCGCTTCGCGTGCAACGCTACGTATCGATCAGCGTTGTGACCGCGCTCGTAGGTCAGTTCGCGATCTTCGTGTTTCATTGGGGGATAGGGCTTTCAGCGGTCCTGTCCAATGCCATGGCGGCACTCGTGGTGGCCGTCGTTGGCTTTGTGCTTAGTACCCGGTTCGTGTGGTCGTCAGATCCAGTGCGCCGCTACCGCGTCGAGGTTCCTGCATTCTTTGCTATGAGCTTGCTTGGGCTGGTGGTGTCCTCGGTGCTGGTTGCTCTGGTAGCTAGTTGGACCGACTGGCGCGTAGCGGTCAATGCAGCGAGCGCCGCCAGCTACGGGCTGGTTTGGGTGGCGCGGTTCCTCGTACTTGATCGCGTAGTTTTTGCTCGAAAAGGTGAGCAAGCCGCGACGCCAGCTTCATGAGTGCAACCGTAACCGCGGAGCAGCCAGCGGCTGAGCAACACGAGAACATCGAGCCGGCGGTTCCCGCGAGTCCCTTGGCCTCGTTCGGTTCGCCTCGCCAGCGACGGGTGGTTGAGTATTTCGTGCTGGGAATAGCTTTGTCGCGGGCGTTAGCCCGCGACATCGGCGGCATTGTCAGTAACGATTCGGTGGGATACCTCAGCCGATCGGAGGATGTCTTTGCCGAGGGCTTGATGATCCAGGGCTACCGCCAAGTTGGATATCCCATCTGGGTGAAGTTCGCCGATGTGGTTGGTTCGTTGCTTGGTTGGGACCGAATATTCGCAGTGGCATTCCTGCAGCGGGCGCTGCTGATCCTGGGTGTCGTGTTGTGCTGGCAGGCCCTTCGCCTATGGGCGGCCCCTTTGCTTGTTATCGCCACCTCGGGAACCCTCGTGATGCACACCGACTTCATATTGCCAGAGGGCATTCTGGTTCCTGGGTGCCTCGTTGCAGTTGGCTTGGGCGCGAGTGCAGTAACCCAAAGCGGCATCGCTAACCGATACCCAAGATTGACAGCTGCGCTCTCGGTTGCTGTTGGGCTGGCGATGGCAGCGATGAAGCTCCAATATGCAGCCCTGCTGTTGATCTCTGCGGCAGTCGTTTGGTTAGTTTGGCGCGACGGCAACATGACCAAGAGATTTGCCCTTGTAATCCTCGGTGTTGGCTTTGGGCTGGTTGGGTCGCTTGCGGC
>JAUIIS010000274.1 GCA_030431575.1 Acidimicrobiia bacterium | reverse complement strand
CATGGCCGATTCCTTACGGCGGACAACGACTTGCGATGACTACTAGTGTCTGCAGCATGTGCCGAAACATCACTCCGCTTCGCGGTTTAGAGCCCACTGCCACTACCACCGAGGTCGAGGCAGCCGCCCTGCAATACGTCCGCAAGGTAGGTGCCTTGACGTCGGTGTCGGCTCAGAACCAAGCAGCGGTCGATAAAGCCGTAGCGGCCATCTCGGCGGCCACGCAGGTGTTGCTGGACGAGCTTCCGCCCAGGAAGATCCCTCCGAAGACTGTGCCACCGCTGCGCCGCCGGGCTGCGGCAGGACGCTAGTCATGGCTGACGAAGCACACGCAGGGTCACTGGCTGGTCAAGTTGCCGTGGTCACCGGAACTGCCGCAGGCATAGGGGCTGGTATCGCACGGGCGCTTGGCGAAGAAGGCGCGCTCCTGGCTACCTGCGACATCCAACCTAAGGGTGCCGATGTTGCTACCGCCATTTCGCAAGACACCGGAGCAGAGGTCACGTTTGTCGAGGCCGATGTTCGCGACGCCGACCAAGTGAAGGCATTCGTCGACGGCGCCGCCGCGCACTTTGGCGGTATCGACATTGTGGTGGCCAACGCCGGGATTTGGAGGCCCACAGACCCTGTGGGCGACGACTGGGAAACGACAGTCGAAAGCTTTGATCTTTTAGTGGGCACCAATCTGCGGGGCCTCTACCTCACCGGTCGGGCTGCGATTCCGCATCTGGTCAGCCGGGGTGGCGGCCACATTGTCAACATCGCCACCGACCACATTTGTCCGCCTCCGGGCTGGGCATTGGGTGGCGGTACCCGCATGGATGCCTACGACGCATCGAAGTTCGGGGTCACGGGCCTCACCGAGTCTTGGTCGAAGCGCTTGGCGGGCGAGGGGATTCGCGTGAACGCGTTGTGTATGGACGCGGTGGACTCGGAGATGACCCGCTACGCAACCGGCAAGGCCCTCACCGACGAGGTAATTGCCCGCTGGATGACCCCGGCCGACATTGCTGGCCTCATGCTCGACCTCATCCATGAAGGGCCCGACGGTCGAACCGGCGAGAATATTGGCATCTGGCTTGATCACGACATCGTGCTGCCGCCAAGAAGAGAGCAGCTGCCCAGTCGGCACCGGTAGGGCACTAGTCTGCGCTGTGACACGTGGCATCTGCCGCCATATCAGGAGCACGAGCGCATGACCGACGAGCAAACCCAAACGCATTTTCGTACATGCCCGCTTTGCGAGGCCACCTGCGGACTTGAGATCACCACCAAGGGCGATCAGGTCGTGCGTATCCGAGGCGACCGCAACGACCCGGTGTCTAAAGGCTTTATCTGCCCCAAGGGGTCCACGCTCAAACAGCTTCACGAGGACCCCGATCGCCTCACCGGCCCCATGATTCGCGATGGTGAGACGTGGCGAGAGGCCACCTGGGACGAGGCTTTTGCCGAAATCGAACGCCGCCTCAGCCCGTTGCTCGAAGAACACGGACACCAGGCGTTGGGCGTCGTGCTGGGCAACCCCAACGTGCACAACCTGGGTGGGGCGTTGTTCCTGCGCCACGTCATCAAAGCTGCGGCAACCACCAACATCTTCTCTGCTTCGACCGTGGATCAGATGCCCAAGCATGTTTCTGCGGGCGCCATGTGGGGCGACCCCAGCCTGTTCCCCCTGCCAGACCTCGACCGCACCGACTACATGCTGATGCTGGGGGCAAACCCCTACGTGTCCAACGGGTCGTTGGTGACGGTGCCCGACTTCCCTGGGAAGCTCGAGGCCATCCAGGCGCGGGGTGGCAAGGTGGTGGTGGTCGACCCGCGAGTGTCACGTACAGCACAGTCGGCGTCCGAGCATCTCTTCATCAAACCGGGAACCGACATTGTTTGGTTGCTCAGCCTTATCCACGTGCTCTTTGCCGAGGACTTGGTCGACCTTGGCCATGCCGCCCAATGGGTCAACGGCGTCGACGACGTCCGGGCTCTGGCAGAGCGTTATACCCCCGAGATGGCCGAATCGGTGTGTGGCATCAAGGCCGAGGTCACGGTGCGGGTGGCACGAGAACTCGCAGCCGCACCAACGGCTGCGGTCTACGGAAGAATTGGTGCGCACACGGTCACCTTTGGGACGTTGACGTCTTGGGCGACCGATGTGTTGAACGTGTTGACAGGCAACTTCGATCGTCCCGGTGGCGTGATGTTTTGCTCGTCACCCACCACCAAGCTGGGTGGAACGCCCGGCGGTCGAGGCTTTAAGACGGGGCGCTGGCAAGGCCGCGCGTCTGGCCGAGGCGAGGTGTTGGGCGAGTTGCCGGCATCAACACTGGCGCAAGAAATCGAGACCGAGGGCGAGGGCCAGATCAGGGCGCTGGTGGTTATTGCCTGCAACCCGGTGCGATCGTTCCCCAACTCCGATCGCCTCGACGCAGCCATGGCTGACCTAGATTTGCTGGTTGCCGTTGATCCCTACATCAACGCCACGTCGCGTCACGCCCATGTCATCTTGCCGCCACTGTCGGCGCTGGAACGCAGCCACTATGACATGACGTTCGAGCGGACCATGATTCGGGTGTTCGCCAAGTATTCGCCGGCGGTGTTTGCAACCAGTCGCCCAGACGAGCCCGAGATTCTTACGCGGCTGGCGCTGGTGCTTGGCGGGCAAGGTGCCCATGCCAGCGCCGAAGACGCTCACGTTGCGGCGCTTACGCAACTTGTCGAGCGAGAGGTCGCCAGCGATTCCAGCCCCATAGCCGGGCGCGACGTGGCCGAGATTCTTGAGATGCTCGGTGCATGGTCGTGGGCCGAACAGATCGTGGACTTCCGTCTGCGGGTGGGTCGTTTCGGCGACGGCTTCGGCGCGAACCCGCACGGCCTAACACTCAAGCAACTGGTCGAGGATTTTCCTCATGGCCGCGACTACGGCGAACTAGTCCAACGTTTCCCTGAAGCCACCAAGACCACCAGCGGCCAGGTTGATCTTTTTCCCGAAATTGTGGCGAATGACATCGACCGTTTGCTCGCTGCCGACTTCGATTCCGACGGGCTGGTGCTGGTGGGACGCCGGCACTTGCGTTCTTGCAACACCTGGATGCACAACGTCGACGTCTTGGTGAAGGGCAAGGAGCGGTGCACGTTGCAGGTGCATCCTTCTGATGCCGAGACGCATGGTCTCAGTCACGGTGGCACTGCCGTTGTTTCCTCCGCGGTTGGCGAGGTAAGGGCACCAGTGGAGGTCACCCAAGATGTCATGCCTGGCGTGGTGTCGCTGCCCTTCGGGTGGGGCTACGACAGCCCGGGTATTGAGATGAACGTGGCTCGGTCCCGCCCCGGGGTGAACTCCAATGCGCTGACCGATGACCAACCGCTGGACGAACCGTCGGGAACGTCGGTACTCAACGCCATCCCCGTCGCGGTAGCTAGCGTCAGTTAGGCCACGCGGCCACGCCCTACCCCTGTTTTGCTGCCTCCAGCATGGCCAGGACCCCAGCGATGAGGACCGGGGGCTCCACGGCTTCGAGGCCAACAGCAGAACGAAGCATGGCGCTGATGGCCGAGCGTGCCACAGCGTCCACCTGGGCCCGGGGCATTGGCCCGCACATCAGTAGCGCTCGTCGCGTCACCGCCAGAAGTCCGGTGTCTATTGGTACGTCGGGTACGTCGGTGCCTTCGTCGGCTAGGGATCTGGTGGCTAGCAAGCCAATAACGGCCAACGTGGCCGTGGGGTAACGCGCCGCTGCCTCGCGAAGGCGTTCGAGGTGTTGGCGTGCGGCGGTGGTGCCGCCCGACGTTTCGGCATCTTCTCGTTGGGGGTTGTCGATGTGCTCGTCGAGGGCACGAGCCAGTTGGGGAACGATTTGCAGCGAGTAGATAGCGCTGGCCTGCTGGGCGGTCTCCACCCGCACCGGGTCGGGTGTGAACCCGAGGCTGACCGAATCAACCTGTTTGGCGAAGGGTCTCGTCATCACGTTCTCGATGAACTCGTCGAGAGGCAGACTGTCGGCGCCAACATTGGTGACAACTGCTGGTAGGAGCGCCGTCAGCACATCGGCGAACAAGATAGCGGTTGCCCCCTCCGGGTTCACTCTCGCCCGAGCGGCAAGGCCAATGGCCAGCGAGTGCACAGCGACCGCCAGCGAGGAGACCGTAAATGGCTCCCGCACGCTGAGGTCCGTTACAGCAAGGTGCTCGTCGGCCAGCGACACGATGAGTTGGTCGACAAGTCGGTGGCGTTCTCGAAGTCTGGAGTGCTCCACAGGGTCGCCAGACAGAGGGCCGAGGAACGCGAAGCTGAGCCTCGGATCTGTTGTTAGCCCGTCGAAGCCAGCCAGTGCGGCGCTGCGCATCCGACTTACCCAGCTTCGGGGGTCGCCGGGTTCGAGTTCATCGAGGAAGCTGGCTGCGCCTTCAACAGCTTGGGAGCGCCGGTTGGGGCGGCCTTCGATGAGGTCGTCGATGAACGCCGCTTGGTTAGGCCAGTGATGAAAGAAGGTGGCCTTTGATCTGCCGGCGGCTGCAGCGATCTCTTCTGGACGCAGAAAGCCCAGGAGGTCCTCCATCGAGGCTTGGTTGAGCCGCTCGGTGGCGGCATCGAGCATCGACGCCCGAGTTCGTTCGCCTCGGCTCTTGCGGGAAGCTGGGTTGGGTTTGGGGTCACGGGTGGCGCCAGGCATGGCCCCAGACTACCTAAGCTGACCAATTGGTCAGCTTCTGAACCCACGAGTTGAGATTCTGTCGTCCTACCCGCCAAGCTCAGTCCCCTAAGGGCGGCGATCCCCAGCCAACAGAGGCGGGGCGCAAGGGTGTGCCGGATACCCACCGAAACGTGACTACCCGGCCACCCAGCAGCGTCCTGGTATCTCGGCCGAAGCGGAACTGGAGGGCCAAGGCCCTCCAGTTCCCAGTTTTGGGTTTCCGCATGGTTTGCCC
>JAUIIS010000273.1 GCA_030431575.1 Acidimicrobiia bacterium | reverse complement strand
GTCCATGACTGCATTGTGGTCGGGCGCAACTTTGGTGCTCGAACCTGCTTTCGACCCAGGGCGGGCGCTGGAGCTCATCGAGCAGCAGCAGATAACGGTGTTCATGGCGGTACCCACCTTGTTCGAGCAGATGGCGCAGCATCCGAACTTTGCCGGCACCGACCTCTCGTCAATCCGGTGCGCTTCCTCAGGCGGGGCAACAGTGCCGGTGCCCCTGCTGAACACGTTCCTCGAGCGCGGGATCACGATGACTCAGGCGTATTCGCTCACAGAGGTAAGTGCGTCAGGCATCACGCTGCCGTATCACCAGGCCTTTGACCGGGTTGGGTCTTGTGGTGTCCCTGCCATGCACAGCGCAGCGCGCATTGTCGATGAGGCTGGCCAGGAAGTATCGCCAGGCACGGTTGGTGAAATTGTGATCAAAGGGCCAGAGGTCATGGCCGGGTACTGGCGGAACCCAGAAGCTACCGCGACCACTATCCGCGACGGCTGGTGCCACACGGGCGATCTGGGAACCATGGACGCCGGTGGGTACTTCTATGTCGTCGACAGGGCTAAAGACATGCTGATCTCTGGGGGTCTCAATGTGTACCCCGCAGAGATTGAGCGACAGCTCTCGGGGCTCGAGGGTGTCATTGAACTCGCCGTGATCGGCGTGCCCGACCAACGTTGGGGCGAGACCCCGGCGGTGGTGGCCGTTGTTGCCGACCAAAACGCCGTTCGGGGCGAAGATGTCAAGGCCCGCTGCCAGGGCGTATTGGCCGATTTCAAATTGCCGCGTTATCTCGCGGTGCGCACCGAACCGTTGCCCCGGAATATGTCGGGCAAGGTGCTCAAGGCCGAACTACGCGATCAGTACAGCGACTTGTCGGGGCTTCAGCGCCTCTAAAGCTCCTGCTCAGCGGCGTAGGTACGGTGAGTCGCCCGGCTGCCATAGTTCGTGGGCCCGGCGCCACCCAGCAAAGGCTCCGAGGATGTGCGGTGGGTCACCGTGGATTTCGGTGAAGCAACCGTTTACCTCACGGGTATCGAAGTAGGCAGCGTCGACGCCGTCGGCGTAGAGCCGTGTTGCGCAGGTGAAACCCATGCCTTCGAGACGGGCGAACTCGGCCTCGAAGTCGTGCACCAGGATCCCGACGTGGTGGAAGCCTTCCTGGCCCGCTTCGTACATGTCGCGGTAGATAGACGGCGTGTCGTCGTGCTGCACGATGAACTGGATGTTCTGATCGCCCAGGTACCCAAACGCGTAGGACACATCGGCTTCGTGGTCGGTGCCGCGGTAGTCGAAACGGTCGGTCTTGTGATGATGGGTCAATACAAACGGCCCCGCCCCAAACAGCTCACTCCAACGCTCGACGGCTGCCTCGAGGTCGTTCACAAGGTACGCCTGTTGAAAGAGTGGATAGCGCGACAAGGTCATGGTGTCTCCTCGATGACTGGGCTAGGCCAAACGGTAGCCCAGCGGACAAAAGGCTGCTCTGAGGAATGAGGCGGTGCGGGCGGCGGTGGCCATGTAACCCGAGGGGCGGAAATCCGTCTTGGGACAGAACCATGGATTCGGACAGGTCGTGACACGAGACGGCGTGCCGCCAATCAAGGAGTAACTCTGGGTGCGACGCGAGCTTGAGCTACTGAAGGAAGCGCTCCCTAGCTACGAGGTAGGTGCCGAACTTGGGCGTGGAGCGTTTGGCATTGTGTACGGGGCGCGACATCGCCAACTGGGCCGAGATGTCGCGGTCAAGGTGCTGCCAAGGGCGTTTGCCGCAGACCCCGATGTACGGGACCGTTTTGTTGCCGAGGCCCAGATGGTGGCCGCGCTTGAGCACCCACACATCGTGCCTGTGTATGACTTCGTTAACCGTGACGACGGAATCTGTGCCCTGGTCATGGAGCGTTGCTCGGGAGCGGTCAGCGATCGCTTCAGCGCTGAAGGACTGGCTACCGACGAGGCGTGCGCCGATGTCCTTGCGTGTTGCGCCGCGCTCGATCACGCGCACGCTAGAGGCGTCTTGCATCGTGACATCAAGCCCGAGAACCTCTTGTTTGACGACACAGGGATCGTGAAGCTGGCGGACTTCGGCATTGCCAGAGTGTTGGACACGTCGGTTCGTCGAACTGCTACGGGCACCGTCATTGGGACCCCGGCGTATATGAGCCCCGAGCAGGTACGCGGCGAGGACTTGACCGCTGCGTCCGACGTGTACTCGGTCGGCATTATGGCTTACGAGCTGCTCACTGGGCGTTTCCCCTTTGATGAGGCCAAATCAGCGACGGGGATGCTGGCGCACCATCTGGTGACCCCGGCGTTGCCGTTGACGTCGGTCCGGAGCGAGTTGCCTGGCCAGATTGGTGAGGTTGTTGACCGAGCGCTTCAAAAAGAGGTCGCAGATCGCCAACAAAGCGCTGAGCAGTTGGCTATGGAACTGACCGCGGCTTGTGTCCAGTCCTTTGGCACCGGCTGGTTGCGCCGTCGTCGCTTCACGCTTCACTGGCCGGCGATTATCAGCGAGTCCGAGACGCCCCGTGATGGGGGAGCGCGCACGGGGACGATCGTCGTGAAAGCGGCCGAGACTCGAGCGATCCTTGCCGGCGCCAAGGCTCCTGAAGCCAACGATTCGGGCGTTGGGGTTGCACCTGCACAGCCGACCATTGCCCCTATTTCCCCAGTACAACCAGCACCGCCTCAGGCGTCGGTTCCTCCGCCACTGGACCCCGGAGCGACCGCGGCGCCAAGCGCGGCTGCGCCGGCACCGCCTGCCCCCTTCGTGGCCGAGGCTGAGCCCAGTGGCGATGCCAGCGGCGGTTCGCGCAAGGTGCTCATTGGAGCCGTGGTGGGCGCCGTCTTGTTGCTCGGGGCGATTGGAGCGTTCGTGCTGAGTCGTGGGGACGATTCCGGTAGTGGCGACGAGTCCAACGTGGCGGCGGCCTCCGACTCAGACCCTGAAGCCGACGAAGTTGGACCTACCGACGGTCAGCCCGAATCTGCGGCCGATCAGGTGGATGCGCAAGACTCGGCGTCGGGCGGTCTTACGTCGACCGATCCCCCGGCCGAAGCCACGTCGGGTACGCCAGATCTGGGGGCGAACGGCACGCCGGGGGCGGTGCGGCGTGACCCCGCTGACCCTGTGATCGTGGACTCTCCGTGGACTCCGTCGCCATGCCCAACCGAAGCCGAGCGGGTCGCCTGTTTGCTCGGGGTGGTGCTCGATGCCGAAACCGGAGAAATGACTGCCCCCTACGAGGTGTTTGGGTTTTCGCCAGAGCTCGACCCGGCTGGCTACAGCCTCCATTTCTACTTGGACACCGTGGTTGCGGGCGACGAAACCAAGGCCGGCGCCGAGACCCCAGGCGGCGGCTGGAAACCCTGGGACGGGTTCTTTCCGTTTACGAGTTTTGGTGGCGAGAACGGGCGAACTGGGTTCACCGCTGCAGACGTAGAGTCTGCTGGCGCAAGGTTCCTCTGCGTCTTGGTGGCCGACGAAAACCAGGTTGTCATCCCAAAGACCGGCAACTGCGCCCCGATCCCGCAAGTCTTCGATGACCAAGCCGCGCTTGAGCAAGTGGATCGGCTGACCGGTACCTACGCTGGCTCCTGCGAGATCGGTGTAACCGCCATCATCCCCGAAGGCTGGCGTTGGCTGGACTTGGCCAACACCTCTGCTGAGGATGCCGCCCAGATCCTGCGGCCGGGTGATGTGGAGGGCACCGCCGAACTCGTCACCAATCTCAAGGCCTCTGGTGGGGTGCTATGGGCCGACGGCGAGGTGGCCGACGATTTCCTTGTCAACCTAAACGTGATCAAGGTGGCGGGTGACTACACAGCCGCCGACTCAGCGGAACGAGTTCGCGAGATCCTGGCTCAATCCAACCTGCGCTTCGACGGTGTTGCGTCGGTCAAACAGTTCGGTGGACGCGAGATCAACACCCAGGTGGTCGCTGGCGACGGCTTTGACTTCACCCAATACGTTGTGCCGGATTACGGGTACGCGATCATTATGGGGTTCGCGTCGCCTGACGCCTCGGCGTGGGAAGCAACCTCGGATGCGATCGCCGCCACGCTGATGGGTTGTTGAGTTCAAGCACCGCAGCGGCCCTGGCACGCAACCGCCGCCAGTAGCATCCCCTGATGGCATCTGTGACGGTCAGCACCGGAATGACAATCGAGTACGACGTTCGAGGCGAAGGCGAACCCATCTTGTTTGTCATGGGCCTCGGCGGGCAGCTCATCGACTGGCGCGACGAGTTTGTGGACCTCTTTGTCGAGCAGGGGTATCAGGCCATTCGCTTTGACAACCGCGACATCGGGCTCTCCTCCAAAACCGACTGGGAACCACCAGGACTCCTAAAGCGCCTCATGTCGTTGATCACCCGTCGCAAACTCAAGAACGTGCAGTACACCATCGGCGACATGGCAAACGATGCTGCTGGCCTGCTCGAGGAGCTCGAGATCGGCAAAGCGCACGTGGTGGGTATGTCAATGGGAGGCATGATCGCGCAGGCCTTGGCCACCAACCACCCCGACAAGGTGGCCAGCTTGTGCTCGATCATGTCCAACACCGGTGATGGCCGAAACGGTGGCATTGCTGCATCGCTGATTCGCCAGATCGGCCGCCAGCCCGAACCCACCCGCGAGAACGCGGTCGACGAGTCGGTTCGGCTCTTCCGTGCCATCTCTGGCGAACACTTCGACGAGGCCGTGCACCGCGAGCGCACAGCAGCGAGCCTTGAGCGCAGCTTCGATCCGGCCGGGATCGACCGGCAGAGCGCAGCCATCGCAGGCAGCCCCGACCGCACTGAGGCGCTTGGTGGCGTGACCGCTCCAACCCTCGTCATTCATGGCTTGGTGGACCCCCTGGTAAAGCCCAGCGGCGGCACGGCAACCGCTGCGGCGGTGCCGGGATCCAGGCTCTTGATGTTCCCCGA
>JAUIIS010000272.1 GCA_030431575.1 Acidimicrobiia bacterium | reverse complement strand
GACGTCTCGCAGCAACTGAACGCGGTCGAAAGCCTTGACTTCGATTGCGGCCACGAACGTTCCAACCGAATCGTCGTCCCACTCGACATCAATGAGGCGATTGGCATGACCGGCGGCCAGCGACACCGCATTGGCGCAGTCGTCGCGGTGCACCGAGACTCCCCTGCCCCGTGTCACAAAGCCCATGATCTCGTCGGGGGGAACTGGCGTGCAACACTTCGCCAAACGAATCATGACGTCGTCGACACCTTCGACCACGACGCCAGCGTCGCCGCGCCCGCGTTTGCGGCTACCACGGCCAACTTGGCGTTCTTTGTGGCTCGGAAGCGTGGCCGGTAGCGAGTCCGATTCGTCGGTCTTACTCTCATCGAGGAGACCCTCGATGCGGCCCGCGACCGATCCCGCAGTGAGATGGCCTTCGCCGATCGCTGCGTACAAGCTGTCGACGTCTTGGTAGTTGAGGAGCTGTGCCGCTTCCCCGGGCGCGTTGCTCTTGAGCAACTTCTGCGCTGGGAGTCCCAGCTTGCGAAGCGCATCGGCCAGCTCTTCTCGCCCGTTGTCGATGGCCTCGTCGCGCCGTTCGCGAGAGAACCACTGCTTAATCTTGGAATCGGCGCGCTGGGTTGCCACGAAGCGCAGCCAGTCTTGGCTGGGTCCGGCATCTTCGACCTTGGAGGTCAAGATCTCCACCGTGTCGCCAGAGGTCAACATGGTGTCCAACGGCACCAGCCGGTTGTTGACCCTGGCCCCCCGACAGGCATGCCCGATCTCGGTGTGGATGCTGTAGGCAAAGTCGACAGGTGTGGCCTCCGCGGTGAGCGTTATGACCTCGCCCTTTGGCGTAAACACAAAGACTTCGTCTTGGTCGAGGTCCAGCTTGAGGTTGGACATGAACTGCGACGGGTCTTCGGTTTCTTGTTGCCAGTCAACAATGCGGCTCAGCCAGGCCACATCGCCGCTGGCGGCCTTGTCCTTGTATTCAAAGTGGCTTGCGACACCATGCTCGGCGCGTTGATCCATTTCTCGGGTACGGATCTGCACCTCTAGTGGCTTGCCCTGTGGGCCAATAACGGTGGTGTGCAACGACTGGTAGAGATTGAACTTTGGCATCGCGATGTAGTCCTTGAACCGACCCTGCACCGGATGCCAGGTTGCGTGGATAGAGCCCAGCGCTCCGTAGGCGTCGCGGACGTTGCCGACAATGACCCTGATGCCGACGAGATCG
Organism: Acidimicrobiia bacterium; assembly: GCA_030431575.1. Lineage (GTDB taxonomy): Bacteria > Actinomycetota > Acidimicrobiia > Acidimicrobiales > UBA8592 > JAUIIS01. The sequence goes on along the minus strand of JAUIIS010000272.1, from coordinate 3,707 downwards.
AAGATCTCGTCAAACGACCGGCCTTTGAGCACCATCTTTTCGTAAATGCTCCACAGATGCTTCTTGCGGCCGGTGACATCGGCGTCGATACCCAACTCGGCCAAACGAGCTTGCACATCGCCAAGCACCTGTTCGATATACAGCTCTCGCTCTGGAGCCCTGGTTCCCACCATGTGGTCGATCTCGGCGTACCGCTTAGGGTGAAGCGCTGCAAAGGCGAGGTCTTCGAGCTGGTTCTTGACGTCTTGCATGCCCAGTCGGTGCGCAAGAGGGGCGTAGATATCGAGCGTCTCGGCTGCGATGCGTTGCTGTTTCCACTGCGGCAACGAACCCACGGTGCGCATGTTGTGCAACCGGTCGGCGAACTTGATGATCAAGACCCGTAAGTCCTTAGCCATCGCCACAAGCATCTTGCGCATCGAAGCGGCCTGCTGGGCTTCCTTGCTGTCGAACTTCAACCGGTCGAGCTTGGTGACGCCGTCGACAATGGCCGCTACATCGGCGCCAAAGCGGACTTCGATGTCTTCAAGTCCCGCCCCGGTGTCCTCAACGGTGTCATGCAACAGTGCCGATGCAATAGTCACATCGTCGAGGCCGATACCAGCAATAATTTCGGCCACTGCGACGGGGTGAGTGATGTAGGCCTCGCCCGACTTCCGCATCTGGCCGTCGTGGTAGTTGAATGCTGCTTTGAAAGCGTCCTCGATAAGGGCAGTAGACGCGCCTGGGTGACGATCGGTGAACAGCGTCAACACGCCAGTGAGATCTTCGAGCGGCTCGGTGTCGATGCGGTCCCAAAGGGGCACTCGATTTAGCGTCGCCACAACGTTCCTCGTTTCCCGTGTATTCGTGCTTGTGGTGCCATGGTGCCTACTCGTCGTAGACCAACAATGAGGTGGTCTCGAATCCTTCTAGCTTGCCAGCCCCTGCAAGCGCTTTGAGTTCAATGATGAATCCGAGGCCGACTACTTCGGCGCCGATGCTCTGCATGAGCTCAATGGTTGCCGCTGCTGTGCCCCCGGTGGCCAACACATCATCGATGATGACGACACGGTCACCTGCGGCGATGGCATCGCTGTGTACCTCGATCGCGTCGGTGCCGTACTCGAGGTCGTATGTCTGACGTTTCACGGTTGATGGCAGTTTCCCAGGCTTTCGCACCGGCACGAAACCGGCGCCGCAGCGGTATGACAAGGGTGCGCCAAACAGGAAACCGCGTGCTTCGATGCCGACAATGTGATCGATCGAGTCGCCGCACCAGTGGTCGGCGAGCGCATCGACGCAGAAACGGAACGCGTCGACGTTGGCAAGCAACGGCGTGATGTCTTTGAACCCGATGCCGGGCTCTGGAAAGTCCGCAACCTCGCGCACGAACTGCCGTAACCAGACGGTGTCAGCGGTCATCGCGACCAGCGTACATGCACAACGCTGCTGGCTGGGCTGCTTGGATTACTTGCGGCGTTGTTTTCGTGGCCTGGGGGGAATGGCGGTACTGGGGTCGACAGTGGTTACGCCTCGGCCAGCGACCTGATCGCGTCGCTTCACAGCCTCGCTGAGCCGATACTGGCGCGTGCTCGACGCGTCGGTGTCAACGGACCGTTCCCGCAGCCAGGTGGCGATTGGGGCCGCCACAAACAGCGACGAGAACGTGCCAAAGATAAGACCAATGAGCAGCGCATCAGCAAACTCGCGCAAGGCGACCGCACCCATGATCCAGCCGCCGACGATCAGCACCGACAAGACCGGTAGCACCGAGGTAACCGAGGTGTTGATGGACCGCATGAGCACCTGGTTGAGTGACACGTTCATGATATCGGTGTGCGACATCTTGGAGTTCGACAGACGTAGCTCGTTGTCTCGGACCTTGTCGAACACGACCATGGTGTCGTAGAGCGAGTACCCCATAATTGTCAGGAAGGCAATGACGGTCGCCGGCGTGACCTCGAACTGGAAGATCGAGTAGAGACCAACCGTGATGAGCAAGTCGTGGGCCACTGCGACCAACGCACCAACCGCCATCTGCCATCGGAGCCGGAGGGTGATGTAGATCGCTATCACGATGAAGAAGATGATCAGCGCTTCGATTGCCTTGTCGGTGATCTCTTCGCCCCATGATGGGCCTGCGGTATCGAAGCTGACTTCGTCGGTGGAGGCGCCAGTGAGGTCGGCCAGGGCGGCCGAAACATCGACGACTTTGGGGTCGTCGACATCGAGCTCGGCGCGGATGCGCAAAATGCCATCGCCGGTCTGAATGCGAGCATCGCCAAGTCCAAGGCCATCAAGCACATCTCGGGTCTCATCGACACTGACGCCGTTACGTGGGAGCTCCCAGGCGGCGCCACCTTCGAACTCGAGGCCAAGGTTGAGGCCTCGAGTCAACAGCGACAGGGCGCCAATGACCATGAGAGCCACCGAAACCATGAGCACGCGCTTCCAGTAGGCCGGGAAGTTGAGGTCGGTCTGGTTGCGATACATGCGGGAGAGCTTGCTCATGATGCCACCTCTGCGGTGTCTGCCGCCGGGATCCCGAAGTACCCCGGCTTATCCAGCAGTTTCTGGTTGCGGGCCATGAGTCGCACGAGTGGCCGGAGAAAGAAGTACGTGGCGATGAGGTCCAAGATGGAGGCGAGACCGAGCATGAGGGCGAAGCCTCGCACCGAACCCACCGTCAAGAAGTACAAGATGATGGCACCAATAAGTGACGCCAGGTTGGCGTAGAAGATGGTGCGGAAGGCCACCGGGAATGAGCGGTCGACAGAGCTTCGCAGCGTGCGGCCGTTGGTGATGTCCTCTTTGAGGTGCTCGAAGTAGACGACGTTGGAGTCAAGCGAGGTACCAATAGACACCACCAAGCCCACAACGCCAGCCAGGGTGAGCGCCAGGCTTCGGGTTTCGGAAAGCCACGCCAGCAAGACCCACAACATGGTGCCCGACACCGCGAGCGACAGCATGGCGGCCAAGCCCAGGAGGCGGTAGTAGGCAATCATGTAGATGGCCACCAGGACAAGGCCGACGATGCCAGCCACGATGCCTGCGTCGAGCGATTCTTGGCCAAGCGTTGCCGATACCAGGCGCACTCGGCTACCAGATTCGGGGTCGGTGGGATCACCAAACTCCAGCGGCAAGGCACCGAACTTCAAGATAAGGGCGACGTCTTCGGCTTCGGATTGAGTGAAGCCGCCCGTAATGGTGATTTGGTCTCGCTCGAAGAAGGGTTGCTGCACCGCAGGAGCAGACACCACGACGCCATCGAGCACAATGCCCAGCTGGGTAGTGGGACAGGCCGGTGTGGCCAGGTTGCAGGCGGCGGCTGCTTCGTTGAACAGGTCGATGCCTTCTTCGCCGGAACGGAAGGTGGGAGCCACAAGCCAATCAACGCCGTTCTGGGTAGTGGCGTCGGCGTCTTGTAGTGCCGAACCGGTGAGCATGGTGCGTCCCAGCAGCATGCGCTGGGTAACCGCCCGGTCGCCGTCGTCACCTTCGGGACTGAGCTGTGGCAGCACCACAGGGACATCCGCATCGTCGTCTTCACGGCTGGTTGACTCCATGGCTGCGGCGTCCACGGCGGTGATGCCGATGTCTTCGCAGCCTTGAGCCCCAAGTACCGCGACGTCTTCGGTGACGTCGCCGTCTTCTTCGGTGCCCTCGGTTTCGTCGCCTGCTTCGCCAGGGAGCGGGTCGGCGTCTAGGGGGCTAATACCGAGCGG
>JAUIIS010000271.1 GCA_030431575.1 Acidimicrobiia bacterium | reverse complement strand
CGGCGCCTGGTGCATCGAACACCACCGTGAAGCACGGGGTCCTGGGCGGAACAAACGCGGCCAAGATAGCTGAGTCAATGCCGCCGCTTAGTAGCAGCCCCAGCGACGTATCTGTCTTGACCACGGCGTTGGTAGCCATTGCCACGGCATCCATCACCTCGTCGGCAGTGCCAACTCGGTACGGGGCCAGCGTCTGGGTAGGTAGCCGGGGGCTCACATGGGGAATCCAATGCATGTCCGGCTTAGGCAGGTGGCGCAGCGCCAGGTAGTACGACATGGCCGCCGGGTCCACCGAGGTCTTGCGTTGCTGAATGTTGAGGTTGGTTGCGGTCATTGCAAGACCAGCCTTTCTCCATGATGGGCTACCGCCGCAGCCTGTTCAGACGCGCCGAGATTGTTGAGTGCTTGTGCGAGCGCTTTGCAGCGGCTCGGGGTGGTTGCGGCACCTTGCACAAAGGCAGGCAAGGCGTCGGGAACAAGAGCAAGTGAGGCCAGGGCCTCGGCGAATTGGGGCTCGGGCACCGTGGCGATAAGCGAGAAGAACAGCTCGTCTGCGCCGGGTTCTAGGAACCGGTCTGACGCAATCGCCGCTGCGGCCAAGCGCAACGTAGGTGCCGCCCCAGGGTCGTTGGCCGTAGCCATCGCCGGGCATGGCGAGTGCGGCACGGCGCGAACCATGGCTGCCACCCCTGCAAGCTCCTCGGGGGCAAGCGATGTGCGTAACGCGTCCACCAGTTTCAGCAAGCGAGGGTGCCCGGGCCAGATTGGCCAGGTGCGGCGCAGCGTATGAAGGGCTTTGGCGGTGGCCTCGCCACCTTGGGCGGCCAGCGGGATGGTGGCATCGAGGAGTTCGTCGAGGGTGGCGAGATTCAGCCCGGTGGTGGGGCGCCGCCCGGGGGCGTCGATGAGGTTGATGATGGCTTCGGCAGCCACGTGATCGTCTTGGTTGTGGTGATCGGCGTAGAGCCAGCTCCGCCACATGGCGCGTCCAGCGCTGCGGTCTGTCCCTAGGGCATCGGTCACAGCGCCGACCAGTTCGTCAGGTGATGCGCAGAAGGCAACGGCATCGTCGAATCCCTCCAGCACACCCAAGCTGCGCGGCGTCGCCCTATCCAGCAGCCCGAGGGCACACCGGTCGGCGAACACCGCCTCAGCCAGACAGCCCGAACGGGCATCGGCCACAACCAGGTCGGCAGCGGTAACCAGCGGCACCAACGTGTGGGCGTTGTCCAGCACGGTGATGTGCTTTGCGAGCTCGTTGATGCGCTCGCCTTCGAAGCGCAGCGTGTTGTGATGGGGTTTGAGAACGACCTCGTACTGGTCGCTTAGCGCTACGACTGCGGCGGCATAAGAATCGATGGTGGCGTTGTGGGCCCACGTGGGTGTCCACACAATGAGCGGTTTGGTGCTGTCGAGGTCCAGCGAGTCTCGGGCCTGTTGGCGATTCAAGCCCGCACGCATCGCGGGCGCCCACTTTGGGTAACCCACGGGGATAATCCTGTCCGAGGGCAACTGCGAGCTGATCGATCGCGTCGAGTAGAGGCCGTGCGTCAACACGGCATCCATGGCCGCGTTGATCTCTCCATGGCCGTAGACATCGGCAAAGACGCTGGCGCCGTACTCGACGCGGATCTTCAAGCCGCTGTAGTGCAGTAGCCAGCCGTGGCCTTGGGTGGTTAACACCGCGTCGGCATGGGTCCTGCTTGCCGAGATGAATGGGAGGTCGCGGCTGGCAAGGAGTTCCGAGACCGCCACATAGGTCGCCTCGTCCATCAAGGGTTCGATAGGCCCGCCGCTGTGTTGTACCCGCCAGGTATCGGGGTTGGGCACCGCGCCCATGGCCCGGTGTGTGCCGGGTGGCTCCAACACAAACTGCGCGTCGACGCCCCGCTGGCGCAAGGCCAACCAGATTGGCTCCATGACGGCCACTTCGTGACCGCTGTAGAGATAGACGTCCACGGTGCGGGTTCGCATATGAGTCAATCGGCCCATTTCGCCGATGGCTTTAGGCATTAGTTGCCGCCACAGCCGTTGCCGCACAGGGCCAACGCAAGAAACCGAGCACGCGATCAGTTCGCAGGCCCGTAGTCCTTATGGCCTAGCGGGCGCTGCCGATGGGGTGCGTATGACTGTCTCACCGCCTCTTTGTTCCGTGCTGATCCCCACGTTCAACCGTCGGGCGACCCTTATCGAGTGCCTCAACCACCTCAGGGCCCAATCCGTGGGTCCGCACCGCCTCGAAGTCATTGTCGTTGACGACGGCAGCACAGACAGCACCGCTGAAGCGCTAGCCAGCTACAACCACACCTTCGGCAGTTTCGTGGTCCACCGGCAACCAAACGCCGGCCCCGCGGTCGCCCGAAACCTTGGGCTGTGGTCCGCCACGGCAGACATTGTCTTGTTCATCAACGACGACACGCTTCTGGCACCCGAAGCCATCGAAGTACATCTCTGCACCCACGCAGAACACGAACGCTCCATGGTGCTTGGCACCTTCGACTTTGTGCCCGGCTTCGGCGACACCGTCCTAGGTACCATGCTGTCGTCAACCCCGCACCTGTTTGCCTACCCGCTTTTGCGAGACGGCGACGTTCTAGGTCCCGCGCTGGCCGCCACCTGCAACCTCAGTGTTTCAGCCGACGCCGCCCGAGCCACCGGTTTCGATGAGCGCTTCGGCTTTGCCGCTGAAGACGTCGACTTCGCCATCCGCCTCGAGCAAGACGGATACGCCCTGCGCTACGCGGCCCAAGCCCGCGCCCAGCACGACCACTACCTCACCGTTGAGGGCCTGCAACGCATGGCCGTGTTGCGCGGTGTTGGGGCGTCGACGCTGTGCAAGAAGACCGGCCAGACCAAAGACCTGGTAGCTGAGGCACAGCGGGCAATGGTGGCCGAACGCACGCTGCGTCAATCATTCGCCACCTGGGGCGACACCCTCAACGGATACGTCCACAACGATCAGCCAGCGGACAACGTTGCGTACGCTGCCCTCGCTGGAATCTTCAAGGTGGGTCAACTCTTGGGCTACCTCGAAGACCCCGAGTTGGTCAGCATGGCTTCAGCCTCCCAGCTCGAGGCCGCCGCATCGTCGCTTGGTAGCTGAAGCGTCGGCGCCGTGAGTTGTGGCGTCAGTTGCACGGCTCCATCAAGTACATGCGCTGCGGCGATCGAACCAGCCGCGTCTGATGTAGTGGGCAAGACTTCAATAACGAGCTGGTCGAGAAGCGCTGGAGCACTGCTGTTGATGTAGTCGTGTGCAGCCACCACAACATCGAGGTCTTCGTCTGAGGTGACAATCAGAGCCAACCGCCCCGACACTGTGGTTGCGGCGTCAGTGAGAAGTCCGATGAGCGCATCTTGGTTTGGATCCACCGCACCATGAATATGCCCCACCGCGGCTACCGCGTCGCAGGGTTCGAGGTGAGCAGGACTGCTAAGGACGACCTCACCGGAGGTGGTTTGGTCGACCAATGCAACAATCTCGGGCTTTGGGCCGTGCCACAACACAGGTTCGATGTCTGCGGCTGTGTGCGGAGATTCAAGTGCGGCGCGGGCGCGACGTACGCCGCTGTTAGCCGCCTGTTGCAGCATGGCGGTGCCTTTTGTGCGGCTGCCATGCGCCAGTTCGCTCAGCCCGAGGTTGGCCAGGGCGGCTGCGTTGCCAGATTGACGCAATGCGTTCTCCCAGCAGGCGTTCGCGTCGTGAACGCGGCGCCGTAGCCACAGCAGCGACCCCAGATAGTTCCAGCACCAGGCCGTGGAATCTGCGTCGCTGTAGGCCCCCAGTTCGGGGAAGAAGCCGACGATCCCCGCACGGTCAAGCATGGCCGAAACACATGCTGCGTGCGCAGCCTTGATGCGTGCCTGCTTGGTGGCGGCTGTTGATTCGCTCTGGTCGTGAATGCGATAGCGCATCAACCTGTCGGGTAGCCCCCGGAAAGAGCAGCCAGCAAGCGACGCTTTCAACCAGAACTGATGGTCGTGCATTTGGCCAGCCTCTTGCATGCCGATGCGACGCAGAATGGACCGGTGAAACATGGTTGTTGGGTTAGGTACCGGTTGCCCGGTGATGAACTGCCACGGCCTAACCGGGGCTGCGTCGAAAGGTGTGGGGATGGGCCGGAACCCGCCGTGGATAACCCGACCGTCGGCGTCGATGAAGGTGGCATCATGCCAGCACACATCTAGGTCTGGGTCTTCAACAAAAGCCGCCACTTGCGTTGCCAGCTTGTCGGGCATCCAGACGTCATCTGCGTTTGCGGTAGCGATGAGATCGTGACAAGTCATGGCAATAGCGTTGTTCACGGTCTCGTGCAGGCCTTCGCTGCCCAATGCGGCTTGGCGTTCAACGCGCACTCGGTCGTCCGCGCGAGCGACCGCAGCAAGAAGCTTCGAGGTGCCGTCGGTGGATCCATCATCTACGACACAGAGCTCAAAGTTCTGATAGGTCTGACGCAAAATGGAGTCGATGGCCGCAGCGAGGTAGGGCTCGCCGTTGTGCACATAGAGCACCACGCTTACGGCCGGATCGCTGGCAGAGGTCTGGAGTGGAGGCTGAGACATGTGGGTCTATCGGCCTATGACACGCCGTCCTTGAGGGTCCACAAGACAGAAGTGCCAATGCCAGCAAGCCAGTGCGCCCCATGCTGTTGGTTCCCCGGAGACGCCAACGAGGCTTGTTGTTGACGAGGCCAGGTTGCTGTGGGTCAAAAGGCCTAATGCTGTCGGCCTACACGCCGATGGGTTGGCATGTCCCTTTCTGTCCCTCCCTCTCAACGCGCGTCAAAGCTCACCCAGGTGAGCGGGATAGTGATCGTGGCGCATGGCCCAACCGGCACCACGCTCACTGCCGCGGGGCGCGCCCGTGCGCTTGTTGGGCAAGAAAACGTTGTGGTCGTGGCGGGTACTGAACCGGGCCTGACCGCCATCGATCGTGCCGGAGAC
>JAUIIS010000270.1 GCA_030431575.1 Acidimicrobiia bacterium | reverse complement strand
AACGGCGACGGCATCACCGATTTGGCTGTTGGCGGCTACTCAGATGACACCGCTGGCGAGGATGTTGGCGCTGTCTGGGTGCTGTTCATGGCCGCGGACGGTTCTGTTGCATCGAAGCAACAGATCACCGCGGGTGTGGCCGGCTTTGGCGGCGAACTGCTCGAGGGTGGCGCGTTTGGCTTTCGTATCGCTGGCGTGGGTGACCTTGATCGCGACGGTGTTCCAGATATGGCGGTGTCTGCGTATCGCTCAGACCGTGTTGGCGAAGATGCCGGCGAGGTCTGGATGCTGTTCCTGAACGTTGACGGCACGGTGAAGGACTGGCAAGTGATTACCACCGGATTTGCCAACATGGATGCAACGGTTCGCGCCGGCGATCAGTTTGGCGTTGATGTCACTGCGGTGGGCGACTTGAACAACGATGGCAACACCGACCTTGCGGTTGGCATGTGGCGCCGTGACGCCGTGGCTACCGACGACGGAGCCGTGTTGGTGCTGTTCATGCGCAAGAACGGCAAGGTAAAGGACTACCAAGAGATCTCTTCGCTTGTTGGCTGGGTAGATGCCCCCATGGGCCGGGCTGCTGGATTTGGCGTCTCGGTCGATGGCATTGGCGATCTCAACGGCGACGGCACTTCCGATTTGGCCGTTGGATCGATTGGTGTGAAGCAGGATCGGGGCAAGGCCTGGATTCTGTTTCTGGCCCCTAATGGCACGGTTGCGGCGGCGAAGCCGTTGACCCCGGGCCAGGGTCTCATCCCGGCGATGCCTGAGGGTGCCCGGTTTGGCTCAGGTGTTGCTGGTCTTGGCGACGCAAATGGCGACGGCAACGTGGAGATTGCGGTTGGCGCATTTGGTGCGAACAACTTTGCAGGCACTGTCTGGGTGATGAGTGTCAATAGCGCCGGAACGGTTGTTGGGGCCAATGAGCTGCCAGCGGCTGGCGTTGGCGCCGATGATCTCTACGGTCACACGGTGGCCGCTGTTGGCGACCTTGATGGCGACGGTGCGGTTGAGGTTGCTGTGGGCTCACCTGGCGATGACGACACCGGTGAGGGCAATGGTGCCCTGTACTTGGTTGACGTGGCGGCTTCACCTGCTGCTGAGGAGCCTGTGGCTGAAGAGCCCGCCGTCGAGGAACCTGCTGCCGAGGAGCCTGCGGCGGAAGAACCTGCGGCTGAGGAACCGGCCGCTGAGGAACCTGCAGTTGAGGAACCCGAAGAAGAAGAGCCCGCTGACCCTGAGGGTCGAGGCGGCAAAGACGGTGACCTAGACGGTGATGGCATCCCCAATGGTGTCGAAGGCAAGGGTGACATCGACGCCGATGGCATCCCCAACCGCGAAGACCTCGACACCGACGGTGACGGGATCCCCGATTCCACCGAAGGGCTGGCTGACGCAGATGGCGATGGCATAGCCGACTTTGTGGAGATCGACGACGACGGCGACGGCGTGCTCACCATCGACGAAGGACAAGGCGACATCGACGGCGATGGCGTACCCAACCACCTCGACCCCATCGACCGGGTCACTCTGCCCCCGACCACGCAACCCGATCCTGTAACAACGCCGGCCGATGACGGCAACGAGCAGGGCCCCGTCGAAGCCGATGTCGTTGGCCCTAACCCCAGCAACGAGGCTGAGAGCAACGAGGGCAATACCGACGGTTTGTCCGACAGCGCTGCCGACGAGTCAACAGATCAGTCCGCTGATCGAGAAGACGATGATGAGGCCGAACCCGACGATGGCGTGAGCGAGACCAACGACGCGGATGCCGAGGTTGGCAACGAAGACGCTTCCGAGGTGCCCGAAACCAACGACACAGCTACCGACGAAGCTGGCCAGAGCGACGATGCGGCCATGGCCGGGACAGGCGACAATGCCAGCCCAGACGACAATGCCAGCCCAGACGCCAGTGGCACTGAAGGCGCCGACGCTGATGCGGTGTCCGAGCAAGCCTTGGGCCCAATCGCGGTGATGGATGTGTCGCTGAGTGCCCCAAGCGAGGTTGTGGCCGGCGAAGCGGTTGCCTTTGAGCTCCAGGTGGTGAACCGAGGTCCTAACGCTGCATCTGGCGCCATGGCAGAAATGGTTATCCCTGAGGGGGTTGTCGTGAATGCCGCAGATGTGCCCGACGACTGTGATGTCACCCCAACGTTGGTGCGCTGTGAGGTTGGTGACCTTCAGGTGGCGCAAACAGCCACTCGCATCATCAAGGCCGAGGTCCTTGGTGAGACGCGCCAATTGGATGTCCAGGCATCGGTGGCCGCAAACGAAGGTTCACGCACGACCAGCACGGGCCCAGTCGCAGTCCTTGATCGTGAGGCCGTCGAAAAAATCAGCGAAGGGCTCCGGTCAGAGCAGGGCGCCGCAGTAGTGGTGGTCATGACAGCGCTGGTGTGCTTTGCCGTACTTATCGCAGTCGCTCGAGAGCGCAGGTTTGGGCGCAAGCCCGCACCTCGCCACTAGGGCGAGCAGACCGCCGCTGCGAGACGCAGCACAAGGCCCGCTGCGAGACGCAGCACAAGGCCCGCTGCGAGACGCAGCACAAGGTAATTGCAGTAAAGAACATCGGCATTCCCGCCGATAGGTAGCCAACGGGACGAGGAGATACCCATGGCAGCAACCCCAGTAGAACAGATGACCCGACGAGCGGGCGACGTGCTTGGGCCCTCGGAGACCTTCCGTGGTGCCCAAGGCATGACGATCAAAGGGCGGAACGCTCTTGCGGTGTGGGCTGGTGGAACCGACGCCAGGCAGGCATTACCAAACCTGGTGGCCGCTTACGGCGAGTCGAGCGACCTCAACGTCGACGACGATGCCGTGCCGAACGCGTTCATCGCCGCGGTAACCAACGAACGCTTGTTGGTCTTTGCTCGCTCGATCGGCGGCAAACCCAAGGAACTCGCGCTCGAGTTCCCGCTGGCCGACTGCACCCTCGACGCCGTCGATGTTGGTGAGCGGGCACGCTCACGCATCTTTGTGTTCTCCAAATCTGACGGATCGGTGTTCGCCGGCGAGGCAGCCATCAATGGCAAGGCCCTCGAGTCCGCTGACGCTTTTGTGGCTGCATTTCAAGAAGTTCAGCCCCAAGCAGTTTCGCGGTAGCCGCAGCCGCCACTGTGCGCCCGCGACGGACTTCGGGAGCAATCTCGGTAGTCTGCGCGGGTGCCCAGACGCCCCTTTTCCTTGCTGCGATGGATCGCAATCTGGCTTGTGGCAGCCAGCATCGGGGCCGCCTGTTCTGGCGGCTCCGACGACACTGAAGCCCAGCCAAGCGTCAGCGACCCCACAGCGTTGGCCCAACAAGCAGCGACCGCAGTGGCCGAAGCCGAGGCGGCACCACCAACGCCCTCACCGACACCAGCCCCGGAGAACGCCATCAAAGTTGGGGTACTTCTCGACGTGGGCAGCGTCACTGGCGAGGTCCGTGACCCCGGCAACGTGATGAGCCCGCTCGACCGGCCGGCAGCCATTGCGTTCGAAGCGGCCGTGGATGCCATCAACGATTCCGGCGGCCTGTTGGGGCGCCCGGTTACGTTGCTGAAGGCCGACACCACATCGAGGTTGTCGGTGATCGACCGCGAGTCCAAGCGCATGATCGAAGCAGGCGTCGAGCTGTTGGTTGTGACCTGCGAATTCGACTTTGCTCGACCCGCAATCGAACGTGCCGAGGAAGCCGGCGTGCTGGTTATCTCGCCTTGCGCTGGCGAGACGGGTTGGGCCACTGGCGACGCGGGTGCATTGGCGTTCTCGATGGTGCCCTCACCCGACACCTATGGGCGGGCGATGGCCAACTACGTTTGGGACCAGGGATTCCGCAACGTGTCGGTGGTTTCTGATGCGACGGCTCCAGAAGCCAGCGAAGAGTGCGACGCGTTTCGTTCCGAATGGTCCGAGCTTGGTGGATCTCTTGCCTACAGCCAAGCGTTCAGCTTGCGGGCCGCCGAGCGCCTCGACGAAACGCCCCAGATTGGCGCCATTGGAAACGGCGACGCCATTGTGGTGTGCGCATTCAAGATCATTGGCATCGAGCTCATGTTGCAGATGCGCTTGTTGGACTTCAAGATGCCAATGTTTGCCAGTCCATCGCTCGACACCGGCAACTGGCTTCCGCTCGATATTGCCACTGCGGCCGAGGGCGCAGCGGACTTAGGCGAGTTCCGCTTGTTTAGTTTGGCATCGGTCTGGGGCGACGACCCCAGCCCCAGGATGGCCCCAGCGATAGACCAGTACATTTCTGCTCAGGCCATTCCTCCCAACAGCGGCCGATTTGTTGTGGGGTCGGACCTGGCTCAGGTGTGGTCGACGGCGGTTACCGAAACAGGCACCACCGAGGCTGACGCTGTGGCGCGGGCCATTCGAGCGATGAACGATGTCGATGTTGTCTCCGGGACGCTGAGTTTTCGCGGGTCTCAGGCGCCGGTAGCTCGCGATTTGCGGGTGTTACGCCACCAGAACGGCACGTACGTCTTCGAGGCGCTGGTTACCGCAACGAAATAGGCGGGTGGCGTTAGTAACCGAGGTCGAGGTCGACGGGGCCTACGAGGTTCTCGCCCTCGGCATACAGCCTGGTGTTTTGGGTGACGCGCTGGGCCAACAGTTCAAGCCCCATTTCGGGCGTATTGGCCACATGAGGGGTGATGATCACGTTGTCCATAGACCACAATGGATGGCCCTCAGGGAGGGGCTCTGGAGCGGTGACATCGAGGCAGGCGCCCCCGATGGCGCGCGCTTGTAGCGCGCTAACCAGCGCATCGGTGTCGATGTGGGCGCCTCTGGCCACGTTGACAATCCAGGCGTCGGATTTCATGACGGCCAGCGCGCCAGCGTCGATGATGCCTTCGGTCTGTGGGGTCACGGCTAGGGCCAGGACTACTACGTCGGCCAAGGCCAGCTCCTGGTGGAGGTCGGCTAGCGTGGTCACATGAGCCGCTCCGGGGATGGGGCTGGG
>JAUIIS010000269.1 GCA_030431575.1 Acidimicrobiia bacterium | reverse complement strand
GACCCGCCCGGAAGCGGGACGCTGGGGCCTATCTGCATTCTTGGTGGACATGAGCCTTCCCGGTGTCGACCAGAACGCAAACCGGCCGAAGATGGGGATGCGCACGACCCCCTTTGGCAACATCGATTTCAACGACGTGGTGGTACCAGCATCGGCGCTGGTCGGTCGAGAAGGCTCTGGCGCAAGCATCTTTGCCGCAGCGATCGAAAGCGAACGGGCCTACCTCTTTGCTACGAGCTTGGGGGCAATGGAGCGTCAACTGCTGACCACTGCTCAATATGCGCAAGACAGAAGCGCGTTCGAGCAACCAATTGGAGACTTTCAGGCGGTGTCGCACCGGATAGCCAACATGCGCATCCGCCATGAGAGCGCACGGTTGCTCTTGTACAAAGCTGCGCTGCTCGAAGAGTCCGGACTTCCGGTCACCGACGCAGCGGCCATGGCAAAACTCGTTGCTAGCGAGGCTGCAGTTGCCTCGGGCCTCGATGCCACCATGGTGTACGGCGCCATTGGCTACATCACAGAAGAAGGCTTAGAGCGCGAGCTACGAGACGCCATTGGCGGCGTCATCTACTCGGGGACCTCAGACATTCAGCGCAACATCATCGCCAGATTTCTGGGAGTTGGCTAACTAATCATGACCTACCACTCCAGGTATTCGCGAACGAGCGGAGAAATAAAATGACAAACCGAAACACACCGGCTCAAATGCGGACCGCGCATACACAACCCCGGCCAACACGAACACCGCGAGGTGGCAGGCGATCTGTGCGTCGGTTCGCGCTGGTCGCCGTTCTCGCGTCCCTGTTGGTTTCTCTGGTCAACGTGGGCACGGCGAGCGCGCACCGCATAGATGAGAGCTACATCTACGTCGACATCTTTGACAGCTCCATCGAGGGGCGGCTGCAGTTCAATGCGGTCGAGCTCAACGATGTGCTTGGACTTGACATCCCTGAAGACGTCGAGACCGACGCTACAGCTGCCGCCGAGGCTTCTCAACAGGTCATCTTCGACTATGCCGCAGAGAACTTCGCCATTGGCGGTGATGACGTTCCGTTCACGGTGCGCTACGACAGCGTCGAGGCGCTACCGACTGAGGCAGGCAACTTTGTGATCCTCCACTGGGTCGCGGAAGAACGCTTCGACGCAGTCCCAGATGTGCTCAACGTCACCTACACCGCCTTCTTCGACGAGGTGTCCGGCCACGTAGCCCTGTTTCATATCGACAACTATTGGGAGGGGGGCAGCTACCTCAACGAGTCTGATGCCCTCAACGCCCTGGTGCCGTTCTCGGCGAGCAACACCAGTCAAGACTTCGACATCGACGATCCAAGCTTCTGGCAGGGATTCAAGGGTGTCGTGCGGCTCGGAGTTGACCACATCAAGATCGGCTCAGACCACATCCTGTTTATCTTGGCCTTGCTTCTTCCATCCGTGCTGGTCTTTCAGGCCGAGCGCTGGCAGCCGAGTGCGAGCTTCACGGCCAGCCTCTGGCGCGTGACCAAGCTCGCAACCATGTTCACAATCGCCCACTCGATCACCTTGTCGCTGGCTGGGTTCGGGATCCTGGAACTGCCCTCGAGACCGGTGGAAATCATTATCGCCGGCTCGATCGGGCTGGCTGCGCTTCACAATCTGTGGCCACGATGGGCTAACCGAGAGTGGGTCCTTGCATTCGTGTTCGGCCTCTTCCCCGGCCTTGGCTTTGCTGGTCTGTTGGCCGACCTTGGCCTGGACCGGTCCAACAAGGTATGGTCGCTGCTGGCGTTCAACCTTGGGGTCGAGATTGGTCAGGTTGGGATCATCTTGTTGACGTTCCCCGCCCTCTACCTGCTTCGCCGCACCCAGTTCTACCGAATCTTCTTCAAGGTCGGCTCGGTGATCCTGGCACTGGTGGCCTTCGGTTGGATGATCGAGCGCACGCTTGACATCGACATGGGTGTTAGTAGCAGCGTTGACCCGTTCTTCGTTACGCCTCGCGCCTATGTGATCATGGCGAGCATCACGATCTTTGCCGTGGCCTGGCGCCAGTTCGAGGCCAGCCGTGGGATGCTGATCGACCCGGCATCAACCGAAGCGTCGGCTCCGGCCGAACCGGATGATCCCGACCGGGTCCTCGTGGGCGCTGGGCGATAACGCTCGCTCGGGGCGGCCTCAACCCCTTGGTTCGTAGAATCCAGTGCGCTGAGGTGACCCCTATTGGGTCGCCTCAGTCGTCGGTGTCGACTGTTCCGTCGTCTAGGTAATCGACATGGGCGATGGACTCGCCAGAGGTGCGAACGACACCTAACAGGTTGGCCACGATCCGCCTCAGGTAGCGGTAGTAGATGGCAAGGGGGACCACTTCGCGGCCGGGGCGGTCCGACGTCATGAACCCGTCGATCTTGGTTTGGAGTTCCTCGGCCATGGCTTGCGCGCGTTCCTCGAAGGCTTCGAGCGCGGTGCTGTCCTCTTCGTTGCTCGCTAGTAGGTCGCTGGCTTCAGTGAACAGCGACGATGCCGCTTCGCGCTCGGCCAAAAGTTGGGTGATCTCGTCGTTGCTGGCCAAATTCACGCCGTGCTCGGCGAGGTCCAGGATGTTTTTGGCTTGGTCGCCAATCCGTTCGATCTTCTTGAGTAGCAGGGTGAATCCGAGGACCGAACCAATGTCGGCGGCGCCACGAACACTGACATGGACAACAAGCTCCGAGCGAAGTTCCTGCTCAGCCTCATTGATGCGCTGATCGGTCGCTCGGATATCGGCGGCAACCACGGCTGGGTCGACGTCGGTGAGCAGCGCCAGAGTGGCGAGGTCAAACGAATGCCGCGCATCGCCCAGCATGGACACTGACTTGGCAACGATGTGATCGAAATCGCCGTCACCGTCCTTGCTCCTAAAGAATGCGAGGACCATTGTTCAAGCCTTTCAGCCGAGGGTTAGGACGCCAATAAGTGGCAAAACGATGAAGAGCCCAACCACATATGCCACAGCGGCGCTCCGTCGCTCGACGGCAACGCTCGCCAGCAGTTCGGCGCCACGGATGGGCACGTCACGTGCAAAGGGTAGGACAAACAGCAGGAAGATCCCGGCGACGTTGAACGTTGTGTGCGCAAGAGCAACCGTGAGGGCATCAGGACTTGCGGCGGCCATTGAGGCCAGCAACGCGGTGATGGTGGTGCCCACGTTTGCACCCAAAGTCACCGGGTAGATGTTGCGCAGCGTGATGACGCCGGCGCCTGCCATTGGGATCAGGATCGACGTTGTGATGCTGGAGGACTGCACCGCAATGGTGATTACCAGACCCAACATGACCGCCACTAGGCCACCGCCGCGACCCAACATGGCGTTAAGCGATCGTTCTACACGGCCCGCCATCAATGAGCGCATGCTCTTGGTGATGAGACTCAAGGCCCCCAAGATGATCACCAGGCCCGTGAGAACCATGAGGGCACCTTCGACGTTACCGGTGGTGCCAACAGCCTCCCAGAAGTCGCGTAGCCACGACACGGGCTCCTTCACCAGTTCTTTGACGGGGCTCTTCCACTCGGTTCCCGAGGTGCCAACGAGCCGCTCGCTGATCCACTGCGCCGTAGCCCCGATTGGGCCAAAGATGATCTCGATGGGAAGTAGAATCGCTACCGCCAGCACGTTGAAGAAGTCGTGAACGGTCGCAGCAGCGAATGCCCGCTGGAATTCGCTCGATTGCCTGATATGTCCGAGCGAGACGAGCGTGTTGGTGACGGTAGTTCCAATGTTGGCCCCCATGACCATGGGGATCGCGTTGTCGACGCTCAGCGCCCCCGATGCAACAAGGCCCACGATCACCGACGTGGAGGCAGAAGATGACTGCACCAAGACAGTGCCCAAAATGCCGATACACAACCCGGCAATGGGGTTGCTTGCGGCCGAGAAGATGCGCTCTTGGGTGTCTTCGCCCATGATCTTGATGCCTGCTTCAAGCGACGAAACGCCGACAAGAAACAGGTAGATCAGGAGTAAAACAGTGGCAGCCCGAACTGGTCCGGGGACCTTTTCTAGCAACGAAGAAGCGGTGCGCTGTGTCACGGAACGTGAACGCTAGCTGAACTCCGCAGGCCGTGCGAGATTGCCGCGAGACTGGTCAAAATGGAGTCCCAGAACCCTGCGTCAGGCGACCGCAAGAACTGAAGCTGGCGCGGGACTAGTCTGGCCATTCTCGAGACGGGAGCGAACACGTGCTTTGGGCTGACACTGTTGATTATTGGGCGCGTTGGCAAGGCGATGCCACGGCGGTGCGATTTGGAGAACGAGACCTCAGCTGGGCCGAGCTGGCCGAGCGGTCCCATGCGCTGGCCGCTGGCCTGGCTGATGTCGGCGTGGGCCACGGCGACCGAGTCGGCCTGCTGATGTCCAACCGGCCTGAGTTCCTCGAGGTTGTGGTGGCCTGTGCTCGACTGGGAGCAATCGTTGCCCCGTTCAACTTACGTTTCACCGCTCCCGAACTGGCATTTGTGTGCGGCAACGCCGACTGCACTGCGGTGGTCACCGAAGCTGCGTTGAGGCCGGGATTGAGCACGGCACAACAAGACTCGCCCGCGATGGTCGTGCTCGACGCCGACGACGGAAGCCTCGAGGCGCTATCTGGCAGCGGCGCGCGCTATGCGTCGCCACCGATTGACCCTGAAGACCCACTCTTCATCTGCTTCACCTCAGGTACCACTGGTGACCCCAAGGGCGCTGTCCTCACCCACAAGAGCTGGTTCTACGCATCGTTGACCCGGGCGCTCCAAGGCGGCATTAACCGCGACGACCGCTTGCTCTTGCCTTTCCCGTTGGCCTTCACCGGCGGCCTCGCTATGTCCATGACTGCATTGTGGTCGGGCGCAACTTTGGTGCTCGAACCTGCTTTCGACCCAGGGCGGGCGCTGGAGCTCATCGAGCAGCAGCAGATAACGGTGTTCATGGCGGTACCCACCTTGTTCGAACAGATGGCGC
>JAUIIS010000268.1 GCA_030431575.1 Acidimicrobiia bacterium | reverse complement strand
CCTGAATCGGGTCGGACCCAGCGCACCCAGCAGCGCTCAGCGCCAGCACCGCGCCGATGATGCACAAGAAAGATCGCCCAGTCATGCCACACCAGACGCCCAAACCCCCACCGAGTTACAGCACGGGCGTGCGTGTTTGAGGTCCGCCATGGGTCGCGCTGGCAGGTGTACCAGCACGCGTCCAACGGCGCGCTGCGAAGCAACCGTCAGTAGCCCCCACAGCCAAGGGTGAATGGCACCCACAGGCAAATGCAACTCGACGTTTCCTAACGGGATGCTCCTAAAGAACAGCCACGCCCCGCCGCGCGAGCTAGCTGGTAGTGGGTAGTCCGCAGCGCGAGTGAAGCGAAGCGGAACAAGCCTTGCGGGAAGGGATGCGTGAAGTGAGGCACCCAGACTGGGCCGGAGGCCCGGGCGCCGAGCTCACGCCTCCTTAGCCGGCTTCGGAATGGGTGACGGGCTCTTCGCCCATCCATTCGCGCAAGGTGTTCTTGAGTTTGGTCTGCTGGATGAACAGGTCGTGCTCGGCTGGGGTTTCACCGGCGGCCTGGGGGGCCTTGAGGTAGAAGCTCAGCCACTCCTGCACACCAGACTCGCCAGCGCGGTGGGCAAGATCCATGAACAGGGCCAGGTCCAACACAATGGGGGCGGCCAAGATGGAGTCGCGGCACAAGAAGTCGACCTTGATCTGCATGGGGTAGCCCAGCCAACCGAAGATGTCGATGTTGTCCCAGCCCTCTTTGTTGTCGCCGCGAGGTGGGTAGTAGTTGATGCGCACGACGTGGTCGATATTGCCGTAGAGGTCGGGATAGACCTCGGGCTGCAAGATGGTGTCCAACACGCCGAGCTTGGAAACCTCTTTGGACTTGAAGTTCTCGGGATCGTCGAGCACCTCGCCGTCGCGGTTACCCAGGATGTTGGTGGAGTACCAGCCTCGCAGACCCAGCATTCGGGCCTTGAAGCCTGGGGCGAGCATGGTCTTCATGAGGGTCTGGCCGGTCTTGAAGTCCTTGCCAGCAATTGGTACGCCGCGGCTCTTTGAGAGTTCGATCATGCAGTCGAGGTCGACCGACAGGTTGGGTGCGCCATTTGCGAATGGGACGTCAGATTGCAGCGCAGCGTAGGCGTAGATCTGGCTTGGCGAGATGTTGTCGTCGTTGTCGCGTAGGCCTTGTTCGAACGCCGCAACGGTGGCATGCACGTCTGAGGGTTCCTGGTAGGCCTCGGTTGAGCCACACCACACCATCACCAGGCGGGCGCAGTCGTTCTCTTCTTTGAAGTTGGCGATGTCGTCGATGAGCGCCATGGCTTGATCCCACTTGTTGGGAATGTCTTTCACACGCACGCCCTCGAGCCGTGACACCCAGCGCTGATCGAAGACGGCGTCCATGGGGACGATACTTTCAAGCTCACTGGAGATCTCGGCCAGGTCGGCGCCGTCGAGCACGCCAGCGGTTTGTGCGGCTTCGAGCACGTTGGGCGAAAGCGGATCCCATCCGCCAAAGACAAGATCGTCGAGTTCGGCAATAGGGACGAACTCGCGGATGAGCGGGTTGCGGCCTGCCTCTTTGTTGCCCAGACGGATGTGTGCCATTTGGCTGATGGACCCAATGGGGGGCTTCATGCCATTGCGCGCAGCGATGACACCAGCGATAAAGGTGGACGCAACGGCGCCCATGCCGGGCGTAAGAACCCCGAGGCGGCCGGTTGCGGGAGGAATGTTTCGAGCAGTCATGGCACTAATCATAAGCAGTTTCGAAGATCCTGCACTGATAGTTAAGAAACACTGAACTATGCTGCACAGGGTGGCAACCGTGCTCCCCGATCTCTCAATACGTCAGTTCGAGTACTTGGTCGCAGTGGCAGAGCACCCCACATGGGCCGACGCTGCTGACCAAGTGGGCGTCAGCGCGTCGGCGCTCTCGCAAGGCTTAGCCGAACTAGAACGCCGTATGGGGGTGCCGCTGTTCGAGCGCGAAGGCAGACGGCGCGTGCTGCGCCCGGGCGCAACCACCGTGTTAGACCACGCCCGCCAAGTCGTAGCCCTCTCCACAGACCTCGCCCGCTGGGCCGACCGGGCCAAGAACGCAGACGTTGGAGCCGTACGCCTGGGCATGATCGATGTTGCCGCAGTGCACCACTTCCCCGACAAACTCGAGGAGTACCGCCGCATACACCCCGACGTGGACTTCAGGCTTCGCGTCGCCCCCTCGGCCGACCTCGTCGAGCAGCTCCGATCCAGCCAGCTAGACCTCATCATCTGCGTGGAACCCAAGGAAGAGATTCCCGGGACAACGGTCCAACACGCAATGACCGAGGAGCTGGCCATTTATCGGCCCGACACAAAACGGCTAGGGCCCGTCGAGAAGTGGGGGCCCTGGGTGCTGTTCCCAGAAGGCTCGCATACCCGGGCGCTCATCTCACACGAACTCCGCCGGGCTGGCGCCAGCATCGATGTGGTCGCCGAGTCGCACCAACCCGATGTCCTCATAGAAATGGTGCAGCTCGGGCTTGGCTGGACTGTGTTGCCCGTAGCTCAAGCCGAGGCCGGTGCCCGACCGCTGCGTCGAGGACGTATCCTTACCCGCCGGAACCTCGTAGCCATGATGCGGTCGGGTTCAGCACCCGACCCAGCAGTGGCCGCGCTGCGGTCCACCCTGTTTCCATCCACATGATCAACCCGGGCACGGGAGGTGCTATGCGGCAAGAATGCCGCCCAACAACGGTGGCGCGACACCTGGCCACCGTCGTGATCATGGGACTCGTCTCTGCCGGCTGTGGCACCACCCTTACGTTCGACACCACAGTTCCCGCTACCCCCACCCCCGTCGACGACCTCGCGGGCGGTTCCGAAGCCACCACAGACCCCACGCCCACGCCTGCACCAACACCGATTCCGTCGCCGACACCCACCCCTCCCCCGCCGGCAGGGCAACTCACGGTCACCGACGCAAACGCCATCGGCACCCTCGGTGACGACCTCCTGTCGCTCTCCGAAGCAGTGCAGCTGGCCAACGGACAGCTCGTCACCAGTCAGCTCAGCGCCGCAGAAGCCGAGTTTGTCGAAGGCGAACCAGGGCCCGAAATGGCAGACACCATTCAGATGGGCCTCGAAGACGGGGCGTCAGTCACGGTTCCCGATACCGATGGCTGGGTCATTCAAGTCTTCGGCAACGACGGCGACACCCTTGCCGGGGGCGGCACCACGCTCCTGGGTAGTGGCATCACATCGGCAAGCCACAACGTGATGTTGCTGGGCTCGAACAACTTGACCGTGGAAGGTTTCGTATTCGAGGGTGTGACCCAAGGCATTGGCATCGAGTCGGCCGGGCGCCAAATTGGTGGCATCACCATCCGAAACAACCGGTTCGTCGATGTCTCCATTCACGACGTCATCATGCAGAACTCCACGCTGGCTGGTGGCGTGGTCGACACCGTGATCGACAGCAACTCGTTCGAGACCACGCGCTTCAGTACCGACTTCCACGCGTTCGTCACCGCTCAAGCAGGCACGGGTGTTCCAGGCGAATCCACCGAGTTCACCTTTGCCCGCGGCATAGCAATCACGAACAACACCATGAATGCAGCCCCAGGCACCGTGGCTCGTTGCGTTGCCATTAGCGGCGGCTTCGTGGACTTCTCCATTGCTGGCCAGGTCGACGGAGCACAGCTCGAAGACGTCACTATCGAATCCAACACCATGACTGGCTGCTCTGTTGGCATTCAGATCGCTGCGGGGCACGGCGAACACACCGATGCCACCGTCACCGACAGCACCATCCGCCGCGTCTCCATTGTCAACAACGCGCTGGCCAACGGCGACACCGCCATCGCCATATACGGGGCCTACATGCAACCAGCACCGCCCTCATTCAACTACAGCGTCGGTGTCACGGCGTCGCTCACCAACAACCTTGTGGACGACGTGACCATCTCGGGCATCACGGTCGACTCGTACACACGCGGCATCCAGCTCACCGGAGCAGAGTTTGGCGTTGGCGGCTCTGGTTCAGCCCAACTCAACACCTTGAACGCGTTCACGTTCGGCGACGACACCGTGGGAACAAACAGCGGCCAACTCTGCGAAATCCGGGTCAACGTCGGCAGCTTGGCGTTTGACAACACCGTCCAAACGCTCTGCCCATCGCTGTAGCAGCAACAGACGTGTACGGCCTGGCCGCCGCCCACTACGGTTCTGGCCATGACCAGCCATCCGCAACCCTTCTTTGAACCTATGCCGGGCTCGTGCCAGGTGGTGTTGGTGCGCCACGGACAGTCCATTCCTTTTGTGGAGGGCCAACCTTTCCCTCTCGTTCAAGGGCACGGCGACCCCCCGCTTTCGCCACGCGGCCTCTGGCAAGCCGACCGGGTAGGCGAACGCCTCGCGCCCGAGCCGATCAGCGCCATCTACGCATCGACCCTGACACGGACCCAACAAACAGCGGCTCCACTAGCCAACGAACTTGGCATCGACGTAGGTATTGAACATGACCTGCGCGAGATCTTTCTTGGGGAATGGGAAGGCGGCTTGTTTCGCCAGAAGGCAGCCGAGGGCCACCCTGCGGTGCTTCGCATGCGCGAGACCGGCGACTGGGGCGAGATCCCCGGAGCCGAAACCAATGAGCAGCTTCGTAGTCGGACGGTCGGTGTGATTAATCGGCTGGCCGCTGACCATGCCGACCAACTGATTGTGGTGGTGTGTCATGGCGGCGTGATCGCGGCGCTTCTTGGCCATGCACTCAACACCGACCCGTGGCGCTACCGCGGCGCCCGCAACGCGTCGATCAGCCACATCGTTGTCGAGCCGAACGAGTGGATCTTGCGCTCGTTCAACGACGCAGCACACACGGGCGGCCTTACGTTCGATCACGATCCGGCCTAGGAGGCTTTCCGGACATCGAGTCCACGGTTGCCCGGGCCTTGCCGGACGTCACAGCATCTCCGCCCCAACACCACCTACGTT
>JAUIIS010000267.1 GCA_030431575.1 Acidimicrobiia bacterium | reverse complement strand
CCACGTCTGGGTCTTAGGCAGCTGCTTGGCTAAGCGGTGGCACGGCGTCGGTGAGCGGCAATGGCACGTTGATGTTGGTGTACTCGACGCCGAATTGCTCGAACACGGGCTTGAGGCCTTGCTCGACTGCGGCATCGGCTGCTGGGTTGGCGTTGACCAACACAGCGACCTTCTTGGCACCCATTTCTTCGGCCGCAAAGCGAGCCATGGCGGCGTAGACGCTGATCGATCCGCCGTTGAAGTAGCGAGCGTTGGGCTGGTTGTAGTCGCTGGGGAACAGCGGCAGGCCACCAATTACCGGCGTCTCACCCATGGTGCCGTAGAAGTCGAACGCGAAGGTCCAAATGTTCACACCGTTGATCAGCGAGACCAGGTCGTCTGTCGCCAGTTGCTGTGCACATTCCTGCGCGACTTCGACACTGTTTTGCGTGCAGGTAATCAACTCGATGGGGTGACCGTTGATACCTCCGAGTTCGGCGTTGATGTAATCGACCGCGCCTTCGGTGCCGATACGGAACTCAGGGAACGAGCCCACGGGATCGTTCTCTTGGTTCAACAGCCCAATACGGACAGGCTCAAGTGAGTCATCTGCTGGCCCTTCTTGGCCTGCTGGGACAACGTCGTCGCCTCCACCGTCACCAGCGTCCTCGCCGTCACCAGCGTCCTCGCCGTCAGTGGCATCTTCGCCGTCTCCAGCGTCTTCGCCGTCAGTGGCATCGGTGTCGGTCTCTTCGGTGGGTGTGTCACCTCCCGCGTCGCCGTCGTCGTCGTCACCACATGCTGCGGCGATCAACGCCAGCAGCACAAGTAGTGCAATGGCTGTCTTGTTTCTCATACTGATGCCTCCATGGGCTGTTTTGCGCTGCTGTCTGGTTGGTCTGGTGCTTCTTTGAGGGCCTTGGTCTCTCGACGGGCTTGGTTATCGCGGGCGGTCTTACCTGCGATGCCGTCGGTATTGAGGATTGCGGTCAGCACAAGGCCAACGCCGCCAAAGAGGTTTGCGTAGGTGTCGAGGTTCTCGCCACCGAAGAGTTCGTCCATGAAGCCCACCACAAGGCCGCCGGGCGCTATGAGGCCGGCGATGAGGGCTCCGCTGACCAGGCCAATGCCACCCAAGTAGGCAAAGGCCAGGAGCGTGAGGCTGACGAACACACTGAAACTGTCGCCGCTGAGCTGACCGCGTGAGTAGGCCAGCATGCACCCGCCCAGGCCAGCTATGAACGATGAGATCCCGAAGGCGGCGATCTTTGCTTGTGCCACGTTGACACCGGCCGCGGCGGCTGCGGCCTCGTTGGCTCGCACGGCCAGGAACTGCCTACCGCTGTTTGACCGCCGCAGGTTGACTACCGCCAAAGCCACAAAGGCAGTGACGATGACAAGAGTGACACCAAAGATGGGCCGGTTGAAGTCAGAGCCTTTGTTGGCGGCGAGGTCGATTCCGAACAGCGTGGGGTCTTCTATTGGTAGCGCCCCGGTGTTGCCAATGAACCAGCTGTTGGTGAACACAAGGGTTCCCACAGCAACACCTAGCGCCATGGTGACTACCGCGAGTTGGATGCCTCGGACTCGCAACGCCGGTATGCCCACGAGCATGCCAAGCAGCGCTGCCCCTAGCGCCCCCAGGAGCGGGGCGATGGGGAACGGGATGGAGGTGTCCATGCCAATTTTGCCGAGGATGAAGCCACCAACTCCAGCGAACACCGCTTGGGCCAACGACACCTGTCCGATGTAGCCGGTGAGAACCACGATGGACAGAGCAATGATGGTGTAGATAAGCGATTGGTAGAGGCTGAGGCGCAGCGCCCGTTCGAGGGTGAATACCGCTAGCAGAGCGACGCCCACCAGAATGACCGTGGTTTTTCCAATGTTGCGCGGCATAGGAGCGAACGCCTGGCGCGGTTCGGTCAATGTTCCGCGGCTGGGTAACGACTTTCCTTTGAGGAACAGGACCAAGACGATGATGGCGAACGGAATGACGTCTCGCATCCCGGTTCGGGCAAAGTCGGGCCACCAGTCTTTGGCTTGCAGCAGCGACATTTCTGAACGGAGCATGCCCATTGCCAGACACGTAGCCGCCGTGATGAGGAACGAGCGGAACTGTCCGACTAGGGCGCCGGCCAGTGCGGGGACCACCAACAAGGTGTAGTTGACCGTGTTGACGCCATTGCTGAGCGAGGCGGCGAGGATGCCAAACACCGCTGCCACTACCGAGGCCAAGACCCAGTTGCCAGCGGCGAGCGTGTTTGGCGAGAACCCGAGCAGGAGGGCTCCTTTTTCGTCTTCGGCCGCTGCACGGGTAGCGAGGCCGAAGGTGGTCAGTTTGTAGAAGCCAGCCAAGACGAGCGCCATAACAACGACGATGAAGGCAAGCCACAACCGGTCTTGGGGGATGATGGTCCCAAACACGGTGACCGTGTCGGAGGGCAAGATGGCCCTGACCGACTCGTTCTGGGTGCCAAAGCGAAGCAGCACGACCGACTGCAGGATGATGAAAATACCAACGGTGGCCACGACTTTGGCCAGCACTGGCGCGCCGCGCAGAGGTTTGAAAACCAGCAGGTGCACGATGAGGCCTAGTACCGCAGCCATTAGCAACGCAAGTAAGAACGAGGGCCAAAATGCCGTGAGTTCGTTGTCGGGCGGTGTCCCCAACAAGTTGATGCGGTCATTGCCGAAGACCGAGATGGGAAACACGAAGTCGCCCGTGTCGCGCAGCTCATCGTAGATGTAGGTTGAGTACATCATCATGGCGCCGTGCGCGAAGTTGATGACCCCCGAACCCTGATACGCGAGCACAAGGCCAAGGGCTACGCCCGCGATGACGGCGCCTTCGCCCAAGCCGGTGAGGGCAGTTTGCCAGTACAGGTCCATACCTGTCAGTGCCTAACCGTCCAGGCTCTCTTTGTTCCCACGTGTATGAACCCCCCTCGAGTTGTTTGGTCGACATACTGGCCTGTCTTTGCGTCTCGGTCCACCGAGCTTGCTGCGAACGGGTGTTTTGTAAACCAATGTGCTGCTTGTGTCCCCCGTCACTAAACACTGTTCAGTAACGTGCGCTAACCTAGCAGGCATCCGCAACGCAGGGGGAGCGCCCATGACGGCGACCGACGAAAACACCGCTACTACCGAAGAAAAGCCTTGGCACCTTTCAGGGAACAATGCCCCGGTCTTCGACGAAGTCACACTGACCGACCTTGAGGTCAAGGGCGCAATCCCACCCGAACTGTCAGGCCGCTACTTCCGCAACGGGGCCAACCCCCAAACCGGTTTCTCCGATCATTGGTTCAGTGGCGACGGCATGGTCCATGGCATTGAGGTCAACAACGGCAAGGCGCAGTGGTATCGCAACCGGTACGTGAGGACCCCGATGCATGCGAACCCCGACAAAGCGCGCATGGACCTCTATCTCAACCCCGAGACGCTGGCGTTCGACCACAACGTCTCCACCGCCAACACTCACGTCATCGGCCACGCCGGCAAGATTCTCGCCCTCGAAGAGGGTTCGTTCCCGTACGAGCTCACCCAACAGATCGACACCGTTGGCCCGCACACCTACGACGGCAAGCTCACCACCGCTATGACGGCGCACCCCAAGGTGTGTGCCGAAACCGGCGAGCTACTCTTCTTTGGTTACAGCTCCATGCCCCCGTACCTCGTGTACCACCGGGCCACCGCCGACGGCCAGCTGGTCCAGAGCACCGAAATCACGGTCAACGGCCCCACAATGATGCACGACTTCGTGGTGTCTCGGAACTACAGCATCTTCATGGACTTGCCCATGGTGTTCGACATGGAGCTCGCCATGTCTGGGGGGATGCCCATCCGCTGGAGCGACGACTACCCGGCCCGCATGGGTGTCATGCCACGCGCCGGTTCCGATGCCGATGTGCAGTGGTTCGACGTCAACCCCTGCTACGTGTTCCACACCCTCAACGCACACGAAGTTGGCGACGAAGTCGTCATCACCGGCTGTCGCATCAAAGAGCTGTGGCGTCAAAGCAGCGACATCGGATTCGATGACGGCTCGGGCGAAGACTCCGCACCCATGATGTGGGAGTGGCGCCTCAACCGAGCCACCGGCAAGGTATCCGAACGCCAGATCGACGACCGCGGTAGCGAGTTCCCGAGAGTCCCCGACTCGTTGGTGGGCCTCAAGAGCCGCTTCGGCTACACCATGGGTATGGCCGAACCCGGCGACGCAGGCACAGTGTTCAAATACGACATGGACATTAACGGCGGCACGCGCACCGAGCACGTCTTCCCCGTTGGCCACGTGCCGGGCGAACCTTCATTTGTGCCCGCCGCCGGGGCCACCAACGAAGACGACGGCTACCTCATGACTTACGTGTACGCCGGCGACACCGACACGTCGTATCTGGTCATGCTCGATGCATCCAACGTGGCTGCAGACCCAGTAGCTGAGATTCATCTCCCTCGCCGAGTGCCAACTGGCTTCCACGGCAGCTGGATTGCCGATTAGTACCTCCAGCCCGGCTCGCCTCAGCCGGGAGCGGATCGTTTCCAACGCGTTGGAACTGGTTGAAACCGTTGGCCACGACGCATTGTCGTTACGCGGCCTGGCGCGGTCACTTGGGGTGACCGCGCCAGCGTTGTACGACCATTTTCGGTCCAAGGACGAGTTGTTGCGAGCGGTTGCTGCCGATGGGTACGAGGAGTTGGGCGCCATCTTTGAACAGACCCCAGGCGACCGAGCAATAGATCGTTGCCGTGCCCGGGCCAAGCAGTACGTGCAGTTTGCGGTCGACCACCCGGGCTTGTTCCGGTTGATGTTCAATTTCCGTCCCGCTGCGGTCCACTCCGAGGACGACAACGAGCTACCCGCGGCCACGAAAGCTTTTGAGGCCGCTGCTGCGGACGTGGCTATTGCGGTCGGAGAGGGCGACTTGGTGGAGCGAGACACCGGCTTGTTGAACCTCACCATCTGGGCCGGCATTCATGGAGTCGCCATG
>JAUIIS010000016.1 GCA_030431575.1 Acidimicrobiia bacterium | reverse complement strand
AGCGGCAACGGTTTGGGTATGGCCACCAGGAGCTCGATGGACGTACTGTTTCGCTCGAACAATGGGGCACCGAGGTTGTTCTCGGTGCTCGGGGCACTGACCGGCGCCGTGGTGACCGTGGTCCCGCTGCCTTGGCGTCGGGTAACCAGCCCATCTTCGGCGAGGTGGCTGTAGACCTTGACCACCGTGCCTCGAGAAACAGCGAGTGCCTCAGCCAGTCGACGTTCGGCGGGAAGGACATCGCCGTGACGCAGGATCCCGCGGTCGATCAAGTCTGCGAGGGCCTCAGAGAGCAGCTTGTGGAGCGGGCCGCGTGCATCGCTCCAGTGGCCCAGCATCGCGGCAAGCCGAGTTGGATCCAGCCGTTGCGTGAGGTCCATTTGCTGGACATTGGCTCTCGAATCGTAGTCCATGATCCTTAATACTAGTCCTATGACTCACCAAATTGACCAACGTATCCCCGAAATAGACGCCACGCTCTCAGATGAGTGGTCCAATCTGGACCTATTGGCCCATATTCAACCACAGGTAGCTCAGCAGAATGGGCCCAGTGCACGCGTAAGCGCCCGGGCCCTCAACACCGTTCTCGGCTCGCTCGAGATCGATGCCGTGCGAGAACACCACCTCACCTTGGCCATGGCGATCATCGAACTGAGTGCCGAAGCCGCTTCGCCGCTGCCGTGGAGCCACGACGACCCAACCATTGCCCTATTGCGTGCGGCGGCCAAACTTTCGCTGATATCGCCAGAAGCTTCCAGTAGCGCCGCGGCATTACTGGTCGACCGCCTACAGCATCAGGCCTGACGCCTGGTCACAACGGGGCGACTAGTGCCGAGTCTGGGAACGTAGGTGGTGTTGGGGCGCAGATGCTGTGAGATCCGGCAAGGCCAGGTTCGTTCGAACAGCGCAAACGTTTCCTGATACGGCACTAGGTTCGTGGCATGACACCTGGACTAACCGACGCTGAGATCGACCGCCTACGCCTCCTGCTTGTGGAGGACGACATACGAAAGGTCAAGATCCTCTACTCCCAACTGATGGATGCGGGCCGCATTGACGAGCTTGCCCAGCTGTTTACCGAGGATGCTGTCTGCGTGTTTGGCAAGTTTGGCGAGTGGCACGGCCGAGCGCAGATTCGCGAGAACTTCGGCGCCGTTGACCGAGACCATCACGGCGGGGTCCCGTTCCACGCCATGCACGCAACCACCGACCACTGGGTAGAGGTCACCGGGCCCGACACCGCACACGGGCGGTCGTACCTGCTTGATCTCATTACCGAAAAGGCCGCCGACGAGCAGCCATTGGTCATTCTGGGAACGTATGACGAGACCTATCGGAAGGTGAACGGCCAGTGGCTTATTGAAAGGTGTGTGCTGCAGTTCCTGTGGCCAAACAACGATGTCACCGGGGACTTGGTCGACCCCTTTGGCCAAGGCGGCATCACCCCATCAGCCGCCGGTTAGGCGCCAGATCTCTTTGGCTGGTGGGCTCTAGGACCGTCTTCAGACTTGTCGCGATTGGCTCTTGAATTGTAGTGGTTACTGCGATTATGATCGCAGTAACCACTACAATTCCCTTCGAACCGACAACCGGAGCATCAATGTCCGCCCTTACCACCGCCGCTGCTGCCGACCTCTTTCGCAACGAGCCCGACGAGTACCTCGACGTCGGCGCCGGCGAAGCCGCCTACCGGCGCGTTGGAAGCGGTCCAGACGTTCTGTTCGTGCACGGTTGGCCCGTCAGCGGAGCTACCTGGCGAGCACTGCTTCCCCACCTTGTAGACCACGTGACTTGCCACGTCATCGACCTGCCTTCATCGGGTTCCAGCCGGTTCAACAAGGACACCCCAATGTCGATCCAGCAACACATCACAAGCGTTCAGCGCGTAGTGGATCTGCTGGATCTCGACGAGCTGGCCATTGTGGGCCACGACAGCGGCGGCATGATCGCCCGCCACGCAATCGTCGACGACCCCCGGGTGAAGGCCCTGGGGCTCATTAACACCGAACCGGTGGACCCTGGGTGGCGATTCACGTCGTTTGTCGCGGCACGGAAGCTCCCTGGGTTCGCTGCGGGCTTGGGCTGGGTTGCTGGCAAGCCGCAACTACGCAGCAACAAGTTCGTGTTCGGCGATGCGTTTGTGGACCGGTCACTTCTGGAAGGCGAGTTCGCGGAGTTTTTCTTCGACCCGCTGCACAACAATGCCGACATCCGAACTGCAGCGGTAGAGGTCTTGAAGACCTTTGATATGCGATTCGTAAAAGAGCTTGCCAATATCCACGCGCGCCTCACCATGCCGGTAAAGCTGGTCTGGGGCGAAGAAGACCCGTTCTTTCCGGTCGACCGGGCGCGAGCCATGGTCTCTGAGTTCCCAAACGCAAGCATCGAGGTCCTCGACGGTGTCGGTTTGTTCTCACACGAGGAAGCCCCCGAGCGCGTGGCCAACGCCTTATTGCCCACGCTTACGGGCGGGTAGTAAATGCAGTGACGACTTAGCACCACCGGCAACGCCTGTCTCTAGCGTTTGGGACCTTCGCCACAGACACTGAGGTAGAGCTTCCGCCGCTGTTGGCCCGCCGAGCGCGCACGGGCAAGGCCCGAGCGAAGGTAGGGAAGCGTCTCGCCAAGGAGCGCTAGGGCACCGTCCGCCGAAGCTCAAGCAACCAGGCGCCAACGCGTCTGCCATAATCGGCACAATGAATCTTGCCCGCATCATCGACCAGCACCCTGCCGACGACCTCGCGCTCGTCGACGGTGCTGAAGAAGTCACCTACGGCCAGCTGCGCGAGCGCGTAGACGCCATGCGGACCCTGCTAGCCAACCGCAGCGTGAAGCCCGGGGACCATGTAGTTCTTGCATGCGGGAACGAGATCCACTTCGTTGTGGCAATGCTTGGCGTATTCGGCGTGGGCGCTGTCGCTGCACCACTCAATCCGTATAGCCCCATCAAAGAACTAGTTCGGAAAGCCGAGCCAATGGAGCCGACGCTTGTCGTAGTTGGCGACGTTGCCTCATGGATGCTCGAGCGACCTGACGATGTGGGCATGCCCATGTTGGATATGTCACAGATCGTCGACGCCGGAGAAGCTCCACCTGCGGTAGTTTCGTGCGAACCGTCTGACCCGGCCGTCTTATTGTCAACCAGCGGGGTCTCGGGCGTTCCTAAGATTGCGGTGCTCAGTCACGGCAACCTGGCCTGGGTACAAGAAGCACTGACAAACTGCGGCGACCAGAGCCTGCAGCGAGACGATGTCTCGTTGGCCACATTGCCCGTTGCCCACGTGCTTGGTCTCAACGTCGCCGTACTGGCAACCCTGCGGGTGGGCGGCAAGGTTGTGTTGCAGCGCCGCTTCGACGTCGACGAGAGCCTCCGGCTCATCAGTGAGCACCAAGTAACCATGCTCACCGGCGCCCCTCCAATGTGGCAGCGCTGGGCCGAATCCGACGCGCCAGCGGACAGCATGGCGTCGGTGCGGTTCGCTCGCTCGGGCGCAGCCGCACTTCAAGGACCAGTGTTCGAGGCGATGCGAGAGCGCTTTGGCGTCGAGGTACGCGAAGGGTACGGCCTCACCGAGACCTCATCGGTCGTTTCAACCGGCCGCGGCCTCGAAGTCCGCCAAACCTCGGTGGGCAAGCCTCTCCCGGGCCTCGAAGTCGTCCTTGTAGACGACGACGGCGAACCTGTCGATTTCGGGGACGTAGGCGAGATTGTCGTGCGAGGCCCAGGGGTGTTCCAGGGCTACCTCAACGACCCTGATGGCACCGCCAGCATCTTGACCGAAGACGGCTGGCTCTGGACCGGCGACGTTGGCCTGTTCGATGACGACGGGTTCCTTTACCTTGTCGACCGCGTCAAAGACGTCATCATTGTGTCCGGATTCAACGTGTACCCCGCCGAAGTCGAGACAGCCCTCATGGCCCACCCCGACGTTCGCGGCGCAGTCGTGGTTGGTACTGCGCACGGAAAAACTGGCGAAACCGTTGTGGCTCACATCTCTGGAGCGGTCGACGAAACCGAATTGAGACAATTCGCCGAAGAGCACCTCAGCCGGTACAAATGCCCAACCGAATACCATTTCGTAGACGAGTTGCCCGTTGCCCCAACCGGCAAACCGGTCCGACGCGAGCTCCGCTCATGAGCAAACGGCCCGACTTCGCATTCGAGCCTGCACCAAACCTTCCCGGTTCTGACCGCCTCAGCAAGTACGCACTGGCCGGCATCAACGCAACGGTCCATCGGCTTTGGGACGTCCAAGTCACCGGCCTGGAGAACGTCCCACTTTCAGGGCCAGCGCTCATTTGCCCAAACCACCTGTCGTTCTGCGATTCGGTCTTTGTTCCCGCAGCGCTCCCTCGGCGGGTGTGGGCCATTGGCAAGGGCGAATACATGGACGACTGGAAGACCAAGCACCTGTTCCCGGCCATGGGTATGATCCCGGTCGACCGCACCGGCGGCAAGGCCGCCATGGAGGCCCTAGATACCGCAGCAAGGGTGCTCGACGGTGGCCACCTGTTCATGATCTATCCCGAAGGCACCCGGTCACGAGATCAGAACCTGCACAAGGGCCGCACCGGAGCGGCCCGTCTTGCTATCAGATGCAACGCCCCACTGATCCCCGTTGGTCACCAAGGAACCGTAGACATCCAGCCGCCCGGCAAGTTCACGATGAAGCCGTTCCAGACCTGCAAAATCAACTTTGGCGCCCCGCTACGGCCAGCTGACTTCGGCGAGATCGACGATCCACGGCTTGGCCGACGTCTTACCGATGCGCTGATGTTTGAGATTGCCAAGCTCTCCGGGCAAACGTACGTCGACACCTACGCTGGCGAGAAGAAGAAGGCATTCGAAGAGCCAGGCACCCGACCAATGGCACCATCACAAGATGCCCCCACGCGGCCTACGCGCCCAGCGTCGAGGTCGAACGGCACCAGCGCCCCCACCAAGCCCACGAAGCCGTCCCGACCCACCACGCCAACTCGTCCAACGGCCAAGACCAGCTGACCGACACGAGGACACCACATGGAAATCAACGGACTACGTAGCATCATCATTGGCGGAGCCTCGGGCTTCGCTCGAGCCACCGCAACCCGAATTGCGGCCGGCGGCGGGAAGGTTGCCATTCTCGACCGAGAAGGCTCAGCAGGTGCCGAAGTGGCCGCCGAGCTTGGCGGCACCTGGCACCCCTGCGATGTGCTGGATTTCGAGGGCATCGAGATCGTTATCAACGAGGCAGTCGAGGCTCTCGGCGGGCTCGATATGGCGCTCAATACCGCTGGCGGCGGCAAGGCGGGACGCACCGTCAGCCGCGAGGGTCCGTTCTCGTTGGACGATTTTCGTGGCGTGATCGACCTCAACCTGGTGGGCACGTTCAATACCAACCGGCTGTGTGCATTTCATATGACCAGCAACGAACCCAACGAGGACGACGAGCGCGGCGTCATGATCAACACATCCTCGATTGCTGCGTTCGAAGGCCAGATTGGCCAGGTTGCCTACACTGCCGCCAAAGCGGG
The DNA here is from genome assembly GCA_030431575.1 of Acidimicrobiia bacterium. Taxonomy (GTDB): domain Bacteria; phylum Actinomycetota; class Acidimicrobiia; order Acidimicrobiales; family UBA8592; genus JAUIIS01. The sequence goes on along the minus strand of JAUIIS010000016.1, from coordinate 23,054 downwards.
CGTGGCCGGAATGACGTTGACGATGGCACGCGATCTGGGCTCGCTAGGCATCCGGGTCAACACCATTGCCCCCAGCTTGTTCGCCACCGGCCTCACGGCTCGAGTCACCGAAGACCGTGCCGAGAACATGACCAAGGACGCGGCATTCCCACGCCGGCTAGGCAAGCCCGATGAATACGCTCGCCTTGCCATTGCCATCATCGAAAACCCGATGCTCAACGGCGACACCATCCGCCTTGACGGTGGCCAGCGCTTCGCCCCGAAATAGTCAGTTCTGGCCCTGCTAGAAAGTGTGCGACGACCAATCGGATGAGGAGCACACCCATGGCCAGGCTGACGGACGCCAGGTTGACGGACAAGGTGGCACTGATAACTGGTGGCGCACGAGGCATGGGGGCAGAGACCGCACGGCTATTGGCTGCCAATGGGGCCACGGTCGTTGTCGCCGACATTCTTGTCGACGACGGCAAGGCAACGGCCCAGAGCATCGTGGGTGCGACCTACCGAACACTCGACGTTTCTTCGCAACAGGGCTGGTCACAAGTCGTGGCGGACACTCTGGACAAGCACGGACGCATCGACGTGTTGGTCAACAACGCCGGTATCGACCTCATCAAACGGCTCTCGGACACAACGCTTGAAGAGTTCGAGCGACTTATCTCAGTAAACCAACTGGGTACCTTCCTTGGCATGCAAACCGTCGCCAACGCCATGATCGAGGCCGGTGGTCCTTGCTCAATCGTGAACATCAGTTCCGTAGCCGGCCTGGAGGGCGTCAAGAACCACGCGGCCTACAGCGCCACCAAGTTCGCAGTGACCGGGCTAACCAAGGCCGCAGCAAAGGAATGGGGCAGGTACGGGATTCGGGTCAACTCGGTGCACCCAGGCATCATCGAAACCCCGATGACCGATGGCTTGTTTGTGGATCCCAACGTCCGCCAGCGCGTAGAACGAAACCTTCCACTGAAACGTTTGGGCCAGCCGGCTGATATCGCGAACATGGTCCTCTTTTTGGCCAGCGACCAGTCGTCGTATTGCACTGGCCAAGCATTTACCGTGGACGGCGGGGTCCACCCCTGAAAACCTCGCTAGCTTGGAGCAACCGCGACTTAAGCAAGCGAGCCCAAGCGATGAAGATCAGCATCACCTACTGCGTCCCTTGAGATTATTCTGCGCACGCCGTGAGCGTGACCGAAGAACTACTCACCAACTACCAACACCTCGTGACCGAACTGACCCTGGTAACTGGAGCGCAGGGCATCTTTGATGTCAGCGTCGACGACCAGGTCATCTACTCCAAACAAGAGACAGGCCGTAAGCCCAACACTGGCGAAGTCCTCGCCTTGTTCGAAGCGCGCCTACCTGAAGGCACGAGACGCTACGGCGACTGAGCTCGCAGGAGCCGGCCGGTCGTCGCAACCTATAGTGGTCTGATGAGCCGTCGGATTGCGTGGATCGTGATCGCCACTGCCCTAACAAGCTTGCTGTTTGCGACGGTGACCACTTCGGGAGGCGTGAACCTGTGGGGAGAACCGCAGTGGGACGTTTCGCCCCGGAACCCCCAGCCCATTCAGGTCGACGAATCTGCGCCAGACATCGTCGAACCGCCCGTACCCTTCGCTCCCGGCGAACCCCGATCGCTTGACCTGCCAGAGTGGCTCGATGCAATGCTGCGGGTGCTCTTCACCATCGTTGGCACCGCAACCATCATCGCTATCTTGATCCTGGCTTGGCGCGAACGTCCTCGGTTGCGATGGAGACGCCGCAAGAAAGGGAGTGGTGACTTTGAGGTTCTCCCCGACGTGGCTACCGCAGTAGTCGACGAAGCCGAGGCACAACGGGCCGCACTACTTAGTGGAGCGCCTCGGAACGCCATCGTTCAATGCTGGTTGCGTCTCGAACAAGACGTGGCCTCTGTGGGCCTAGTTCGGCGCGAGGCCGATACATCTGCAGAGTTCACTGAACGCGTCTTAGCCACCTACGCAGTCGACAGCCGCGCCATCCACGACCTCGCTGCGCTCTATCGCGAGGCCCGGTTCTCCCAGCACCCCTTGGGCGAGACAGCCCGGGCCGAGGCACTCGACGCCCTGGACCGGCTCCACACCGCGTTGGCCCTCACCGCCTCCGCAGAACCGGCGACCACCGGCGACGCCAGATGAAGTCACGCAAAGGCGTGAGCAAAAACATCTGGCGTCTCATCGTAACGGCTGCTGTTTGGCTCGTCGTTGGCGTCGGCATGGTCATGCTGGGCATGGAGCCACGCCTGGTGCTGCTGGGCTTTGTGGTCATGGTTGTGGCCGCTTCGCTTTGGTTGGCGCTCGACCTCGGCGTGGCCGCATCCAAACTGGACTGGCACGACCCGCGCGCAAGATCCGGCGCCCGCGACGGGCACGACCTGCGAGTCCAAATTCTGCGCTCTCGGCTCCGGCGCCCGACGCCCAAACGCACTCCAGCTCGACAAAGCCGCTCCAACGACACAGAACCCGTGGACGAGATAACCGAGACGCTACGCACCGTCATCGACGACCACCTCATCGCCGAACACGGAATCGACAGGCGCACCGACCCAGAAGGTGCCGCTGAGGCTCTCGGCCCAGATCTCGCCCGCTTGGTTTCGGACCCGTCCGCATCCAAGGCAATGACCCGACGACGCAGCTTGGCTGGAACCATCAAACTGATCGAGGATTTCACCAAGAACTCCGCGTCGACACCCGTCGCCACAAAGGACAGCAATTGACCCGCCTCGCACTCCCCCAGGTCTCAGCCCTGGCCGCCGAAATCCTCGACGAAGTCGAAACAGCAGTCATTGGCAAACGCGAGGCGCTCACGCTTGTCCTCAGCGGCATCATGGCCGGCGGACACGTCCTGCTAGAAGACTTCCCTGGACTCGGCAAGACGCTCGCGGCCCGATCGTTCGCGCAGACGCTGGGCTTGGATTTCGCTCGCGCACAGTTCACTCCCGATCTCCTCCCCGCCGACCTCACCGGATCTTTCATCTTCGATCAGCGAGTAAACGAGTTCTCGTTCCGTCACGGACCGCTCTTTACGGGCCTGTTGTTGGCAGACGAAATCAACCGCACACCACCCAAAACCCAGGCCGCGCTCCTCGAAGCCATGCAAGAGCACCAGGTCACCGTCGAAGGCGAAACATTCCAGCTCCCCCAACCGTTCCATGTGCTCGCCACCGCCAACCCCGTCGAGTACGAAGGCACCTATCCTCTGCCCGAGGCGCAGCTCGATCGCTTCATGATCCAGGTCAGCTTCGGGTATCCGACCGCTGACGAGGAATGGGATGTGCTCAGCCGACGACTCGCCCGACACCAGGAAGAACAAACACTCAGCCCAATAGTCGATGCACCAACGCTGAGCGCCATGCAAGCATCCGTTGAGCAAGTCACCGTCGACGAAAGTGTTGGCAGATACTGCGTGGCGCTAGCTAAAGCGACCCGCAGTCACAAGCACGTGCTGATGGGAGCATCCCCTCGTGGATCACTGGCCCTCATGTTGATGGCAAGATCCTTTGCCGTGGTTGCTGGCCGAGACTACGTCACCCCCGAAGACGTGAAGGCCGTAGCGACGCCAGTCCTCGCTCACCGAGTGTCGATCAAGCCCGAACTATGGATGAGCAACGTTTCGGGCACATCGGTTGTGGCATCGATCCTCGACTCGGTTGCCACGCCCGGGGCGCTCGAAGAGCAGGAGTAGCGCACGCCGTGACCGTTTCGACCACCAAGCCATGGCAGGCGAGTCGAGCGCACTTCCGCGCTGTGTCGCTGGGTGTTCTTGGGGTTGGAGCGGCGCTGCTGTTTCGTGTCCCCACACTCCTGGTATTCGCTGCCCCCTTCGCCGTTGTGGCGGTTTGGAGCGCAGCAACTCGCCCTCCCAAGGACCCGACGTTGGTTGGCCGGCTCTCGCCAGAAACGGTGCGTGAAGGTGAGGCAACAGCATGGGCAGGCGACCTTGCCCATGTGGAGGGAATCGATCACGTTGTGGTCTTCGTGCCCGAGCGACAGTGGTTGGAAACCCGGCCGGACTCGGGTGTTGTCACCAAGGCAGTCGACCCAACAAATGTGACATGTACAGTCGAGGTGCCAATGCGCACCACGCACTGGGGCCGTCACGAGCTCGGGCCCACAAACGTCGTGGCGGTCAGCAGCTGGGGAGCGTTCCGGTGGAAGGCCCTCGATGTCGGCTACCAAGTGACCGCACTCCCGCTCCCTGACGTGTTTGATGCTGCGGCCCCAGCCCATCGGGCAAACGGGCTAGTTGGCCTTAACCGTTCGGCCCAGCCCGGCGACGGCACCGATTTCTCGGGAATTCGCCCGTTCCAAACCGGTGATCGGTTGCGGCGGATCAACTGGCGCCGATCCCTGCGCAGTAACGAGTTACACGTCACCGCCACGCATGCCGACCAGGACACCCATGTAGCCCTGTTTGTCGACGCACTGGCCGACTACGGCACGTCGGGAGGTATCGATGGCGAAGCGTCAAGCATGGACACAACCGTGCGCGCCGCTGGCGCAATCGCCGAGTACTTCTTGCTCCGCGGTGACCGGGTCTCCCTACGCGTGCTGGACTCTCGCTTTCAAGCAAACATTCCCCCTGGCAGCGGCACGCGGCATCTACGGCGAATCCTCGATGTCCTAGCCACGATCGAACCCGACTTTCACCGCCCCAGTGCGCGACGGGCCGCCAAGGCGGTCGTCCCCAGCGGCGCCCTAGCCATCATGTTGTCCCCGCTCATCTCTCCCGTGGCTCTCGAACGCGCCATTTCCATCGCTAGTCACGGCCTCTCCGTCGCCGTTATCGATACCCTGCCAACTGACGTGCATGCGAACGATGACCCCACCACCGAACTCGCATGGAGAATTCGCCTATTAGAGCGGAGCCGAGAAGTGCGCGCCGTGCAACAGGTTGGGGTTCCCGTCATTGCCTGGACCGGGCCTGGAAGCCTCGACCCGTTCCTGCGCGAGATAGCTCGCCGGGCTTCGGCACCAAGGATGACGCGCCGGTGAATCCACAAACTCCACAGGAGTGGATCGACGACGTTCTCGAAACCAGCCCTCAACAGTGGCTGCTGCGCCTCATCGCCGTCGTAACCCCCGTTCTGGCCGTGTTGGCGGCCAGCGCTGCAAATGGGCGAGCGTGGCCCGTAGGCATGTCGCTAGTCGCCGGGCTGGCCTTGACATCTTCGTTGCGCCCCGACGCCGACTGGGCGTTGGCAGTCATCGTGATTGTGGGGTGGCACTGGCTGGCCGCGGTCGACGGGGTCGACACCATTTGGTTGCCCGTAGCCAGCGTGCTCTTGCTGGTTTTTCACACTGTTGTAGCACTACTAGCCACTGTTCCAAGCGGTGGCGTCGTCCCAACGATCACATTCGCGCGGTGGGCTGGGCGAGTGGCCGTTGGGGCCGGGGCAACCGTTGGACTATGGCTAATGGTGGTGGCGCTCGACCAACGCGATGCCCGAGGCAACGCGCTGCTAACGGCACTTGCGCTTGCGGTCGTGGCTGGCGCTGCCGTCTTGATTCGTGCCCGCAGCCTGGGGCCGCGGTCACAACAGGTTTAGGCTATTGCCGCTTCGGGTCGACCACCTTCGACGCTGTAGTGGCCACAAGCGAAAGGCTCAACCAGAATGTCTTCACCATGGCGGATACAACCTGCGGCGTTGATCGAGAACCTGCGGAAGAGCCTGGTATTCATCCCCGGGCTGTGCATCATCTTGGGCGCAGCCCTAGCGCATATCACCCCGCAGCTGGATCGAAGGAACTCCTGGTGGATCCCAGCTGGCTACGAAACGAATCCTGAAAGCGCTCGGGCTGTCCTGAGCGTCATTGCCACTGGCACGATCACCGTAGTCACGCTGCTGCTCACTTTGACGCTGGTCGCCATACAGCTGGCCGCTGCTCAACTGTCGCCGCGCACCATCAGCAGCTTTCTTGGTGATCGATTCCAACAGGCCACCGTGGGTGTCGCCCTCGGTACAGCAACCTTCAGCCTGCTTTCGCTGCGTTCGGTCCCTAGTTCCGGCCTAGCCCAAGCCCAGCAGACGGCCGACCTCACCATCATGGTCGGCGTTCTCGCAACTATCACGTCGCTGGTCATGGTTGTGCTCAGTGTGGATCGCACGGCCAACAGGCTGACGGTAGGCACGTTGATCAACGACCTCGTGAACGATTCAGTTGCCCTGATCGAGCGAGACCATCCCCTTCCTAGCGACGATCCCGACGAGAAGGTGACGGCAGACGAAGACTTCCGTGCCCGAACCGTCATCTACTCGGACCGGTCTGGCTGGGTCCAATACGTGGACCACGAAGCGCTTCTCGACGCGATGCCCGATGCAGCGCACGCTCGACTTCACCATTGCGTTGGGTCGTTCGTCTATGCCTCGATGCCACTCATCGACCTAAGCGACGCGAACGTTGAAGGTGATGTTGAAAGGCGTTTGCGATCGGCTGTGGTGATCGGTGACCAACGAACCGATCAACAGGACGTTGGCTACGGTCTCACTCGACTGACCGATGTTGGTCTCCGAGCGCTCTCGCCGGGGGTTAATGACCCCAACACGGCTCGAGAATCTGTACTTCGCCAAGGAGAGATCCTTCTGCACCTCTTTGAACGCGACTTGCCCGCAACCGCACGCTCGGTGCAAAGCAAGGTGCTTGAGCTCACCAACCAGCCCAGCTACACCGATTTCGTTTGCGAAGCGTTCGACCAACTTCGCATCGCAGCCAGCAACGACCGCGCCACACTCGAAACATTGCGGTGGACACTACGAATGCTTCTCGACGAGGCCGAGCGCAGGGATCTCCCCGGGACCCTAGACGGGGTAGAGCAGCAATTGGACCTTGTGGAACAACGTCTCGCTGATAGCCAACTGCGCGAGTGAATTCTTCAAGATGTTTGGAAGGGCTACGGATTGGGTATGCCGTCGGCAAGACATTGTTCAGCACCACTGGACTACCGCCGTTCACGAAAGGAACACCATGGCCCGCCAAGCCCATATGACCGTCCCAGGACTCGATGCAAAAACTAGTACCGCCCTCTACTCCGTGCTGCAATCCCGGCTGGTTGGGCTTCTGGATCTCCAGCTCGCGCTGAAGCAGGCGCACTGGAATGTCGTTGGACCCAACTTCATTGCGGTGCACGAGATGCTCGACGAGCAGGTCGATGCCGTGAGAGAAATGTCCGACGCCGTTGCTGAACGACTGCGGACCCTAGGCGGAGAGCCCTTTGGCACCCCCGGCGCAATAGTCGACGGACGCGATTGGGATGACTACCCTCTTGGTCGCGCGTCAGTCCACGAACACCTCGACGCGATCGACGCGGCCTACTCTGGCGTGATTAGCGATCACCGCAGCGCTATCGGATCAGCAGCTCAAGAGCCTATTACCGAAGATCTGTTCATTTCCCAAACAGGGGAGCTTGAGCTCATGCAATGGTTCGTGCGCTCTTTCATTGAAAACGCTGGACAGCCGGCCTCCGGTCTCGCCCACAGCGCTGACCGCGAACCAACATCGGCAGAGGAAGCCGCTGCTGAGAATGCAGCCGCCCACGTCGATGTCTCCGAAGTGAAGGGCAATTACCGTGAGATGACCAAGGTCGGGGCCTCGGTCAAAGGCGAGGGCGCCATCTAGCTCCGGCAGTCTGGTCTAGGCGCCGTACTGGTCCCGGTAGGCCGCAATCCGCTCGAGGAGTTCGGCTGTCAATACGACCCTTCCGTCCACCTCGCGTTCCGCGAGATGCTCCACGACGTCGTCGAGCGAGACAATCGCAAACGTTGGCATCGCAAACTCGTCGGCCACCGCAGACAGTGCGCTGCGCTCGTCGAGGCCCCGCTCTTGGCGGTCGACCGAAACAATGAGACCGGCCAGTCGGATGTTGGCTACGGCTCGAAGGAGCGGCACCGTCTCGCGGATCGACGTTCCAGCGGTGGTGACGTCTTCCACAATCAGGACCGTCTCACCATCGGCTGGTGCGTGGCCCACGAGAACGCCGCCCTCACCGTGGTCCTTGGCTTCCTTACGGTTGAAACAGAAGGCTACGTCGCGCCCTTCGTGAGCCAGCGCGATTGACGTAGTGGCTACCAACGGAATGCCCTTGTAAGCCGGGCCAAAGAGCACGTCGACGCCACTCGGTAGATTCGCTTGAATGGCAGCCGCATAGAAGCGCCCAAGCTCGGCTAGCTGACTTCCGGTCCGATACAGACCGGTGTTCACAAAGTATGGAGTCTGCCGTCCGCTCTTGGTGGTGAAGTCACCAAAGCGAAGCACCCCAGCTCTAACCATGAACTCAATGAACTCTTGTTTGTACGTTTCGATAGCCATCGAGCGTGGAGCTTACGCCCGCCTTGCGCAATCCGGTCCAGTAGGAAGAGATGTTTTCAGAACCGTTGGTGGACAGCTACCGAGCGCCGCTGCGCCAAGAGGTGTCGACGCTTCACATCATCGAGATAGTCGCCGACGGTGGTCTATTTGCCGGTGTAGCGAGGTTCGCGCTTCTCCAGGAACGCGGCAACGCCTTCCTTGTGATCGTCGGTGCGGAACAGCTCGGCGAGGCTGGAGGAAACCCAGCTCCCCAGAGACGCCCAGTCTGGGTCAAGCGCTTCGCGCAGACCAGCCTTGATTTTCTGGACAGCTACTGGCGGATTGGCCGCGATGCGTTGTGCGACAGCAAGCGCTGTGGGCATGAGTTCTTCGTGGGGCACGACCCTGGAGGCCAAGCCATCGGAAAAAGCAGTCTCGGCATCGATGATCTCGCCAGTAAACAACAACTCGGCGGCCCGCTCCCGACCCACCGCATCGGCGAGACGGGCCAGTCCAGCAACGTCGCAGTTGAGCCCTCGAAGCACGAAGAGTTCGCCCATTCGGGCCCGTTCGGATAACACACGAATATCGGCAAGAAGCGCTAGCTCCATACCCCAACCCACAGCGGCGCCATTTACGGCGGCGATGACGGGAACATCGGTGTGCACGAGAGCGTCGGCCAGCGCGGTGATCTTTGGCTTTCGTTCCAAGCGGTCGGCAGGGTTGCCTGCCGGGTTTGCCATCACTGCTTTCACGTCGTCGCCCGAGCAGAAGGCGGGGTCCACAGCTGTGATGATCAAACAGCGTGCCGATGTTGAACGCACAGCGTGCTCAAGCTCGTCGTAGGTGTTGTACGTCAGCGCGTTGCGAGCCTCGGGCCGGTTGATAGTGAGGATCTCTATCTCGCCACTGGGTTCGACGTTGATATCTGTGTAGTTCTCCACAGTGGGACACTAGTTGCGGTCCAGAATGCTGCGCAGCGGGGATGCGCCGCTAGCAAGCGCCGCCAAGTTTGGTGGTCTCGTTGCTGCTGCCTGGTGGTTACGGCTGGCTTGGGGCGATTTCCACGCGGTGCAGGTCGTCGCCGATCTCGATGGCTCCGACGAAGTGTGCGGCCGCCAGCGCTCGCCAATCGTCCTCGGTGCCGCTTAGCGGCATTGGGGGAACGTAGTGGGTGAGGATCAACGTGGATAGCCCGGCTTTAGCGGCGGTTTGGGCTGCCTCTTCGGGAGACGAGTGGTAGTCCAGCGTGTCCTTCATGCGCTGCATCGGGATGTTGGCGATGATGTCCTTGCGGATGACGGTGTGCACCACCGCATCCGCGCCAGCGCACAGGGCATCCAGCCCCGGGCAAGGAACGGTGTCGCCCGCAGCAACCACTGCTGCGCCGTTGTAGTCGAATCGGTAGCCAACGCTTGGCTCCACAGGTTTGTGGTCGGTTTGGTCGCAGGTGATTACGACCGTTCCGCCTTGCCCATCGGGCAACGTCACCGCACCGCGTTCGACTTCGATAACGGTTACCGGGGGCCGATGATTGAGATCTTCGTGGTGTGCAATGCGGTACTCGACGTCTGGGTCGAGTGACGCCAGGATGTGGTCGACGACCTTTTGCGTGCCCACCGGTCCAACGATGGTTAGTGGCGTCTCGGTAAAGGTCATCACCCACCTGGTTGTGATGACATCGTTGAGGTCGGTGATGTGATCACTGTGCAGATGGGTAAGCAGCACGGCGGTGAGGTTGGGTGCCCCAAGGCCAGCCGCGGCAAGGCGCATGAGCACGCCCCGACCAGCATCAATCAAGTAGTGCTCGGCATCGTCGCCCTCGCCAGTCGAGATCAGCGTGGCCGGACCGGCTCTGTCGGGTGCGGGCATGGGCGAACCGGTGCCTAGCAAGGTGACTGCGAGTGTCATTGACGGCTCATTTCTGCTGCGGCCTCGGCATCTTGTGCTTCGGCGTCTTGTCGACTGAGCAGCTGGATCTCGACTTCGTGAAGGGTTCCGTCAAACGCGAATGGGCTGCTGTAATACTCGGAGACGGCCGAGCCGTGGTCGTAACCAACGCTGGGTCCAACCGATGAAACCATGCGCATGAATAGGGGCAACGCAACCGAGCCAGCTTCGGCCCCGTTGACCAGCAGAGTCATCTCACCTGCGCGCCCGTCGCGCCGGCGCAACTTGGCGGTCAGAACTGCGTCGCCAGCGGGCACTGCGACAGTTGATGTCAGCACGGTGTGCTCCCCAAAGGCGTTGTAGTCCACGACAAAGCGGTCGCCTTGCACAAAGAACGAGATGCCCGAGTTCTCGGTGCCGGTGGCGTAGATGACCCCGGCCTGGCCTGGTTCTCTTGTTACGCGAGCCGTCAGGTCGAACGACTTTCCGCCAATGGCCGCAGAGGCCTGCCCGGGCATGGGCGACATAGGCGGGCGATAGAGATAGCGCCTGTCGGGTGGGTGCGGCGAGTTCGGCCTGAATCGTGCACCGAACAGCTCGATCATCCGCTCATCGAGCGGGAGCACGCCATGGCGTTCGGCCTCGCTCCACCACAGGTCGATCAGTTCGGCCACCTTGCCGGGCTGTTCCTCAGCCAAATCGTTGCACTCGGACCAGTCGTCGCTGATGCGGTACAGCTCCCAGGGCTCGGTGTTGTAGTCGGCGCCAGCGGTGTGCTTACACACCGCCTTCCAGGCGATGCCGTTGTCGTCGATCTGCACCAACGCTCTGCTGCCCGCCATCTCGAAGTACTGCAGCCGGTTGGCGGCATCGGCCGCCGGAGTAGTTAACACTGGAGCGAACGAGTGTCCGGTAACTGGCAGCTGCTCGACGCCGTTGTAGGTCTCTGGTGGCGTGATGCCTACCAAGTCGTAGATGGTGGGCACTATGTCGGAGACGTTGACAAACTGATCGCGCAGGCCATGCGTATCGGCCGGGATGTGTGATGGGGCGTGCACAATCATGGGCACGTGCACCCCGCCCTCGTGCGTGTTTTGCTTGTACCACTTGAACGGCGAGTTGCCGCACTGCGCCCAGCCCCACGGGTAATTGGTGTGGCTATGCGGGCCACCAATGTTGTCGAGTTGGTCGATCATGGCGTCGCCATCATCGAAGATGCCATTGAAGAACTTCATCTCGTGCATCACGCCGAACGGCCCGCCTTCTTGGGAGGCGCCATTGTCTGCCAGCACCACAAAGATGGTGTTGTCGAGCGCGCCCAACTGGTCGAGGCCTTCCACCAACCGCCCGATTTGGTCGTCGGTGTGGTCGAGGAACGCAGCGAATGCCTCTTGGAGGCGCGCAGCAACCTGCTTCTGGTTCTCAGGCAGAGTTTCCCACGGCTCGACGCCCGGGTTGCGTGGGGCAAGCTTGGTGTCTGGCGGGATCACGCCCAACGCAAGCTGGCGTTCGTACCAACGCTGACGCACCACGTCCCAGCCCTCGTCGTACCTGCCGCGATACTTGTCTAGGTACTCCTCGGGTGCCTGATGCGGGGCATGGGTAGCGCCAAACGGAACGTAGGCAAAGAATGGCCGATCTGGCCGCACGCCCATGCTGTCGCCGATCATCTTCAACAGCTGATCGATCATGTCTTCGCTGACGTGATAGCCGTCTTCGGGCCCGGCTGGCGGCTCGATGGGGTGGTTGTCGCACACAAGGTCGGGGTGGAACTGGTCGGTTTCGCCTTCGAGGAACCCATAGAAGCGATCGAAGCCACGGCCTAGCGGCCACTGGTCGAACGGTCCCGCGGCGGAGCACTGCTCCATTGGCGCCAAATGCCACTTGCCCACGCAGTAGGTTGCGTAGCCCTCGCTGCGCAACACTTCGGCCACTGTTGCTGCATGGTTGCTGATGTGACCAAGTTGGTTGGGAAATCCGGTTCGAAAGTTAGATACCGCGCGCATGCCAACTGCATGTTGGGACCGCCCCGTCAGCAGCGCCGCCCGGGTGGGTGAACAAAGCGGAGTGACGTGGAAGTTGGTGAATTGTGCGCCGCTGGCAGCGAGGCGATCAATGTTGGGGGTGTCGATGTCAGAGCCGTAGCAACCAAACTGCGCAAAACCGGTGTCGTCGAGGAGTACAAGCACCACGTTGGGGGCGTCCGCTCCGGGGTGCGGGGGTTCGTCGAACCATGCCTCGGAGTCGGCGATGGTTTTGCCGATGGTGCCTTCGAACTTCGATGGTCGTGTCACAACTCTGTTTCCTTCTGGCTGACCTTAGGTTTCGGTGAGGCGGTGTGGCACCAACTTGCAGTGAGCGCTTCTACGGCCTGACGCCAGCTCCGTTCGACCTGGCGGCGGGTGCGTCCGTGCGTTGAGCGCAAGACTTCGAATGCCTCTGGGGATGTGCTTGCGTCGATCATGGCCACCAAATTGGCAGCGTTGGCCGGCGTGAGATCGTTTGCTTCCGCGGCGAAGAACCGTTGGGTTTGCTCGGCCAACAACTGCCGTTGGCCGTGGGCGCTGGTTGCCATGGTCTCGCTGTCCATCGCCCGGTGGCGGGCCATCGCCATGAGCGGGCCGGCCACCGTATAGAGAGCCACACGAACACGAACGAACTCCTGGATTCGCTCAGGTCGCTTTGCGTCAGTCTCTGGGACGGCCGCAAACAGATGTGCGTACCGAACCCCGAACTCTTCAATGGCCTGACCCCGCATATCGTCAAGCCCATCGAACATGCGGAATATCGAAGAAACGGATACTCCGGAGAGTTCAGCCACTTGTTCGACCTCTGGCGGCACTTTGCCCTGCGCTACGAGCGCAAAGATGGCGTCGATCACGGCCCGTCGGCTGCGTTCTCGACGCGCCTTGCGGCCGTCGCCGTGGTTAGGGTCTGACGCCATTTCACAGAACCTAGATCAAGACAGACGCTATTGCGAGTAGAACTCGCAATAGTCAACTATCGTTAACCGCATACACGAGGTCCATCAGCTGACCGAGACCGGCCAGCTGCTCGTCAAGCCCGGTACCCATTGGGCCAACCCGAAGCGTGTTTATCCCGCAATCGCGGTATTGGCGTAGTCTCCGCTGGATTTCTTCGGGCGGGCCGATGAGGTTCTGCCCCAAGCCAATGCCGACGGGCACGCGAGCTGCGGCACCATCCCGATCTCCAGACAGCCAAAGCCGTTGCACCTCAGCAACGTCATCACCCCAGCCCTGGCGGGCAAAGGCGTTGTTATAGAAGTTGGTAGACCCCGAACCCATAGCACCAAAGGTGAAGGCGAACCCCGATGCGTGGCGCCTACCAGCTTCCTCGACATCGTCGGTGATCTCGCAGCCAACTGAGACCGTGAGCTCAACGTCTGCCAGGCTGCGCCCAGCCGAGTTGGCCCCCACACGTATCTCGTCGAGGAACACATCTGCGGTCTCGCAAAAGAACGAGTTGCCGACCCAGCCATCGGCTAGGGCGCCTGTTAGCCGGAGGTTGGCCTGGCCCAGCGAAGCTATGTAGATCGGAACATCTGCCGGGGGGACCGCAGAACGCATGGCCTTACCTTGGCTGTCCGGCAGCGGCAGCTGGTATATGTCACCGCCGTAGTCGAGGCGCTCACCTGCGCAGATGGAGCGGATGATCTCGATGGTCTCCCGTGTGCGGGCGATCGGTTTGGTGAAAGGAACCCCGTGCCAACCCTCCATGACTTGGGGACCGCTGGTTCCAATGCCCAACACAAACCGTCCCTGAGACATCCGCTGGAGCGCCAAAGCCGACATGGCCATCATGGCTGGCGTGCGAGTGCCCAGCTGCACGATGCCAGTAGCCAACCGGATACGACTGGTAGCGGTGGCGGCCGCAGCCAACGGTGTGAGCGCGTCATACCCCCAGTACTCGGGAACCCAAACCGAGTCCACTCCAAGTCGCTCAGCCTCAACCACAAAGTCAAGGCCTTCCTGGTCAACCGGCAGCGCCCATGTCCCAATCTTCAACGTCATCTTCACTCATCCCCTCCCCGCAAGCCTGGCCCACAGCGCAGGGCCCTGCCAATGCCCTTGGCAACCAGTCGCCGTGGCAGACTCGACAAGGACAAGACGGCGAGTCGGAGGGATTCCAAGGATGAGCGAAGAAACGCTGGTGAGGCTGGAACGGCACGAAGGTTGGGCGGCAGCTGTGCTTGATCGGCCGCATCGCAAGAACGCTATGACGGGACCGATGCTTGATCAGCTCGCCGACATCATCGACGAGGTGAGCGCAGACACGTCAATCGCGGCGTTGGTGTTGCGGGGCGAGGGCGGCTCGTTTAGTTCCGGCGTCGACCTCACCGAGTTGCAAGCGGTGCCGCAACACGACTGGGTGCCGCACTTCTTCACGAGCGTTCGCCGGACCCACATCGCGCTGTTCAATTGCCCGTGCCCAATTGTGGTTGCGCTTGAGGGGTATGGCATCAACGGCAGCACGGCCTTTGCAGTCGCTGGCGATCTCTTGGTGGCCGGCGAGTCTGCATTCCTTCAGATCGGCGAGATTCACCAGGGGGCGCGCATACCGATGAACGCTGCCTGGATGCGGCTGAAGTGCAGTGAACAAACGCTGGCACGAATGGCGCTGATCGGCGATCGTGTCCAAGCGGCCGAGCTACACCAGCTAGGCATTGTCCACGAGGTTGTGCCCGACGACGAGGTTCGCTCCCGCGCCGAAGCACTAGCGGAGAGGTTCGCCGGGTTCCCCGACCAGAGCTCGCGCGGCATCAAAGCCGACATCATCGCTCAACGACACGTCGACCCAGAAACGTGGTTCCCCGCGGTCCAAAGCACCGCGTTGTTGTCGGCCAAACAGGTCCGCGACTAGGCGTTAGGCGCGCTCCAAGCGACGTTGAGCGTTGGTAGGTCAATCTCCTGGGCTCGTGACTATTGAACCAGTCCCCAGGCGGTGCGAACAGATGGTGTGGGTCCGGAAAGGGAGCTCACACCCAGCACCGCGAACGATCGGTGGTTTCTGTCACGAACCTGACTTTCTACCCTGTGCTTGGGTACACCGTTTGGTTCACTCTCGAAGAGCGCCAAAGCGCGACCAGAGGAGGTCGTCATGACACAAGAGACCCTAGGAAGCAATCGCCAGTACCTCATTGTCGATTCACCGTATGAGTTATCGCGCTGGCGTCCACTCGTGAACTGGATTCTGTTCATCCCGCACGGCATCATCCTGTACGCACTGCAGATTCTGGCGCGCGCGGTTTTCTTCGTCTATTGGTTGATGCTGATCTTCACGGGAAAGCTGCACCCCGGCATGTTCGGGGTTCTGGCGATGTATGAGCGCTACAACGCTCGCGCGAGCGGGTTCTTGGTGGGCTACTCCGAGACCTACCCACCGTTCGACTTCAGCACCGACTCAACCGACAACCTCGCTTACCCGCCGGTGCGCCTCACGGTTCCAAGCGTGCCCGAGACGGTCCCTCGCTCGGCTGCCCTCAACATTTTCAAGGCTATTCCTCACTTCATCGTGCTGATGTTCTACTTCATCGGTGCGGCCGTTGTCGCTCTGATCGGCTGGTTCGCGGTGTTGTTCTCGGGTGCATGGCCTAAGGGCATGCGGGACTTCCTCGTACGCGTCGCTAACTACTACCTCCGGGTGTGGACCTATGTGACCATGGTCGAGAACGACTACCCCAAGTTCGGGCTTCGGTCAGCTTGAGCGGGTAGGTCGATATCTCGACCTCAACGTTGGTTTCCAACCGCACCGATACACGGACATCTACGCCGGGCCAACCGCCGCTATCTAGGAGGGTGACAGTGCGACACCTGCGGCACTCTTGCCGTCTGCGGTGACCGTAAGGATTTCGGCGCCGGTGTCGGTGACTATGACCGTGTGTTCGAACTGGGCTGATGGCATGGCGTCGTCGACGTGTTCGGTCCAGCCGTCTTCGGCCTGTGTGAACGAAGTTCCGCCAGACAAGAGCATGGGTTCAATCGTGAACGACATGCCGGGTTGAAACAGGGCCACATCGTCGCGCTCGACGTGATGGTAGATATGGGGCGCTGCGTGAAAGGTCTCGCCGATGCCGTGCCCGCCGTATTCTCGAACAACCGTGAACCCGCGCGACAGTGCGAATGGCTCGATGGCTTCGCCAATGCAGCGGAGCGGCAGGCCTGGCCGTACTGCGGCGATGCCGCGCAGGGTTGCTTCGCGGGTGGTTTCCACCAGGCCGCGGGTTGGTTGGTCGACCTCGCCAACCATGAAGGTGGCCGACGTGTCGCCATGCATACCGTCGATAAACGCGGTGACATCGACGTTCACGATGTCACCGTTTTGGAGCGGTCGGTCGTCGGGGATGCCGTGGCAAACGACGCCGTTCACAGAAGTACAAACCGACTTCGTGAATCCGTTGTAGTGCAGGTCACTGGGATAGGCACCGCGACTGATGTAGGCCTCGTGGGCGACGGCGTCGATCGCATCGGTGGTGACACCTGGAGCAACGGCCTCGCCGGCCTCTATCAGCACTTCTGCTGCTACTTGGCACGCATGTCGGAGCCTAAGGAGCGAATCGTCGTCTTGGATCTGAAGCGTTCGGGTATCGCTGACCGTCCCCGTCGTGACATAGCTGGGTGGCACGATGTGATCTGGCACGGACCTTGGGGGCGAGACCGCGCCCAGCGTGACCGGGTCGCGTTGTAGACGCTTGCGGTCGCCGTGACAACGCTTGTGCTTCACGCCGCTTCCGCACCAGCACGGGCTATTTGACCGAATTCGCTTCATGCCAATCAAGTCTACGGGTAGAAACAGCTAGGCTGGGGAGATGGCGCCAATGGTCAACACTGAGGATCTCACCGACGCACGAGAAATCGCCGAGATCCTCGGTCTGGCACACCCGAACAGTGTCAGCCTGTATCAGCGCCGCTACCCCGACATGCCTCGACCCGTTGTCAGTCTTGGGCGTGGTCGACCCAGCCTGTGGTTGCGTCCCGCCATCGAGGCGTGGCACAAGGCCCGCAACCGGTAACCCCTCTACCTGGCAGGAGCTGGCCTCCGTCGCATGTCAGCGCAAGAACGTGCTTCCGCACGCCATGCCTTCCAAGGCACCGTTGTCCACGATGGTGATCCGGCCCCGACCCGTCTTGATGCAGCCAGCTTTGCGCAGCGACGCCAGGGAACGTGCGGCTGCTTCACGCGTCGACCCAACCCAAGCTGCGACTTCATCCTGCGTGATTGGCAGCTCAGTGGACCCACCTCGCCCGTGGCGACGGAACTTTGAACCGAGATCGACGAGCAGTTGCGCAACTCGCCCTTCGGCCGACTCGACCGACCGGGAAGACAATCGTAGGTTCGACACGGCAAGCTGACCTGCAAGCTCCCGGAGCACAGCAATCGCAAGAGAAGCCTCGGCCTCGAGCTCGTGCAAGAACTCGTCGCCAGGCATCACAGCCACAGTGGCAGCTTCGGTGGCCCGAGCCGTTGCGGTCCGGGGCGACCCTGAGATGGCCGAGAGCTCTCCAAAACCCTCAACCGGAGTCTTTGTACCCAACATGACCTCTCGGCCGCTCGGCGATGTGACAAAGAGGTTGATCCGACCCGAGGTACAGGCAAATACTGAGGTGGACTGGTCACCTTCGGCGAACAGCATCTCCCCAGGGCTCAACGCGCGGCTGTTGCCTCGCTCTGCCACGAAGCTGCCGAGCGCCATCCGGTGTTGCGCCATGGGACCCGTCGCTGAAGTCATGCGACGTCGGAGATCACGTTGGCTGTCATCAACCCACCCCCTGCTGGTCAAGACAACCTGACACTACTACCGGGACATTCACCGCCCGCAGGAAAGCGGGAGCGAATTGCGGGTCTATGTGATCACGGTTACAGACGCCAACCGACAAACCCATCAAGGTGACCTCATGCCGCTGGACAACGGGTCCGCAGGCAGACACAAGAGGGGTCACCATGAGTGGAGTAGTGGTAGGGGTCGACAACAGTGAAACTGCGTTGCTTGCGGCACGACGGGCGGCGGCCATGGCCGAGTCGCTGGGCGAACCGTTGCACATCGTGATGGCGATCAAGCATGTCCACGCCACGACTGTGCGTAGCGGGAACGAAGTCTTCTTTGACGACGGCACCCAAGAAGCCAAACAGACCTTGCAGCGCATAAAGCTCGCCATTGGTGCCCCTGATGCCACTACCGCCGTTGGCACCAAGGATCCGGCCAAGACCATCTGTGCCGAAGCCGAGAAGATCGATGCGGCACTCATCGTTGTGGGCAACCGCCGGGTTCAAGGAGCAAAGCGGTTTCTCGGGGCGATAGCCACCGATGTGCTTCGACGAGCAACGTGCGACGTTCTCATCGCTCAGACAACGGGGGCCGTCAGCGGCACCGGAAGCCACAACGAAACCCACAGCGTTGCGTCGGCCGACATTTTCCGGTGGGCCACCGACGCCCAGCGGGCACGCCTGGACTCCCTCGCCACCCCGGTACAGGTGCAAGCCGGCAAAGTGTTGACAGCCGAAGGCGTCCCCGGCAAGGAGTTCGGGGTTCTCCTCGGTGGATCGGCAACGGTGACCGTTGCGGGTGAAGTCGCAGCCACTTTGCAGGCGGGCGATCATTTCGGCGAGATGGCGTTGTTGGACACCGCCGGAATTGCGGAAAAGACGAGATCGGCCACCGTGACCGCCAACGAGGACATGTGGATCAGCGTCATGTCGGTACAGGAGTTCAGGCGAGTACTGACCGAATTCCCAGAAGCAGCCGAGCAACTGCGTCGCTCAGCCGCCGACCGTGCAGCACTGAGCCAAGCGTAAGCTAGCGGGCCGCAGGCAGATACTCGGCGGCGCCCTAAAGCGTGGCGATAAAGAGTATCTCGCCCGTTGGCTGCTCCGAGCCGCCGTTGGGCTCGATGGTCACCCCCCAGCCAGCTGGGTCGACACCACCAACATCGATCACGGCCGAAACGCCACCGTCGTCGGCGGCATCGAAGAGACCCGCCGGAGCTACGCCATCTTCTTGAACTGCCCACAGGGCGAACTCATTGTCGCTACCGCTGTCAGGCAGTCCGTTTCCAAAGATGGCGACCTTGTCGAGTTCTTCGGACCAAACCACTTGCACTGATCCACTCTCGCCATCGAGCGAGGTAACCACAGCATCAGATGCCGCGAGTATCCGTTCAGTGTCCGACGGTCCCCCGCCAATAGACAAGATGCCTGCAACGCCAAGGAGCAACACCACGGCCGCGGCGGCTGCGAGCGCCATGGGTTTGGCGGGCCGCCAACGCCGCCGTTCTGCTAGCTCGTCGACGCGCTGGGTAACCAGTGGCGACACCTGGCGGGTCGTCGCGACCTCACCCATGATCGCGGTCTTAAGGTCTGCCCTGGGTGCGGTGGTCACGCCTTCGGCCAAGTGCACAGCCACAGTGCGGTAGGTGTCGACTTCCTGCACACAAACGTCACAGGTTGGATAGTGGGCCTCAAATGCCCATCGTTCTTCGGGGTCCAGCGCGTCGAGTGCGTACGCTCCAGCCAGGTGATGAATGTCGTGGTTGGTCATGGCGCCACTCCAAAGTCGTCGCGGAGGCGGCTGAGGCCATCGCGAATTCGAGTCTTGATCGTTCCTTCAGGGGTGTCGAGCAGGGCCGCGACCTCTCGATAGGTATGTCCGCCGTAGTACGCAAGGGTCACGGCCTCTCGTTGCGCCTCGGTTAACCCAGCCAGCGCATTCTGGACCCGGGCGTGGTCCAGGCCATCAAGAACGGTCTCAGAGACAACATCGCTCGGTCTGTCTGAACGCTCATGTTCTTGTTGGTCCCGGTTTCTGTGCGCTTGCTCGGAGCGAACCCGGTCGACGGCACGACGGTGGGCAATAGTTGCAGCCCATCCTTTCGCGGACCCTCTTTTGTCATCGAAGCGAGGCGCGAGCCTCCAGAGTTCGACGTAAACCTCTTGGGTTACTTCTTCGCTCATGGAAGGGTCACGCACGATCTTCAAGACGATGCCATACACCAACGCCGAGGTGAGGTCGTAGAAGTCGGCGAACGCCGCTTCGTTGCCCTTGCCGGCGTCACGTAGCGACTGCGCGATTGGGTCCGCGACAGCCCCCGTCGGCACAGACCGGAGGCGCGACAGCGGGTTCACATCACTCATCATTGCAGTCTTCGTTCTGAGTACATGGGATTCGTTCGGAACCGCGGCCTTCCTGGATTGGTCCAATCCAGGAAGGCCTTGACTCCGAACTGTGGCCATGAATAAAGAACCGTCCATTGACGTTGCCAATACGGCGCCGCCTCGCGCGCCGCAAGCCCCAGGCAAGTGGTCAAGAATTGCGATGGCCGCAGTTGCCGGGCTGGCAATTGGCGCATTCGGCCTAGCCGTAGCTGAGCTGGTGGCTTCGCTGTCACAACAACTGAGGTCGCCTGTGCTTGACGTGGGTGACCGCATCGTGGACCGGGTGCCGACACCGCTCAAGAACCTGGCCATCGACTGGTTCGGCACAAACGACAAGATCGCGCTGCTCGCCGGGATTGGAGTAATGCTTGCTGTCTATGCCGCTCTGGTTGGCGTGGTTGCGTTCTGCAAGAACAAGACCGCCGGGCTGGTAGGCATTGGCCTATTCGGTGTGGTTGGTTCCGTTGCTGCACTGGCGGCGCGCACCGGGGTGGACTGGCTTTCGCCGCTGCCCTCGATTGCTGGCGCCACCGCCGCCGGCATAGCTCTGGCAGTGGGAGTGGACCGCCACCCGGGGCTCAACCAGCATTCGACTAGCCACGCCACTGACCGGCGCGGATTCATCTTCGGAGTTGGTGCGTTGGCGGCGACTACGGCGGTTCTGGGGGCCTCGGGCCGGTGGCTGGCAAACAGGTTTAGCGCAGCAGAATCCCGAGCAGCAGTTCGTTTCCCCACTCCAGCTCGCCGCTTGGCGGCTACACCCGCCGCCGCGCAAGCAGAGGCGGCTGCACCTTTCTTCACCCCAAACGCCGACTTCTACCGGATCGATACGGCCCTCAGCGTGCCGCAGGTTCCAACAGAAGGTTGGAACCTGCGCATCAAAGGCATGGTTGATCGAGAGCTCAGCCTGTCCTTTGATGACATCCTCAACCGAGACCTCATAGAAGCCGACATCACCCTGACCTGTGTGTCCAACACTCTCGGCGGCGACCTCATCGGCAATGCACGATGGCTAGGCATCCGGCTAGACGACCTGTTGAACGAAGCAGGCATCGACCCCGTCGCCGACCAAATAGTCGGACGGTCCGTAGATGGTTACACCTGCGGCTTTCCCGTGGCCGCCCTCGACGGGCGCGATGCGCTGGTCGCCGTTGGAATGAACGGCGAACCACTACCCCTTGAACACGGTTTCCCGGCGCGTCTGATTGTCCCTGGGATTTACGGCTATGCCTCAGCTACCAAGTGGCTCAGCGAGATCGAGCTCACCACCTACGACGCCTTCGACCACTACTGGGTGCCTCGTGGTTACGCCGCGCAAGCTCCAATCAAACTTCAGAGCCGTATCGACACCCCTCGGGGCCTCGACCGGATTCCGCCAGGCCCATTTGTTCTGGGCGGCGTGGCGTGGGCGCAAACGATCGGCATCGACACGGTGGAACTCAAGATCGACGAAGGCGAGTGGCAACCAGCAGAGCTGGCCGAAGAAGTGAACGACACCACGTGGCGCCAATGGTCTATGCCCTGGGACGCCGTCCCAGGCCGCCATTCCATTTCGGTGCGCGCAACCGACCGGAACGGCCTGGTGCAGACCGCCGATCGCGTCGAACCCCTCCCCGACGGAGCAACAGGTCACCACACCGTGGTGGTCATCGTCGAAGACGCCTGAGCCACCGACCCTCACCACGGTTCAAAGATTTCTGAACTTTGTCCAATCCACCAAGCAGGTGGCTCCGAACCTGTCACATACCCCCCCCCGAACCCGATAACCGAAGGAACCAACATGAAGACCCACCCCCAAACCACCACCAATCGACGGATGCGCCGCTCCGTTGGTGGAGCACTCATGGCAGGAGCCCTGCTGCTCACTGCTTGCTCCAGCGACAGCGACGACAACACGGTCACGGCCCAGCCAACCGAACAAGCCGACGATGCTTCTGCGGCAACAGACGAAACAGCAATGATGGGCGCGTTTGGCCCAGGATGCGCCGCAGTGCCCACCGAAGGTGAAGGCAGCTTTGCCGGCATGGCCGACGACACCGCCGCCACCGCGGCTTCGGCCAACCCACTCCTGTCCACCCTCGTGGACGCCGTGGTCGCAGCCGACCTCGTCGACACCCTCAACAGCGACGGACCATTCACCATCTTTGCCCCCACCAACGATGCCTTCGCAGCCATCCCAGAAGACATCCTCGGCGCAGTCCTCGCCGATCAGGACCTGCTGACCAGCGTGCTCACCTATCACGTCATCCCTGGCGAGTCGCTTGGCGCTGACGAACTCGGCTCTGCGGGCAGCTCCACAACCGTAGAGGGCGGCGATGTATCCTTCGGCAGCGACGGGACCATGGTGAACGATGCGAGTGTGATTTGCTCGAACGTGCCCGTGGCCAATGGCACCGTGCACATCGTTGACTCGGTGCTGCTCCCCCAGGTTGCCCTTGATGCCATTGCCACGCTGACCTCAGACGACATGTCCGAGGACGACATGAGCGACGACATGAGCGAGGACGACATGTCCGAAGGGGACATGGACGACATGTCCGAAGAGGAAGCTGCTGGCACCGACATGCTTGGTGCGAGCGGTCCGGCTTGCAGCGCAGTGCCCACCGAAGGTGAAGGCAGCTTTGCCGGCATGGCCGACGACACCGCCGCCACCGCGGCTTCGGCCAACCCACTCCTGTCCACCCTCGTGGA
>JAUIIS010000266.1 GCA_030431575.1 Acidimicrobiia bacterium | reverse complement strand
GTTGGCCCGGTAACCGACCAACCCTTCGCCGATGCCAGCGATCTCGACCGCCTCCCCCCGCTCGATCCAGCCACGCACACGCCCTATGTGATCGACACGGTGAAGGCTCTGGTTGGCGAGCTCGACATCCCCCTCATTGGCTTCGCTGGCGCCCCGTTCACCGTGGCCAGCTATCTCATCGAGGGCGGGCCATCGCGCACCTATCACAAGACCAAAGCACTCATGGCTGGCGACCCAGCACTTTGGGCACAGCTCATGGAACGCCTCACCGACATTGCGCTTTCGTCCCTACTCAGCCAGATCGGTGCCGGCGCCAGTGCCGTCCAAGTATTCGACAGCTGGGCTGGCGCGTTAAGCCCCGCGCAGTACACGCGCTACGTCTTGCCCTGGGCTCAGCACCTCTTCGGCGAACTCGAAGCCTTCGGCGTGCCTCGCATCCATTTCGGCGTGAACACGGGCGAACTTCTGCCCCTGATGTCGGGGTCGGGCGCCGATGTCGTTGGCGTCGACTGGCGCGTCCCCCTCGATGCGGCAAGAGCTCGCATTGGCGACCACAAGGCGCTGCAAGGCAACCTCGATCCAGCCATCTTGGGCGCCCCCTGGCATGTTGTTGAAGCCGAAGTCCTCGAAGTACTTCGCCTCAATGGCGGCCACCCCGGACATATCTTCAACCTGGGCCACGGGGTCACCCCCGATGTAGACCCAACCGTGCTGGAACGCGTTGTGGAAACCGTGCATGCATACCAGCACGAGGAGAGCTAAGCCGTGGCCGATGTCGTAGTGGTAGGAGGCGGCATTACCGGGCTGACCACCGCGCTCACGCTGTTCCACAACGACGTCGACGTCAGGCTGCTAGAGGCCAGCGACCGCGTCGGCGGAAAGATCCTGACCTCATACCTGCGGGGGACGCTGGTGGATGAGGCTGCGGACGCATTCCTGGTGCGCGAACCACACATGCTCGAGCTGTGCGAGCAGCTCAATCTCACGCAGGACCTCGTATCACCCGCTACCGGCGCAGCGAAGATCTGGTCACAAGGGGCGCTGCGCCCACTACCCAAGAAGCAGTTTCTGGGCGTCCCATTCGACCTCGATGACCTTGCCGCCTCCGGCGTGCTGTCAGAGGCCGGGCTGGCCCGAGCTGCCGAAGACCTCACCATGGGAGCCGATGCGCCACGGGCCGACGAATCCGTGGGATCGCTCATTCGCCGTCGCCTCGGCGACGAGGTCATGGACCGCCTGGTTGGCCCGTTGCTTGGCGGCATCAACGCAGGCGACGCCGACAACCTCAGCCTCCAAGGCGGCGTACCCCGCCTTGCTGAAGCAGCCGCTCACGATCCCAGCCTCATCCGATCGGTGCAGCTCCATCTCCAACAAACCAAGCGCGACCCATCGGCGCCCATCTTCAATGGCCACCCCAACGGCACCGGCCAGATCATCGATGCACTGCAAGAACGTCTCAAGACCCGCATTGCATTGAACCAGCCCGTGACCGGGATGGAAGCCAACCCCGCAGGGGGTTGGACGCTCCACACGCCTGCTGGCCCTACAAACGCCAAAGCTGTGGTAATCACCTGCCCCACGTTCGCGGCATCACCACTGCTAGCTGACCACTCGCCAACCGCATCACAGGCCCTTGCCGACATCGACTATGCGTCGGTGACGTTTGTGACCATGGCCTTCGACAAAGCCGACATCCAACGCTTCGACGGCTCGGGTTTTCTCATTCCCCGCGGCGAAGGCTTGTTGATGACAGCTTGCTCATGGGCTTCGGCCAAGTGGGCCCACCTTGGCGACGGGCCTACCGAGTACTTGCGGGTATCGGCAGGCCATTCTGGCGATGACCGCGCCATGCACATGAGCGATGAAGACGTCGTGGCCCAGCTACTCGAAGAGCTCAGCTGGGTTGCCGGCGTTGAGGCCACACCCCTTGAAGTGCGCGTTACCCGCTGGCCACGAGCGCTTCCGCAATACCGGCCCGGGCACTTAGAACGGGTCGCTGGCATAGAAGAAGCACTCGCCACCGATACCCCCGGGGTCTTCGCAACAGGCGCCGCGTTCCGTGGCTTGGGGTTGCCAGCCTGCGTCCAACAAGGCCGCATCGCGGCACATGCTGCTGAAGCCTTCGCTGCCGGCGGCTGAGCAGCGCATGCGAAGCTGAATACACTGGCGAACTTCTGACTCAGGACACTCGGGGCCATTTCGGAATAGTCGGGGCCGCGCATGGGGTTACTGTGGAGCAGTGGCTGGTGGCCACCCGAGAAACGAGTGTCGAGACCATGCAGATCGAACTAACCAGCGAAGCCGAAGGCCTGTTGCGCAAAAAGGGCGGCGTCATGACTGTTGACTACATCCGCCCTACGGGTTGAGGCAAAGTTGCTGAGGTGTCGGTCGACACCAACACAAAAGGAAAGAACCTGGCTCCTTATCGCCGGGTAACCACCGAGGCCGATCTCAAGGTGCTGGTGACCCCAAAGCTGGTTGGTCTGGCATCTCGCATGGTCGTCACCACCACCACCGGCTTCCGCAAGAAGCTGACCGTGGAACTCTCCGACGGCTCAGACGGTTCTTGCGACATCTGAACCCGCCTAGTTAGCCAACCTTGGGCTTCGCACGAACCTGTGGGGACGACGTGGGATAGCGGCCTCTCGTCGGGCAGGATAGGGGCCTTGATCCGCGCAAATCGACTCTGGACCGGACTGGTCGCTTTGGCCCCATCGCTGGGCGCTGGCGGCCTCCTCGCCTTCTCCATGCCGCCGTGGGGATGGTGGCCCCTGGCCTTTGTGGCCTTCGCCATTCTCGATCGCCAGCTTGTTGCCAAGACGCTACGAGAACGGGCCAACCGGGGGTTCGCGTTCGGGGCCGGCTGGCTGTTCCCCGCCACGTTTTGGATGATCGACCTCACGCCGCCGGGCTACATAGCGCAGGGCCTGATCTTCACCGTGTTCTTCGGGGCCGCAACCGCCATCCGCGCCTCTGGGCGGTGGCGCTGGCTGGCGCTACCAGCGGCCTTCACGTTGGTCGAGGCCCTCCGGTGGCGTTGGCCCTTTGGCGGTGTCCCACTAGCCACGCTGCCCATGAGTCAGTCCGACGCTCCGCTGGGCGAAACCGTCCGGATCTTGGGGCCCTTGCTACTGGCGTTCCTTGTTGTCCTTGGCGGCATGGTCCTGTCTGCGCTCTACGAACGCGATTGGAAACGCGGCGCTGCCATGGCTGCTGCGGTCGTAGCCATTGGCCTCTTTGCCCAAGTCGCCCCCAAAGGCACGGCCATCGACGAGATCGACATCGCGATCGTGCAAGGCGGCGGGCCCCAAGGCACCCGAGCCATCAACACCGACGAACGCCAGGTATTCGAGCGCCATCTTGCCGCAACAGAGATGGTTCAAACTCCGGTCGATCTGGTCTTGTGGCCAGAGGATGTCGTCAACGTGCGACAACTTGTGGTCGATACCCCCGAGTACGACGAGCTTCAACAACTCGCTCGCGACCTCGATGCGTGGCTTATCGCAGGGATCTTCGAACGAATAGGCGACGACGCCAACGCCAACGCATCGATTGCGTTTTCCCCCGAAGGCGAAGCCATCGACCGCTACGACAAGGTACGCCTGGTCCCGTTTGGCGAGTTCGTGCCGCTACGAAGCCTTATCGAACCGCTGGCACCCGACTACCTACCTGCTCGAGACACCCAACCCGGCACCGGCGAGGCCACGTTGGACATCGAGATAGGCGGCCGCCCGGTCACCCTCGGCATCAGCATCTCGTGGGAAATCTTCTTCGAGAACCGGGCCAGAGACGCCATTGGCAACGGCGGCGAGCTGCTCCTCAACCCCACCAACGGTTCCAGCTACTGGCTTACCATCCTCCAAACCCAACAGGTTGCCTCGTCTCGGTTACGGGCCATGGAGACCGGGCGTTGGGTTCTTCAGGCCGCCCCTACCGGCTTCTCTGCGGTCGTCTCGCCCGACGGCGACGTGATCGAACGGACCGCCGTCAGCGAAGCGGCAGTGGTGCAACAAAGCGTCGAACTTCGTAGCGGAAACACCATCGCCACCCGCGTCGGGATCTGGCCAATGTTGCTCATCTCCATCGGCGCGCTAGCAGCGGTTTGGCAGTTCAGCAGGCCGGCCCGGCCTTAGGACCTCTGCGGTGACCATGGCCTATCCGCTAGGCCCCTTAGGCGGCATGCCCCGCTCCTCAGATGTCTATGAGTATCGTCACTGGACCATCGTTCACCAGCGACACGGCCATGTCGGCGCGGAACTTGCCGGTTGCCACGGTGGCCCCCAAGGTCACTAATTGGTCAACCACAGCCTGCACTAGTGGCTCCGCGTGCTCGGGCCGCGCCGCGTCCACGTAGCTGGGACGCCGCCCCTTGCTGGCATCGCCGTACAGAGTGAACTGCGAGATGACGAGGATTTCGCCGCCGGCATCGCCAACGCTGAGGTTCATCACTCCGTCGGCATCGTCGAAGACCCGCAGTCCAAAGAGTTTGGTCGCAAGCTTCCTTGCGGCCGCGGCATCATCGTCGTGAGTCACACCAACCAACACACAAAGGCCGTGGCCGATCTCGCCGACCGTCTCGCCGTCGACAACCACATTTGCGTGGGTTACTCGTTGGACAACTGCGCGCATCGGGACTGTATAGCAGGGTGCTGAAGCGCTGTTGTGCGCCGAGCTCCGCTGGTACACCCAGTAGGTCATTCGCTCCCGTTGCCAATAACCTCTAGCGGGACGGCGTAGCCCGCTGGGAAGTGCCACGAGAGTGCCTTACACTGTAAGGGCCGTCTACGGAAGGACGCCCAGTTGCAACCCGAGAACACCAGTACGTCGACGCGTCCCCTGCGGATTGCGATGCTTGCCTACCGGGGCAAGCCCCACGTTGGTGGCCAAGGCGTCTACGTCCGCGAGATGAGCAAGGCCCTAACCGACCTCGGTCACCACGTCGAAGTGTTCGGTGGCCCGCCTTACCCCGACCTCGATCCGCGTGTGCC
>JAUIIS010000265.1 GCA_030431575.1 Acidimicrobiia bacterium | reverse complement strand
GACCTGGCCGATGGCCCCCAGCTTGGTGCATTGGCCGCAGGGTACGTGCTCCTGACAGCGGTCTTGGGTCCGCTCTCCACCCGCTACTCCGATCAGATCTCGCGAGCGTTGTCGACCAGGACCCGCGGGGGCGGATCCCCGGCGGCCGCAGTTTCTTAGGCGGAGCTTGGTATGGCGCGGACTATCAAGGCGACCGATCTCTACGAGCTGCGTTCTGTCGGGACTGTGGCTGTTTCTGGACAGCACATCGCCTACACCGTTACGTGGCCAGACCGCTCGACCGACGAGGTGCGTTCGACGATCCATCTCCTGGAGTCTGACAACAGGGTGGCGCTCACCGAGAGCCATCGAGATGTGGCCCCCAGGTTCTCTCCGGATGGCACGAGGCTGGCATTCTTGCGATCCGAACCGAAGGGGCAGCCACAGGCCGCGGTGCTCACCATCGCCACTGGCCAGGTCCACGTTCTCGACGGCTACGACGAAGAAACCGTTCATCAGGTCGATTGGGTGGATGACCACCGACTTCTCATCCGGGCGACCCAGCGGCCAGATCGTCTCAAAGGCGTCGATCCCGAAGAAGTCAAGCGCCGGCCCTTGGTCACCCGCGGTCTGGATTATCGGGCCAACGGTCTTGGCTACACGGTGCATGCTCGACGGCAAGTCAGTGTGGTCGCGCTCGCCACTGGCGAGGACTGCCAGCCGTCCGAACGAATCCAGCCTTTCGAACCCGGTCTGGCTTTCGGGCACACTTTGCTTACCCAACCCGGCGTAGACCACACTGCTGCGGCCGTTTCGCCCGATGGAAACGCAGTCCTCGTGATCGCCGCCGACACAGAGCGCAGCGACATCGAAGGGACCAACCGGGTCTGGCTACTGGCCACCGAAGGTGGGCGCCAGCAACTGCTTACGCCTCATGCCGGTCGATGGGCCTCGGTCGGATTCACGGCCGATGGCCGACCCTGGGCCGCTGGGGAACCCAACGCAGCGGCGTACGGATTCTCTCGGCCTTACCTGTTGAGCCCAAACGACCCCCCAACAGTGTTGGGTCCACACGATGTCAATTGCGTGCCCATTATTGGTGCGGCGGCCAGTGGCAAGGCGGCGGCGGGAGCGCTGTTCTTCCCAGGGCTACATGCAGCGACCGTGTCGGTAGACCGCTATGACGACCGCTCCGGATCCCTAACCACCGTGGCTGCTGGGCCATTCGTCATCACATCCTTCGACGTTGCAGACAACGGCCAGCGCATCGTCGCGGCCGTCACCACGCCCACCAGGCCAGCCGAGCTATGGGAATTCGGGCCTAACGGACACCGAGTCTTGGTGTCGCTGAACGACGAACTCCTCGCAGAACTCCAGCTGGCAGAGCCTGCGGTCGTGTCGGTGCCGTCTCAAGATGGCACCGCTATCGAGGCTCTGGTGGTGCACCCGCCCGACTTGGCCAGTGATGGCCAGCCTGGGCCGGGCCTCGTATACGTCCACGGCGGTCCCATGAGCGCATACACGTTGTCATTCTTCGACGAGTTTCAGATGGCCGCCGCAGATGGGTACACCGTTGTTGCAGGCAACCCAAGGGGGTCGGACGGCCACGGCGAGGCGTGGGCTCGTTCAATCATTGGGGCGTTGGGCACCAAAGACTGGCAGGACGTACAGGCATTGACAGAACACCTCAAAGCCCTCCCGAGTGTCGACCCCGGCCGTGTCGGGATTGGGGGCGGCAGCTACGGCGGGTTCATGGCCGCGTGGGCCATTGGCCACAGCGACCACTATGAAGCAGCGCTGGTCGAGCGCGCCGTCATCAACTGGGAAACCATGGCTGGCACAAGCGACATCGGCTCGTGGTTCTTGCCTGCGCTGCTGGACGCCGACTGGCACAGCGGACTCGATGCCTTGCGAGCCATGTCTCCCATCTCATTTGCCGACAACGTATCTACGCCCACGCTCATCCTTCATGCCGAAGAGGACTGGCGCTGCCCCATAGAACAAGCAGAGCAGTTCTTTGCGGTGTTACGGCGCAACGGAGTGGATGTGACCATGGCCCGTTTCCCAGGCGAGAACCACGAACTCTCCCGGTCCGGTTCACCACACCACCGGGTTGAGCGCCTCAGGCTGATCCACGACTTTTTTGCTGACCATCTCCTCGGCCGCCAATCGCAGGTCTAGCGGGCTCCATGATCTTGTTCGTCGACATAGAGCACGAAAGCGGCTACCACGCACCTCATGGGGAGTCACTGTTGGCTGGCCGCGCCCGAATCGCGTATCGTCTCCAAGACCTCACCGGCCAAGTTTGCCTGCTGCAGCGCTACACCGACGTCACCCCCGAGCTCCTGGGTCAGTTCGACATTTCCGCCATGTTCCTCAGCGGGAACAGCGCAGACCCAAATACCTACGACACCGCCCAGAAGTTGGCCTTTCTTGACGTCATCGCCAGCAGCGAAGTCCCCATCTTTGGGTTCTGTGGTGGGCACCAGTGGATTGCTGAAGCCCTGGGAGTCCCGGTAGAACGCATTGGTCCGCTGCCAGATGGTACCGAGGATCCGGCGCCTCAGTATGCTCCGGGTTGGATCAAAGAAGTTGGCTACCAACGGGTCGAGTGGTTGCGCTCGCACCCGCTGACCGAGGGGATCGACCCGGACGGTCGTTATCGCATGGCCCACACCTGGGAGGTCTCTGACCCGCCAGCTGGGTTCGTCACGCTGGCCCAGACCAATGTGTCTCCTATCCAGGCGATGGTGCATGAAGCCCGGCGTATCGTCGGGACACAGTTTCACCCCGAGTACTGGACCAAGAAAGACCCGGCGGGCGAGCAGCTCATCTACAACTTCTGTCGATGGGCTGGCGTCATTCCAGCATCCTAGGAGGGTGGTCGGGAAGGACGGTGTTTGGGGCTGCGACCAGGTTGTTTTTGCACAAGGCGCCGAAATCGCCACTCCCTGGACCGGAATGGCGGTTGAGGCAACACCGTGCGTGAGCAACGTGGGCGTGGAGCGAAGCGCCATGCCTTTCCGACCAGCCTCCTAGTGCTTGGCGTCTGACCAGCGCTGAACCAAGCAGGTGTCGGCGAGAAACCGCACGTCAGGTTCTGGCGACCAGTAGTGGGCCGCCTCATCGATGGCGCGGGCCACTATCTCCGCCGCGGTTTCAGCATGGTCCTCGTTCACGTGCACTAGTAGTTCATCGTGCAGGCAGAGGGCAATCTGCCCCCGGATCGGGCGAATGCGCCGTCTCACGATCACCGCCCAAACCTTGAAGAACTCTGCCGCCGCCCCCTGGATCACCGCGTTGCGAGCGAATCGGCCGCGTGCAGCCGCAACAGCTCGTGCACGGTCTATGTCGCCCACGGTCGAAGTGTCGGTCCACATCCTGACTCGTCTGCCGCCCACGGTCATCACGTCGTTCCCCGCGCTTCCCTCGGCCGCCGTCCTGGCCAGCAAGCCCATGGCGGTGGGGTACGCCTTCTCCAGGCCCCGCAGCGCGTTCGCTGATTCCCCTGTAGTTGCGCCATACATGGCGCCGAGCACCGCCACCTTTGCCACCGATCGCTCAACCCCAAGGCGCTTCGCCACAGGCTGGTAAAGATCGTCGTCCTGGGTGGCAGCAACGAGCGCAGGGTCGCCGGAAACGGCGGCCAAGACCCTCGGCTCTATCTGACCAAGGTCGGCCCGCACAAACACGTGGCCGGAGCTCGCGCAGATGGCGGGGCGCATATCTGCAGGCAAGTTGTGGAGACCCGCCGAGGCGGTCATGCGCCCAGCAGCTCCATCCGTGCTCGACCATGAGCCGCGGAGCCGGGCGTTGGCAATGTTCTCATCGAGCCAGCGGTATCCGTACGTGGTTGCAATTCGCTCGCGTTTGCGCCAGGTCAGTAGGGCTTCAACAACGGGATGCGCGCCTCGTGCTTGTTCGAGACGCCAAGCTCGGGTGTCTGGCAAGTCGAGGCCAACGCGTCGCAGCATTGCCTTTACGTCTGTCGGGCTCCTGAGGTTGATGTTGTGGGGTGGGTCGAGATGACGAAACACCTCGCTGTCTCTCCTCGCACGACTAGCCTCCTCGTCTTCGAAGCTGGCGGGCCGCGGGCCCACCGCCTCGGCGATGATGCGCTGTGCTTCGGACTCGTCGACCGGTAGCCCATGCACTTCCAGTTCTGCACTCAACAGTTCGGCCACTGACTCCGAATGCGCTGTGGACAGTGCCTTGTCCGGAAATGGTCGATCGGCCAGGAGCACCCGCTGCAACGATGCTGCAGACAGCGCAACTTCGGCCCACCGCGACATGCGCTCAGGGGACTGCTGCCAGCCACCGTCCACCCATTCGGGACGGAGGTGTCTATCGGGGCGCACCGGGTTGTCGGGGTTGCTGCCTTCATCTGCAAACCCATCGAGCAAGCCGAGTTGCCCCATCTGGGGGACCGAGTCTGGGCTCAACCCATGAAGCCATGCCCAGGCTAGGGCGATGCTCGTGCGCCAGCCGCCGTGCAACAAACGGTGCACGGTGATCACGTCCCAGCAGCGGTCGATGGGCACACCAGCTTCGGCGATCAATCGGGCGGTCACCTTGTCCCACCAAATCCAACGGGGGTGAAGGTTCTCGTTGGCCTCGGCCACGGCATCCAATGGGGTTGGCGTCCCAAGCGCGAAACGGTCTTTGCCTGTAGCGACACCGAGGCCGATATCCGGATGCAGCGCAAGACCAAGGGGTTGCCCCGGCTCGACCCCTACTCTTTGCAGCGATTCGACCAGAGACACATCTCCACCTTGCCCCATCGCGGCCGGAGCTGGCGCGCTGGAGCACCACCAGGCTAGTTGCGGCGAGCCAGGGCAGTGGCCCAGCGCTATTTGAGGGCGATTGCCTGCATTGGCGGCGCCGGCTTGGGCATTATCAGTGAGAACACAGCTTCAGCGAGCTCGAGATAGTCGCGTGAGAGCTTGGCGGCGGGAGAATCTTGGCCTTGCTGCGCGCCGCTACCCGGTGAAGGGGCGGCGCTTGCGAACTC
>JAUIIS010000015.1 GCA_030431575.1 Acidimicrobiia bacterium | reverse complement strand
CGACGCCCTCGGTGAGACTCGCAACCGAATCGGGCAGCCTCGAGCGCAACAAGACCTCAGCAAGTCCCAGGGCGAAGCCGCCGAGCACGGCACCGCGCAAGCTCCCAAGGCCGCCAATCAACGCGGCCAAGACGCCTTTGAGCATGGGGTCGATACCCGAGGTGGGAGTGGTGCTGCCTGATCGCATCAGCCAGAACACGCCCGCGATACCAGCAAGGAGCCCGCTGAGGGCAAATGCACCCCGGATCACCGAGTCAGACTTCACGCCCATAAGTCGCGCCGTGTCGAAGTCTGCGGCGGCGGCACGCAACGCCAACCCAAACATTGTGCGCTGAAGCAGCAACGTGGTCAGGACCAACGTGACCACGGTGACGCCGATGACCACAGTGTCGAAGACTTCGATACGCAAGGAGCCAACGGCGTAGGTGTTAGTGACCCAACTGGGGCGCGGGAAGGTCTTGACTGATGCCGAGACGTACAACAAGAAGATGGCTGACACCACGAAGTGCACGCCAAAGGACGTCAGCAGCAGGGTGAAGTCGTCAGCTCCGCGTACCCGACTGAAGGCAATGCGTTCGATCAACAGCGACGTCACCACGGCGGTGACAATGATGAGCGGCACCACCAAGTACCAGGACCATCCCGCATCGAGGGCCCAGAACGTGGCGTAGCCAGAAACCGTGATCAGTTCGCCGTGGGCGAAATTCAGCAGGTGCATGACGCCAAAGATCACGGCAACGCCCAAGGCAAGGAGCGCGTAGATGCTCCCGCGTCCCAAGCCGTCGATCAGGTTTTGGAGGAGTTCGGTCATCTTGTCCTGTCAGCCGGAGCTGTCATCCTCCAATAAAGGTGTCGAAGAGATCTTCTCGCTGGCTGAGCTCAGTGCCGGTGCCCTCGGCTACCACTTCCCCGCTCCGCAGGACATAGGCCCGGTCCGCCACGTCCAGCATCCGCGAAGCATTTTGTTCAACCACGAGCAAGGTTCGACCCGCCGCGCGTAGAGATTCGATGAGGTCAAAGACGACGTCTACAAGGACGGGCGCCAGACCCAGCGACGGCTCATCCATCATGAGCAGGGTGGGTTTGGACATGAGCGCTCGGGCAATGGCGAGCTGCTGTGCTTCACCACCGGACAAGAACCCAGCTGAGGTGGTCCACTTGTCGCGCAGCACAGGAAACTGCTCGGCCATCTCGTCGAGAAGCGCGGTCCGGTCGGCGTTAGAGACCGTGACGCCGCCGATCTTGAGGTTCTCTTCGACGGTGAGGTCGACAAAGATGCGTCGGTGTTCGGGAACCAGTGCCAGGCCCGACCGCAGCAGCTTCTCGGGTGCGGCGCCGGTGATGTTGTTCCCGTTGAACGAAATGGTCCCCGCATCGGGCACAAGCAGCCCCGCAATAGAGCCGAGCAACGTTGTTTTGCCAGCCCCGTTGGGGCCGATGAGGCCAACGACCTCACCGGCTCCAACGTGGAGGTTGGCGTCCCGTAGTGCCGAGATTGCACCGTATTTGGTTGTCAATCCCGACACGTCGAGCATGACTGATCAGCCTCCGATAGTGGCGACCAGCGTGTCTTCGCCATCAACGATCTGGTTGATCGGCACGGCCTTGGGTGGAATGCCGTTGGTTCCGGCATAGGTGATCTCACCAGACAGGCCCTCGAAGCCCTCGATCTGAGCTACTGCTGCCCCGATCTCGGCGGGTTCGACGCAACCACAGTCGAGGATGCCTTGGATACCCAAGAACAAGCTGTCGACGTAGAGCGCCATAAAGCCACGGCTTTCGAGTGCTTCGCCTTTCGCGGCCTCGTAGCCGGACAACAGGTTGTCGATGCGATCGCCCGGAGTGATGCTGGTGTGCGGGGTATGGGCGATGCCTTCGTTGTTCTCTTCGAACTGGATGCCAGTGGCGTCCATGGCGTCGGTCCCAATGTAGGTCAGCCCGTCGAGGCCCTGACCTTCGAGTTGGCCGCGCAGTGCAGTGACCTGGAAGGCCAGCGCAGCTGAGAAGACAACCTCGTTGTTTTCGGACACGCCCGCAATCTCGTTGACTTGTGCGGAGAAGTCGGTGTCAGCGCCCCAGACGTAGGTTTGGGTGCTGACGATTTCGCCGCCTAGGGCAGTGAACGCCTCGGCGAACGCGTCGGGGTTGATGCCGGTGTAGGGGATGCCTTCGCCTTCGGTGAACAAGATGGCCCGGGTGATGCCTTGGTCCCAGGCCCATTGGGCTGCGGCGCCTGCCATGCCGTAGTCATCGAAGGTGACCAGGAACGAGTTCACGGATGCATCGGCAAGGGTGGGCTCGGTGGATGCGGCAACAAACAGTGGCACTTCGCCGCCGGTTGTCTGCAAAATGGGGAGTGCAAAGTCGGCAAACGGGGGGCCAATCAAGAAGTGTGCGCCCCAGTCGAGGAGCTCTTGGGTGGCCACTGCGGCCTGATCGCCAACTTCGGCGACCTGAACTTCAACGGGAGACCCGTTGATGCCGCCGGTGCAGTTGATGAGCTCGGCTACGTAGGGCACAAGGTTGGATCCGGGGATGTCGACGAAGCCGACGACGTCGCTGAAGTCCATGGCCATGCCCACTTTGATGGGGTCGCCGCTAGGGGCGTCGGCGCAGTTTTCGAGATCGGCTGCCAGCACGGCATCGATATCGAGTCCCGCGGCGCTTTCGCCACCACCGTCTTCTTCGCCAGCGTCTTCTTCGCCAGCGTCTTCTTCTGCGCCGGCGTCTTCGCCTGCGTCGACCTCAGCAGCGTCGTCGCTGCTGGTGTCGTCGTCGTCACCGCATGCTGCAGCCACGAGTGAAAAGACTGCAAGCAATGCAATCAGGAACTTGAACCTCATGAAGTAACCCCTCCTGGGACGTTTCGTTGCACGCTAGATCCAAAAGTCGTTCGCAAGCAAACGAAGTTTGCATACAAAATGCAAAGGTAACCTACACGCAACACTGTTGAATCGTTAGCTACCTAACGATTAGGGTGACAGGATGTCCCAGCTCAACGGATTCATGTACCCCCGCACACCAACGGGTGCAGCTAGCATCTTGCCCGGGCCGCCATGGCATTACTCAGGCGAAATGCTCACCATCGAGTACCGCACCGACCCCGCAAACGTCGCCGAGCTTTTGCCGGACGGGTTCAACCTCGTCGATGAAGATCCCGGCGCCGTCGCGATCATCTGGGCCGAGTGGCAAAGCTGTAGCGACACGTTCGAGGAGCTGCTCGACCCCGCTCGGGCGCAATACAAAGAAGTCTTCGTCGTCATCCGCTGTGAGTACGAAGGCGAGATCTACAGCCGGGCCGCATACATCTGGGTAGACAAAGACTTCGCCATGGCTCGCGGCCACGTCCAGGGCTATCCCAAAAAGATGAGCGAGATTTGGATGACCCGAGCGGTCACCATTGGCAAAGCCGGCCCACGCCTTGAACCCGGCGGCAAGTTCGGGGCCACGCTCAGCACCTGGGGACGCCGGATAGCAGACGCCCGCTTCACCATCACCGGTACCGCCGATAGCGCCGGATTCGTCAACGGCCACCCCATGCTGCACAGCCGCCAAATGCCCGCCATCGAAATGGATGGCCGTGACTCTCTCGATGAACTCGTCACCATGCGCGGCTTCGACGTAGAGCTTGGCCAGGTCTACAGCGGCGACGTGGCCCTCGACATCTACGACAACCCAACCGAAGAACTCAGCCGGCTTGCCCCACTCGAAACCATTGGCGGCTACTACCGCCAGGTGGGCAACTCCATGGCCGGTGGCACCACCATCGCCGCCAACCCAAACCCCATGGCAGACCGCCCAGCCCCAGCAAAGGACCAGTCATGAGCACACCAGGCACCCAACCCCTTGGCCTGCCCGCCACGGCGGTCGAGCCCTACTTGCAAGACCTTGGCCCCGACGACGCAGACATCACCAGCCACGACGCCTACACCAACGGTGTCCCGCACGCCACCTTCCAACGCCTGCGCGCCGAGGACCCAGTCCACTGGACCGAAGAGCAAGACGGGTCCGGCTTCTGGTCAATCCTCGGCTACCAAGACGCGCTGAACGTCAGCAGAGACGTAGCCACCTTCACATCATCCCAAGGAATCCGACTCGAGGAGATGGACGCCGAACAAACCGAGGCCCGCCGCACCCTCATGGAGTTCGATCCTCCCGACCACACCCGCCTGCGCCGACTCGTCAACCGAGGATTTACTCGCAGAACGGTGGACACCTTCGAAGACGCCATCCGAGCCCTCACCTCCGATGTCATAGACACCGCCGTACAAAACGAAGAGTTCGACTTCGTGCACGAGATCGCGCAAGAACTCCCCATGCGGATGTTGGGCAAACTGTTGGGCACCAGCGACGAGGACGGTCATCGCCTCGTTGCCTGGGGCGACGCGCTGTTAGGCAACACCGACCCAGAGTTCACCGACTACCCCATCGACCTCACCGACACCGAAGCCTTCCGGATGGTGCCGTTCCGCAGCCCCGCCGCAATCGAGATCTTCCAGTACGCCCAAGAACAAGCCGCAGACCGACGCTCGTGCCCACGCGACGACATCATCACAAAGCTCCTCGAACCAACCTTGGACGGGTCGCCTTTGACCGACCTTGAATTCAACAACTTCTTCACCGTGCTCGTTGCCGCAGGGAACGACACCACGCGCTACACGTTGACGCACGGCCTCTGGACGATGCTGAACAACCCCACGCTTTGGGACACATGGAAAGCCAACCCAGAACTCACCCCAACAGCCATCGAAGAGGTCCTGCGCACCAGTTCCGTCACCATGCATTTCCGCCGCACCGCCACGAAAGATGTGGAGTTCGGTGGCAAGCAGATCCGCAAGGGCGACAAGGTGGTCATGTGGTTCAACTCAGCCAATCACGATGCCGCCGGCTTTGACCATCCTTTCCGCTTCGACCTCGCCCGAGAAAAAAACGACCACATGACTTTCGGCCGAAACGGCCCGCACTTGTGCCTGGGTGCATGGCTGGCCCGTATGGAAATCCGGCTGGTGTTCGAGGAGCTCATGAAACGCGTCACCCGGTTCGAACTCGCTGGCGAGCCCGAGTTCCTCCGCTCAAACTTCATCTCCGGCATCAAGCATCTGCCCGTCAAGGTGGTGGCATAAATGGGCGCAATCGTCGGCGCAGCGCTGGTCTCGCACGTACCCACCCTGGTGATGCCCGAAGACGACCGTCGGGCCCTCAACGGCGGCCTAGACACCACGCTCTTCCAAGGCCTCCACGACCTGCGAACTCAGAAACTCGCACCGCTCGATGCCGACACGGTCGTGGTCATCGACACGCACTGGTTCACCACCATCGAACACCTCGTTGCCTCACACAACGTCCGGCAAGGGCTCTACACCTCAGAGGAGCTCCCTCGGGGCATGGCACAGGTGCCCTACAACTTCCGAGGCGACCCCGAGCTTGCCAACGCATGGGCCACCGCCGCCGACCAGCGCGAGGACACCTGGATCACCGCCGTCGACGACCCATATCTTCCCGTGCACTACCCCACCATCAATCTGCTGCCTTTCCTCCAAGGCAACGAGCGGTGGGTTAGCGCTGGCATCTGTCAAACAGCCGAACCCGAAGACTTCTTGTTGTTTGGTGAACTTCTCGCCCAAGCGGTCGCAACCACCGACCGGCGCGTCGTTGTTCTGGCCAGCGGCGGACTGAGCCATAGGTTCTGGCCCCTCAAGCAATTTCGCGAACACGAAGGGGCCGACCCGGACCTGCATTTGCGCACGCCCGAAGCCGCCGCCGCAGACAGGCACGTGCTCAGTTGCCTGGCCCGCGGAGACCACGCATCGGTGCTGGACTTTGTTCCCGAGTTCGCCAAGCATGCACCCGAGGGCTTCTTTGGCCACTACCTCACCATGCTTGGCGCCATTGGTGGTCGAGACTGCACCTTGGCGGGCCAACAGTTCGGCTCCTACGAAGCAGTCGCCGGTACCGGCCAAGCCCACGTATGGTTCGACGTGTGACCCACACAACATCGCAACACGACGCGCCGACAGATCCGCCACGGCGCGCCCTCGTTCTCGCTCACGAGCCCGATGGACCGGCGGGACAGATTGAGGTTCGACTGACTCAGCGCAACTTCACGGTCGACACCCACATCATCACGCACGATTACAGCAAACCAAACGAGGCAACACCGATGCCCTCGATCGAGGGCTATGACCTCGTCATCCCGATGGGCTCTGTCCGTTCGTTGACCAACAAGACCGAGATCGAGTCTTGGATATACGACGAGATCGCCCTACTGCGCGAAGCGCACAACAGCGCAACACCGATCTTGGGTGTCTGCTTTGGCATTCAGCTCATTGCGGAAGCCTTGGGTGGCACGGTCGAAGTTGCGCCATCTACCGAGATTGGTTGGTATGAGATCCAGGATGGACCAGATGGATCAAACCCCGTTGGGTCGGGGCCGTGGATGGAATGGCATCACGACCGCATTGTGGCCCCACCCAATGCAGCTGTCCTCGCCCAGACTGAGGTAGGGCCTCAGCTCATCAAGCAGGGCACCACAGTCGGCACCCAATTCCACCCCGAGGTCGACGTTGGCCATGTCACCCAGTTCCTCGACATGGCTGACCCCGACTACCTCAGCGACCTCGGCGTGACCCGCGAGGAGATGGTGGCCGACGTTACAGCCCATGAATCGGCGAACATCAAGCAATGCCACGATCTGGTCGACTGGTACCTCGACCAAGTCGCCTTTCCCTCCGAGTGTCCCGTCAGGCAATAACGGCTGCTCATTCGGTGGAGAATGGTTAACCCAGCAGGGCTACGGTTCCGCAGGCATAGTCCTGCCTGCGACAGGAGCCGCTACGCAGCTGGGCCGTCCAACACCACCTACAGTCCTAGACACGGCACTAGATGCAAACGCGTAGCTGGGTCGGCCCCCGAAACTCGAAGCCGACCAGCGTTACGTCGCAACCCGGCTCGAGGGTGAGGTCCGGGAAACGGGCGAACAAGCGCTCCACCCCGACCTTGACTTCCTGACGACCCAGCCACTCGCCAAGGCACCGGTGCGCGCCCAAAGCAAACGCAGCATGGGGCCCCTCTTTACGTTCGAGGTCGATGCTGAGCGGATCACGCCAATGGCTCTCGTCCAGGTTCACTGAGCGAAGCACGCCCGAAACCAGGTCTCCCTTGGGGATGGCCACGCCCCCAAGTTCGGTGTCTTGCGTTGCTTGACGCGTGATGGTCCCAACAGGCGAATACCGGCGGAACACCTCTTCGATCAACCGGCGCATACCCCGGGCGCTACCCAGCGCGATTTCTTTGAGGTAAGGGTTGGTGAGCATGACCCACGCAACCAAACCAATGCCGTCGCGGGGTTCGTTGATCCCACCCGAGATCATGAGCCTCACGTTGTTGATGATGTCCTCGGTGCTGGCTCCGGCAGCCACGAAAGAAGCAATAGCTCCACCGGCAGAAACGTCGCCGCGCTCGGCGCGAGCGATCTGCTCGCGGATTGCTTCGCCCAGCTCCGCCTTAGCTTGTGCGCCGATCTTGGCCAGTTTGGGATCGTTGGTCATGTTGGCAAGGTCGGTACAAAGGCCCTCGCACCAAGACCAAATGCGTTCGGCACCCCCATCGAGGCCCAGGACGGCCGCCAACGAAGCGGCCGACAACGGCTGGGCGTAGGCCTCCATCACGTCGAAATTCTCCAACGCGGCCAATGGGTCTAAGAAGCTGTCGGCCAGAGCCACCAACTTGTCACGAGCAAAGTGGCCCGCCTCTGCACCTGCCTGAAACGGCGGAGACATCAGGCCAGCCAGCCTCGTGTGCTCGGGTGCATCGCAGGTCAACATGTTGGGACCAAGTGTGCGAGCCAACAGCGAAGGTTCGGTGGCAGCGGTGAAGATCTCCGGATGGGCTTCGATGGTTGCGACGTCGTCCCAACGCGTCACCAACCACATTTCCATCTCCGGGACCCAACTCACCGGCTCTTGCACCCGCAGCGTAGCAAGCACGGTGTCTGGGTCGCGTTCGAGATCGGCCAACGAGACCGTCGACCCAACCGCTGACTGTCGTGCAATACCCATGCGCTGCAACTCCTTCCATCGATAGGGCTAGAACCGGACAGGACACTAGTGATACATCAGGTACTCGTTGAGTTCCCAGTGTGACACGACGCTTCCCGATGGGCTTTCCCTAACCAACCGGGCGTCGTCGCCCATAGCGTCCTCGCTAGCGACGTAACGTTCCCACTCTGCGGTCTTGTTTGCGATGAAGTTTTCGCAGACGTCGTTGCCGAGCGCCGCCACGAAATCGGTGTCGGCCGATAGCGCCTCAAGCGCCGCCAAGAGGTTTGGGGGCGCGCAGACGGTGGTGTGCGTGGCCGACTCGAAGCCATCGCCTGTCTCGGGTGGTGGGCACGCGACATCTCCCGTGACGCCGAGGAGTGCTGCTTGAAGCACTGCGGCGACGCCGAGATGGGTGTTGACGGCGCCGTCGGCGACACGGCTCTCGATGCGCGTACCACTGCCTCGCGCCTCGGGAACGCGATTCGCCGACATGCGATGATCGAACCCCCAGTTCGCCCAGTATCCGCTGAGTTCGCCCGCTTGGAGGCGCCGATATGCGTTGACCGTTGGGGCGCAGATCGCTGTGAGGGCCTGGTGGTGCTGGCACAACCCACCTATGCATTGCCGGGCCAACGCCGAAATGCCTCCCTCGGCAGCGGGATCGGCAAAGGCGTTGTTGCCATCGGCATCGGTGAGCGACATGTTGACGTGCACCCCGCTACCGCTAATGCCCGGGAATGGCTTGCCCAAGAACGTTAGGTCGAGTCCGCGAGAGAGCGCGACTTCGCGGGCCAAGACCCGGAAGAGGAACGCGTCGTCGGCAGCGCGCAACGCGGTGTCGTGCTCGAGCGTCAGCTCGAATTGCCCTTCGTCGTACTCGGCGTTGATGCTCTCAAGACGGAACCCGCATTTCCACGCGGTGCGCATGATTTCGTCGATCAATCCGGTGGGGTCGGCCGAGCGACCAGTGCCGTACACAAACGAACGAGGGGTGCTCCACGGCTGCCAGCCACCCTTACCATCGGGCTCGATGACATAAGCCTCAAGCTCCAATCCAATACGGGGGCTGTACCCCTGGGCTTCCCACGCTGCGACCGCTTGCTGTAGCGCAAAGCGCGGAGCATAGGGGTAGGGCTCGCCTTCAAAGTCGAGGTGGCCCACAACAACGCCGGTCGTGTCGTCTTCCCAGCCTTGGTGGAGGTCATCGGGGTCATAGCGAGCCACGACATCGCGTAACCCTTCAAGCAAGTAGGACCCTGGAGCAGGGGTAAGGCTGCGGTCATAGCCAATACCGAAGGTCGTGACACAGTGCCCGGTGCCACGCTCGGCCAAGTGTGTGGGCAAGTATTTTCCACGGGCAATACCGAGATGATCTGGCCAGAGCATGCGGATGCGGTCGTACTGCGTCACGGGGTGGTCCCTTCCTGATTATTTGCTTGAGCTGGCCCGGCCAAGTCGGGGCGCAGGATCCCATTGCTCACGACGTTGTCGCCGTCGAGAGCGACCGTGCAGTTCCGCATCGGCAGATCGAAGTGCCCACGGCAGAACCGTCCGGCAACTTCGTTGGCGCCGGTGGAGTACAAGAAGTTCCCGGCAAAGGCCCGCTGCTCGGTGCCGTTCGTGTCGGCCTTGTCCCACATGGCCAAGGCATCCCAGCGTGCGGCGGTGTTCATGCCCCAGCCGACATGGCTGACTGCAAACGCTTCGGGCTCGTCGAATGCCTCGAGGTACGACGCGAAGAGGGCCGCATCGACGCCTTGGCCAGCGACGTTGGTGATGTGGTCGTTGGAAACAGTGAGTTCGACAGCGTCTCGGATGTACTGCTTGAACGTCAGGTTAATGTCGCCGGGCGCCAACACCAGTGAGCCGTTGACGCTGCCACTCGCCGGGAACGCGAGCACCAGGCCGCCAGGCCAGTGGGCGATTGAGCCAGGTTCGGTGCACCAACCGTGGGACCCGGCCAGTGCTGCGCCAGCGAGTTCAACGGTGAGGTTGGTCCCGGTGCCCGAAGACACTGTCATCACACTGGCGGCGCCGAGGAGGTCGACGCCGTGTCGAACCCTGTCGGCTAGCGCTGGGTCGTGGGGCCAGCGTTCGACGTTTTCTGGATGCTCGTTGGACACCATGAGCACCCTCGTCCCGGCGCTCAAGATGTCGCCGAGCTCAGGGGCATGAAGGAGACCTTCGACCGTGCAGTCGGCCACAAAGTCGGCCGCCCGCAGCGCCCCTAGAGCAGCCTTGTTCTGTGCCAGCGCCTGCGATGCGCCCGTGGAGCGGATCGGGACCGGACCATGGTTAGGAGGTGTGGTGACCACCACGTCAACAACCGCAGCACCCAGTGATTCCAGCGCTAGCCGAGCGGTGTCGACGACCGCCGGCCGACTAGTTGTTTCGGACAGCACCACCACGGTTTCGGCATCGTTGACGTTGCACGCCTCGAACTGCTGCGCGTAACGCTGCACCCAACGCCACTGCACGTTCATGACCGGTGAGTCGTTTTCATGCTGGCTCCTCGTCGAGCTCGGGGTAGAGGCCCGCCCGCCCCAAGCGGTCGAGGCACACCTCCACCGACCAAGGCAACATGGTGGCGCCGCAGCGAGCATCTCGGTAGTACTGCTCTAGCGTGGACGGGCGCAACATGGATCGCCCGCCACATACCCGGATAGCGGTGGATGCCAAAGTCGGGGCTCCTTCCATCGTAGTCACCATGGAAGCCCATGCCCGGCGGGTTTGAGCCGGCGTGGGGTCTGCTCCGGCTTCGCCCAGGACCCGGTAACACAAAGCCTGCGCTTGTTCGTAGGCCAAGTTCATCTCGGCCCAC
Organism: Acidimicrobiia bacterium; assembly: GCA_030431575.1. Classification (GTDB taxonomy): domain Bacteria; phylum Actinomycetota; class Acidimicrobiia; order Acidimicrobiales; family UBA8592; genus JAUIIS01. The sequence continues at coordinate 17,920 of JAUIIS010000015.1, read as the reverse complement.
CCTTGCTGTTTGATGGGGTGATCTCGACGAGTGTTGGGGCTGCCGTCACCGCGCAGGTACGACGCAGTGTCGTCCATAATGGCGCGCATCAAGCCCAGGTAGGCGAACGAGAGCGTCATATAGAAGTAGGGCCAGCGCTGGGCCGCCTGGTCGAACATCCCGGGCGGAATCCACTCGTTGCCTGCCGGCACGAACACGTTGTCCATAACCAAGTTCCGGCTGTCGGTGGCCCGCATTCCAAGCGGATCCCAGTCGCCTTCGATATGCACTCCCTGGGCATCAGCGGGCAAACCCAGCAACCTGACCCGAGGGTCTCCCTCCACCAAGCACACGACGTTGTGGATGTTGGCGGCCCCGCTCAATGAGGCAAAGATCTTGCGTCCACTCACCAAGTAGCCGCCGTTGGTGGGAGTGGCCCGCGTCGCGTAGCCAGCGGTTGCGCCTGCGGCAATACCCTCTGAGAAGGGCTGACTGTGAATGTGGTGTTGTTCAACGATGCCTGCTCGCAGCACCGCCCGGCGTTCTTCGAGTTGGGAGCGTTCCGCGTCAGTGAGCTCCATGTCATCGGCGATCTGGCCGGTCAACAGCGTGGTGGCTACATGCATGTTGAAGGTCAACGCCGTGGACGTGCAATGCCGGCCCAGCTCCTCAGCCACGAGGGCGTAGCCCACGAAGTCGCCGCCAAGGCCACCGTCGGCTTTCGGGATGCAGATACCGAGGAGACCGGCATCTTTGAGGTCGTCCCAGTTCTCGGTCGGGAATGCTGCATCTCGGTCGTAGCCCGCGGCCCTTGCGGCGAAGGCCGGCCCGAGTTCGGCCATACGAGCAACGAGTGCTTGACGCTCGGGTGTCAAAATGGTGGTCACGGTCAACGCACACACCCTTCATCATCGGCGGCGAGCCGCCGGGCACCGAAAGGAACTAACGCCGTGATCATTCCCGCAGCGTAGTTGGCGCGCTGAGGAACGTCCGAACCGCATTGTTGAACTCGACCGGCGCCTCGGCCGGGCTGAGATGCCCAACACCTTCGAGTACTCGGAGCCCACTTTGGGGAATACCGTCGCGCAACATCTCCGAATAGCTCGGCGGGGTTTCCTGGTCTAGCTCGCCCACCAAGACCAGGGTTGGCGCCGCGATCTCGCTTAGCCGGGAACGTACGTCGTGGGTGGGTAGGCAATCGCAAGCCGCTCGCAGACCCGCGCTAGATATACGTGAGAAGGCCGCGACCGCCGCATCACGCTCGGGGCCAGCAAACCCCGGCGCCGAGATGGCATCGATGACGGCGCTGGCGATGTCGGCTGGTGTCTGCCCGGCGTCCAGCGCATCGGTCCGGGCACGCCTCCACGCCTCGGCGTCAGTTCCATCGATCCCAAAGGCCGCACTGCTGTCGGCCAAGGTCAGCGACGCAACACGGTCGGGGTAGGCCAGCGCCACGTGCTGAGCTTGTTGCCCACCAAAGGACAGCCCGCAAAGGTGAGCTCGGTCAACGTCAAGGGTGTCGAGCAGGGCCACTACTGCTGCGGCGATACCGCGAAACGTTAGGGGAACAAGCGGTTCTGAGGCGCCGTAGCCGGGCATGTCCCAGGCCACACAACGCCATTGGTCGCTGAGCGCCACGAGCTGGGCATCCCACGCTGTGCGGGATCCACCAAGGCCATGAAGGAACACAATGGTCCCTTCGGGCTCGGCTGGCCCGGCTTCGCGCCAAGCAATGGGGCCCTCGACATCGAAGGGTTGCGCAGCCACAGCATCAGACGATCTCATACAGCCAGTATTGTGCACCCTGTACTCGCCCACCGAAGTAGAGGAAACGTGTCCTACTTGCCACTCATTGGATTGCCTGGTCGCCGCCGCAAAGGGCGCGACATCGCCGGCTTTGCCGAAGCCTTAGGCGACCTCGACATGGATCTCTACCTGGCCGACTACGGCCGCGGTGTCATCGAGGCTGGTGGCCTGCCGGTGAACATTCCGCTCGATGCCGACATTGACAAGGTCACCGAGCGGCTTGACGGGGTGTTGTTGACGGGCGGCACCGATATCGACCCCAGCCGCTACGGGGCTACCGCCGTGCCCGAAGTTATTGGCCTAGAACCCGAGCGCGACGAGTTGGAGCTGTCACTGCTGACTAGTGCTCTGGCGAGGGACATCCCTGTGCTGGGCATATGTCGCGGGCTGCAGATCCTGAATGTGCACCAGGGCGGCACGCTGAACCAGCACGTGCCTCCTCACAGCCGTTACGACGTTGCCCCCCATGAGACCATTCACGAGGTGACCTTCACCGCTGAGTCCACTTTGGAGGGCCTTTATGGCCCAACCCACAGCGTCAACAGCCTGCACCATCAGACCGTTGATGTTTTGGGTGAGGGGCTGACCGTCACCGGCCGAGCCCCCGACGGAGTTGTCGAGGGCCTTGAGCTCGGCGGCCGGGTAGTGGCAGTCCAATGGCACCCTGAGATGATGAAGGGCCGCCCGGCAGACCCGCTCTTCAGGTGGCTTGTCGAGACTGCTTCGCAGGCAAATTAGGAGACTGCATCAGGTAGCGTTGTCTGCCAACCAGGCACGCCACTGGGCGTCAATCTCTGTACCGGCTTCTGTTGTTTCTATGCCGTAGAGGTACAGCCACACTGACACGCTCATCTGGGTTCCGGCGCCCTCAACTGCGATGAAGCCCGTACCGCTGGCGGGTGCATCCAGCAGCATCGAGACGCGATGTGGCGTGGTGTCGGTGACCGTCCCCATAAGCGTTGGGGCTCCGGCGGCGCTCACTGCCAGCTGTTGGCCCACCTTGGGGTGTGCGTCCACGCCCAGCTTGGTGGTGAGTGCGTCCCACGTAGCTGACCGCGTACCTTCCCACATCGCCATGGGCAACAACGCTGTGGCGCTTTGCCCTGGGAAGTGTTGCAGGTGAACTTTGAGGTTATGGAGGAACGTGGCCCAGCCCTCGAGCATGCCGTCGTAGTGGTCGTCCCATGGTTCGCCGCTGCCGAACCCAGAGTTGATAAGGCGCACAACGCATGTACCCCCGTCCTTGGCTTCAACAAGCCATTCGAAGGCAAGGCCGCTGCCTTCTTCGCCACTATCCAACACGAGACGTTTGGGTGGTTCCCACGCCGCTACTCGACCCGGCGCTTGCATCTCGGGTTCGGGACCAAAGGATGCATTGCCCGTTCCCCCTTCGCGTTCTTCGATCTCGTGTGGGACATACCACGACGTGATGCCGGGGCCGGTGGCGATGGCACGCCACACTTCCTCGGGCGTACCGGGAACTTCGATGGAGAGGTCGATGGATCGGGACGCTGGTTCTACTGCATCTTCGGACATGTGATGGTCTCTCTACTTTTTGTGTTTGGGTACGGGGTGTGCCGCGACAATGAGGCGGTGCCAGCGCCCTTTGGGCGCCTGCTCTTGGTGGTACCGTGCCGCAATCTCGGTGATCGCCGCAGCGAGTTCTTCGGTGAAGCGCTGCTGGTCTGCGGCGTTGGCAAACTTGATCTCGGTATCGATGGCTAGGGTCGCCAGCTTTTTGTTCTGTGATTCGGCTCCGCGCGCAAGCGCCGCAACCTCTCGCACAAGCCGGGCACCAATAGCAACGAGGTATCTGCTTGAGAGCCGGTCGGTGCGGTTTGGATCTGCTCCGACATCGCCGAGGAGCTCTGGTGACAGCACGTAAGCGTCCGCTGTTGCCACCATGACTCGTTCGGTAAGGCCTCGGCGGGCACGTTCCTCGACCAGCGTTATCAGCTCTGCGCTCTCAAGAGCTCGGAGGTGATAGTTGGCCTTTTGACGGCTTATGCCAAGCGTGGTCGCAACGGTTGTGGCGGAACCAGGGGTCGCGAGCACAGACAGGATCTTGGATCGCAGGGGGTCGAGCATGGACATGGCCACGCGGGGCTTGTCCACTACCTGAACGTCAGCCATGCATGCCTCAATGAAGGTGTCCGGTCCATGGCCTCAATCTTGCTATTGACAATAATTATTGTCAATAGCAGATCAGTGGCAAAGCCGAGCTGACGTAAGCTCTCTCGCGATGCCAGACTCACCCCACAGCACCAGCCACCAATCACCCAACCTTGGCGCTCCAGACAACGGGCTCAACATGGCCTCCATCTGGGAGCGCATCGCAGATCACCAGGGCGACGCACTGGCGCTTCAGCACGGCGTCGATGGACCTTCCCAACCTTGGTCGGCCTTCGAGGAACGGGCCGCCCGTGTTGCCGGAGCACTGCACAACGCAGGCATAGGCGCTGGCGACAACGTCGCGCTCGCGCTCTACAACGGCAACGAGTACCTCGAAGCCCAGTTCGCAGCATTCAAGGTTCGCGCCGCGCCATGCAACGTGAACTACCGCTACGTCGAAGCCGAGCTGAGCTATCTAGTGAACAACAGCGACGCCAAGGCGGTGTTCTTCGACGCCAGCTTGGTCGAACGCTTCGACCACATCCACGACACCGCAGCGACAGCAAGCGTACGACTTTGGATCCAAGTGGGCGACGGAGTTTGCCCCCCATGGGCGGTCAGCTTCGAGGACGTCATTGCCTCAGCCGAACCAGCGCCACGAGTCACCCGAGACAGTCACGACCTCTGGATCCTCTACACCGGCGGCACAACTGGCAACCCCAAGGGTGTCATGTGGCCCCACGCCAACTTGGCCACCATCACCAAGCGCAACCTCGATGGCTGGGGCGTCCCCATGCCTGAAAGCCTCGATGACATCCCCGCCATGATCGATGCGATTGCCCGAGCCGGTGTCGTCCCGCGCCAGCTCGCTGCTTCGCCACTCATGCATGGGACCGCTGGTATTGGCGCACTCATGTATCTGTTCTGCGGCGGAGCAGTCCTGACGCTAGAAAGCCGAAGCCTCGACCCTGCCGAGCTGTGGCGGGTGGCCGAAACCCACCGCGCAACCACAGTGTCCATCGTTGGCGATGTCTTCTGCGCACCCATGGTCGACGAACTGGACGATCGAGCCAATGCCGGCGACCCCGTGGACCTTTCGAGCGTGTTGACGGTCACCTCCTCGGGGGTCATGTGGAGCCAACCCGTCAAAGACCGATTGCTTGCCCACGCAAAATCCCAGGGAGCGCCTCTGGTCTGTAACGACTCACTTGGATCCAGCGAAGGCGTCGGCTTCGCCAGCAAGCAGTCCGCTGCCGGGGCTGGTACCGACACCCAAACCGCCACCTTCACCCTTGGACCCAACGCTGCGGTGTTCACCGAAGACGGCCGCAGGGTGCAACCCGGCTCGGGCGAGAAGGGACTTCTCGCCGTAGGTGGCCCAATTCCACTCGGCTACTACGGGGACCCGGTGAAATCAGCCGAGACGTTCAAGGAGATCGACGGTAAACGCTGGTCCATCCCTGGCGACTGGGCCGAGGTAGCCGCCGACGCGACCATCACGTTATTGGGACGCGGTTCTGTCTCCATCAACACCGGCGGCGAAAAGGTGTACCCCGAAGAGGTTGAAGAAGCCCTCAAACTGCTCGACGATGTTGTTGACGCAAACGTCGTGGGAGTTCCCGACCCGAAATGGGGTGCGGCAGTCACCGCCGTTGTTGAGCTGCGCGAGAATTCAACAATCACCGATACCGATCTGGTCGACTCGCTCCGCACCAGCCTCTCCGGGTACAAGCTCCCAAAGCAGATCGTCCGCGTCGACAAGCTGTTCCGCAGCCCTAACGGCAAAGCCGACTACAAGTGGGCAACGCAAGCTGCGCTGGACGCCTTGGCCGAGTAGGCCAAGGGCCGAAGCAATCCGCAAACTCGGGGTGCCCTGCTGCGCTGACGCGCCACTCCAGCCCGTAATCAGTGGGTACCGCGGCTCAAAAGCCCACCGAATCAGACAACCTCCGTTGATTCATACCCTGGCAGGACGAATGACAAAGCATGAACATTCGGCGAGGTCCACGATCTTTTATGTACTGCATGCTTGTGACCTTGCTTTGCCTAGGGGTACTAACCCCCTCTTCTGCGGCACAACCCGACACTGACTTTGAACCCGACCTCTCGGCTCCCATCGTGGGCGTCAACCCGGTTGCCCCAGCAGGCAAGTATCCCGCTGTTGCCTTTCTGAGCATCGAATACAGCGACGGCAACATTGGATCCTGTACCGGCACCCTTATCGATCCGGTGTGGGTGCTCACCGCCGCCCACTGTCTCGTCGCAGTAGACACGACCGGCACCAGCATCGTCGACGCGACTTCGGCCACGGTAATACTGGGATCTGTAGACCTGATTGCTGACCTCAACGCAAACACGCTGCCCCCCGGTGTCGAGATCTTTGAGACCGAAGCTTGGATTACCCGCGGCGACTACGACCCAAGCCGCAACACCGCCAACGATGTCGCCCTCATCAGACTCCCCCAGCCATCGACCATAACGCCTATGCCCATCACTACAAATGCGGCGTTAATGACCCCCGCTCTTGGCAGCTCGCTGCCGGCAGTCCTTGTTGGCTACGGCGTTTCGACCTGCTTTGGCAGCACCTGCGACACACAAGACTTTCTTCTACACGAGGGTGTCAGCAGCATCTATCCCGACAGTGTCGCTGCGGCTGCTTTTGGCAACTTCATTCCCACCCTTGAACGGGCGCACAACTTCTTTCTGCTGCCCGACATCTTCACCCAAGGCGCAACCTGCTACGGCGATAGCGGCGGCCCCGTCTTGGCTGGGACCACCACCTTGTACGTGATTGGCGTCGTGAGCTTTGGCAGCGATCGGGTTTGTGACACCCCCGGCGCTGCAAACGGCATCACCGACATCACCAGCTCAGAGTTGGGTGTCTGGGTGCGCCAAGTGATCCAAGCCGCACCTGCTTCCTGCAACGGCACAACCGCAATCATTGTTGGCACCCCTTCCAACGACGCCATCTTTGGTTCACCCGCCAACGACGGACTCATCGGCGGCGGCGGAAACGACTATGTCGATGCCCGCGCTGGGCATGACAGCGTGTGCGGCGGCGACGGCAACGACACGATCACCGGCAATGTTGGCAACGACTGGCTAGCAGGCGGTCGAGGTTCTGACACCATCACAGGCGCTGCCGGATCCGACACCGTATTAGGCAACAACGGAGCCGACGTGCTGGTTGGAGCCGCAGGTCGCGACAAGCTCATCGGGGGCAAAGGCAACGACGCTATCTCCGGTGGCAAAGCCGGCGACCGAATCAAAGGCGGGGCTGGCAAAGACGTGATTATTGGCGGAGCCGGCCCTGACCGCATTTGGGGACAAGGCGGCAAGGACTACCTAGATGGCGGCAGCGGCAACGACAAGCTTTGGGGTGGCCCCAAGAACGACAAGCTCAAGGGCGGCTCCGGGAAAGACACCCTTGACGGCGGGGCCGGAAACGACACCATCCAAGGCGCCGGAGGCAAGGACGAGCTCAACGGCAGAGCTGGCAAAGACAAACTCAACGGCGGGGCCAGCTTGGACAAGTGCATCACTGACGGCAAAGACTTCGTGGCAAAGAAGTGTGAGCGGTAGCAGCCCGTTGCCCCCACATCGCTAGTCCTTTAAGAGCTGCATCATCTCTCGCGCCACCATGGGACCTGCGTTCTGATTTTGGCCCGTCACCAGCTTGCCATCGACAACCCAATGGTTGGCCAACACTTCACGTCGAGCCGTTTTGGACTCGAAGGCAGCACCTTTGCGGCGCAGCTCCGTCTCAGGGTGAAATGGGGTTTCCCCTATGCCTAGCTGGCGGACTTGTTTGTCGGTGACAGCGCTGATCTTGCGCCCCTTCACCAAGGGGTTCCCTTCGGTGTCAACGGCGTTCACCAACCCAAGGGGGCCGTGGCAGACGCCACCGATGACACGTCCGAGCGCGTTGGCTTCGGTAATGGCCTGCGCCAGGGCGTCCGAGGTGGCGAAGTCAAACGCGGCGCCCCACCCGCCGGCCAGGAAGACCAGGTCATAATCTTTGATCGCTATTTCGCCAATGGCCAGCGAGTCGCTGACTTGGCTGCGGAATCGGTCATCGGCGAGAAAGCGATCGTCTGCAGGCGTGCGCACAACTGCCCGCAACGACTGCGGGTCAACCGGGATAGTGCCGCCGTTAGGGCTGGCCACATCGACGCCCATGCCCGCGTCCAAGAACGCGTAGTAGGGGACGGTCATCTCACTGGCGAAGACGCCTGTTGGCTTGCCAATGTCGAGGACCCCATGGTTTGTGGCCACGACCAGTGCCCGTTTCCCGGTGAGATCTATGTCGGTAGGGTGCGGATCTTCGGGGTGCAATCCGGCCTTAGCCAAAACCTTGCGGAGGCCGCGCGCTGGAGCCGGAGGGGCCTTGGCCTTGGGCGTTTCTCGAACCTGCATCGCTGCGTAGGGCCAGGGGTCGTTGCGTTCTGGCAAGCAACGGGCGCGCTCGGTTTCGAGAATCTGTGTGCAGCGTGCGAACGCTTCAGCTGCCTCTTTGTTGCTAGCCAGGTTGTTGGCCTCGATTGGGTCGACGTCGAGGTTATAGAGCTCCCATTGGTCTGGCAGTGGCTCCGTGCGATAGGTGGGGCCGCCCGCACCGGTGTCGGCCAAGTGCCGGACATGGGGTTCGGTCCAGGTGGCCGGGTCATCGAAGGTGCGAACCAGCTTCCACAACCGGCCGTTGTTTGTGGGGTCTGGGTCTTGAAGCCGACAAACCACGCCCTCAAAGTTGGATGCGACGTGCGCTGGCACCTTGATGCGGAGCGGCGGCGGCGGGTCTTCGGCGCGGCCAAGAGCACGAGCGACTGCGCTTGCACCGGTGTCGCCTTCGAGCACATTGTCGCGGGTCATCAGGTAGACCGGGCGCTGCGCATCGGCCTGGGAACTGTCGGCCACGACCGGCATGAGATTCTTACCAGGGAGCGGGTGCACCTCGGTGAAGTTCTTGGCCAGATCTTTGGCGACTTCGTCTTGGTCGATCCCAGCGGCGGCCAGCAAGGTTGGGACGAGATCGACGTGCGATGTGGGCGCCTGGTCGATGACCACTTTGGAGGTGGCGTCTTGGCCGATCCGGGCAATGGTGAAAGGTACCCGAGTGGCTTCGTCGTAGAGCGTGAACCACTTTTGGTGCAAGCCACCGTGGGCGCCAAGGAGGTCACCGTGGTCTGATGTGCGCACCAGCACTGCGTCGGTAGAGCCATTGGAAGTTACTGCTTCGCGAACCCGGTCTAAGGGCGCGTCGACTTCGGCGTGCAGCCGGTAGTAGAGGTCGCGATATTGCTGTGCGTTCTGCTTGTAGGCACGCCCAACCAGGGGCGCAAAGCCATAGCCAGACGGGTACGACGCTCGATAGGCGCTTTGCGCTGCTGGCTTCGCGGCCAGGTCTTCATCAGCCGTCGGCGCTGCAGGCACCGCTGGGGGGTCCAGGGGCGATGGCGATATGGGGTTGCGGCGAAGCCACGCGGGAAACAACACGATGTCGTGTGGGTTCACGAAGCTGGCCACCAACAAGAACGGTCGGAGTGCATCGCTGTCCCCGGCACGGCGACGCGCATAACGGTCTTGGAGCCAGGCAACAACACGGTCGGCGATGAGTGTGTCGCGCCGCAACCCACTGTTGGCCAGCGCTCCGCCATGGGGTTCTGGCCCCACCCAGCCCGAGAAGCCAAACGCATCAAGCGGATCGGCATCAAGGTAGGCCTGGACGGCTTCGGGGAACACTTCGCCGTCTCCACTGTTGGTGGGCAACGGCTCGCCTGTCTGCGGGTCTATGAGGTCGGCGTGGGAGATGTGCCATTTACCGTCATAGTGCGTGTCGTAGCCGCCGGCCCGGAACCAGTGACCAAGGGTAGGGACTTCGCCTTCGCGCAGCCACCGCAGCCGGGAGTCGTCAGCGGTCTTGCCCAACCCATCGGTTTGGGTGACACCGTGCACGTCGGGATACTGACCAGTGAACAGCGTGGGCCTGCTGGGCACACAGGCGAGGGACCCCGTGTAATGGCGTTTGAAGCTAACGCCGTTGTCGTCGAACCATTTCCTGCCAGTCAAGGTGGCGTCTCGCCAGGCCAGAAGTTCCTCAGACTCATAGGGCGGGGTGGCCCGCTCTTCGTCGGTCATGATGATGACGACGTCAGGGCCGGCTGGGGGTTGCGCCGGGGCGATGTCGTTCTGACCCGACACGGCCGGGTCGCTGGCTTGGCTGGTCTGGCTCACAACAACGCTGCTTTCAAGCTGTAGAGGATGGCTGAGGTGGTGTCGCCTACGCGTCGAGCCACCGCCCGAGCAATGGCCCTTTGCGGGGGAAGTGCGCCCGCTTCGATCTCGGTAGTAGCACTGACGCGACTGGCGTTGTCAACCGGGTAGACGTGCCAGGTCGTTCGAGCCAGTCGAACTATCGGCGGCAGACCCTCGAGGTCGTAAGAGAGCGTGGTTGGGGGATCCCACGCAACTACCCGTTCCAGCACCGTGGTGGCACCCAACTGCACGCGCCGCACCGCACCTACACCGGAGTCTTCGGTACTGGCCAAGCTGGAATGGTCGACCTCTGGCACCCATGATGCCAGCCCGGCGAAGTCGCCCAACAGAGCCCAGATCTCCGTGGGCGTGGCCTCGAGGTCGAGGGTGTGCACTACGTGCGTCATCCGCACACCCTAGTTCGGGGCGCTCACATGTCCTGAACTCACGCAGCCCCAAGGTGCTACAACAGGGCACAGCTATAGAGGGGGTTGAGTGGTGATCAACGAGATTGCGGGCAGCGTTGGAGTGGTAACGGGCGGGGCTAGCGGGATCGGTCTTGCTACGGCGGAGCGACTTGCCCGCGAGGGGATGCAGCTTCTGGTGGCAGACATCGACGGCGACGCAGCTCAAACAGCTGCCACTCGTCTCGCAGACCTAGGCGTGCGCACGCAGGCCATGGCCGTCGATGTGTCAGACCTGGCACAGGTCCAGGCCATGGCCGATCAGGCATTCGCCGACTTCGGCCGCGTCGACTTCGTGTTCAACAACGCGGGTGTCTACGTCAGCGGTCCCATCGCCGAGATGACCCACGACGATTGGCGTTGGACCATCGATGTGGACCTTTGGGGCCCCATTCACGGGGTGGAGGTGTTCCTTCCCTATCTCATCGAGCAGGGCACAGGAGGCCACATCACCAACACGTCGTCGTTTGCAGGGTTGGCCCCCAACGTTGAACTCGGCGCGTACTGCGTGGCCAAGTATGGCGTGGTGGCGCTCTCTGAAGTCCTGCACCGCGAGGTTAGGCAGCACAACATTGGGGTATCGGTTTTGTGCCCGATGCGCCTGGCCACAGACATCGACAGCTCGGGACGGAACCGTACTGAAGAATACGGTGGCAAGCCAGAGGAGCTTGCCATCGAGATCGACGAAGAAGAAATGGCTGGCAGGCTGCTGGGACCCGACGTGGCTGCTGAGGCTGTGCTCTTTGGCATCCAGACCAACACGTTGTACCTCCACACCCATATCGAGAGCCGCCGTTTTGTGCAGCGTCGGTTCGAACGCATTGACAAGTCGTTCGACGGGGCGCCGGGCCTCTAGCTATCCCGGGCTGCAGGTGCGGTGCCCGCCGGGCAGGCAGGTCTGTTCACAGCCCTGCAACGAAGTCGGCAACGAGGGCTACTACGGTCGCTGGGTCGTCGTGGTGGAGTACGTGACCTAGGCCATCAAGTAGCCGGTAGCTGGCGTTGGCCCCAACGGCAGCGGCGGTTTCGATTGCTTGTTGATCGGTGGCGTATTGGTCGGCTGCTCCTTGTACCACCATGGTTGGGCAGGTCACGCTGGCTACCGTCCGCCGGATATCCCAAGGGGCGAATGCCGGGTTGAGCCAGCCACCGCTCCATGCTGCAAAGAGTTCTGCGGCATGGTCATGGCTCTTTGCCAGCGAGGCCACAATCTGGGCTGGTGCACCGGCCATGGTTTCGATGGCGCTGGTGCACTTGCGTTCTACCCAGGTGTGTGGGGCCAACGCCATGACCCCCGATGGAGCCAGCACGCCGGTCGGGTGGGCGGCGGCATGGAGCAATGAGATGGTTGCCCCGTCGGAGTGGCCAACCAGGATGGGGGACTGGGCATCTACTGCCTCCAGTAGCAACCCGAGACGCTGCGCCTCAACGCTGTGCCAATCCGGAGGCCATGGGCCTGCGGGGACCGGGGTAGAGGTTCCATGCCCGGGCCGGTCATAGGCCAAGACGGTGAGGTTGGTAGCTGCGGCAATCATTGCCGGAACCGATCGCCACTGCCGGATGCTGCCAAGTCCGTCGTGTGCCATCACGAGCTTCACCGTGTCGTTCCCCCACGTGGCTGTGGCGATACGGGCCGAACCAACCTTGACGTGGCGTGTTACTGGTTCGGTCACTCGGCTGGCTCTTGTTGACTAGGTTTCGGGGGACATTCGCTCGATGAGCTCGTCAGTGACGCTATACCTTCGCCCGATGCGGCAGCTTGCCGCCATAATTTCCGAGAGGCCAGGCCCTACGTGTCCAGTCAACCCGCCGCACGCACCCCGTTCAACGCTGCCACTTGGCTTGTGGATCGCCACATCACCAATGGGCAGGCAGAGCGCGTCGCGGTTCGATGCGTTGGTGAGTCTTGGAGCTACGAAGACATCGCTCTCCTCGCTGCTCAGTGCGCTACCGGTCTACGCAGCGTGGAGGTCCGCAGCGAGGATCGCGTTGCCATGGTGTTGCTCGACACCGTCGAGTTCGTGAGCACGTTTCTCGGCGCGATGCGCATTGGGGCCATCCCTGTGCTTACCAACCCTTTGCTGCCTGGCGCCGACCTTGGGGCCATCGTCTCCGATTCCAGGGCCCGCACCGTCGTGATCTCTGAGGAGCGCCTCGGCTCACTCGAGGCTCTGCTGGCCGCTAGCCCCGAAGTAACCACGGTGATCGTGGCAGGACCGACATCGACTGGCGAGGCAGCGTCGCTAGCCGCCGCCTTTGCCCATATCCGGATTATCGCTTGGGACACATTCACTGCCGCAAGCGACAACGCCGAACCGTACGAGACCTGGGTGGACTCGCCCGGGTTTTGGCTGTGCACGTCGGGCACGACTGGTCAGCCCAAGCTTGCTATGCATACCCACGGCGACATCAAAGTCACGGTCGACACGTACGCCAAGCAGGTGCTGGAAGTCAGCACCGAGGACCGCTGCTACTCCGTTGGACCCATGTTTCATGCCTACGGGCTGGGTAACTCGTTGACCTTCCCGTTTGCCGCGGGCGCCACGACCATTCTTGTGCCGACGCGTCCGCCAACGCCGGAGCTGGTGGCCCATGTCTGTGCGGCCGAAACACCCACGCTGTTCTTTTGCATCCCCACGTTCTATGCAGCGCTTACCAATGCCGATATTGCCGCTGACTGCTTTGCCAGCGTGCGGCTGGCTGTGTCGGCCGCTGAAGCACTTCCAGCAGAGACCTTCGAACGTTTCCAGGAACGGTTTGGCGTAACGATTCTGGACGGCATTGGTTCCACAGAGATGTTGCACATCTTTGTGTCCAACCGCCTCGACCACCTCAAGGCCGGGACCAGCGGTGGGCCAGTGCGGGGGTACGAGCTCCGCGTGGTTGACGAGCATGACCATGATGTGGGCCCCGGCGTTGCTGGCGAACTGTGGGTCAAGGGGTCTTCGTCGGCGCTCGGCTACTGGTGTCGCAGCGAGGCGAGTCGTAGCACCTTTGTCGGACCTTGGGTCCGCACTGGTGACCTCTATATGGCCTCTGATGACGGCTTCTACACCTACCTTGGGCGCGCCGACGACATGTTGCGCGTGGGCGGAGAGTGGGTATCTCCCACCGAGGTAGAAGGTGTCCTCATTGGCCATGAGTCCGTGCTCGAGGCGGCCGTGGTTGGACAGCGAGATCCCGAGGACCCAACGGCGCCGGTTCGCCCCATTGCGTTCGTCATCGCCGCTCCAGGCCATGACGTCGACACCGAAACGCTGCGCGACTGGTGCCAGAGTCGACTCGCTGGCTATAAACGTCCCCGTCGGTATGTGATTGTGGATGGCCTACCCAAGACCGCGACCGGCAAGATTCAGCGCTTCAAACTTCGTTCCCAACCACCTCCGCCGAGATCCACCGAACCATGACTCCCCCAACACCCCCTTCTGAGCCGATCTCGTTTGTGAGCACCGGCGGACACTACCTGCGCACCATCGAGGTTGCGCCCTCAACCGAGCTCGCGGCGGGCCAGCTCGTGACGCTCGACGCGTCCGGGGTGCGCTATCGCGTCGTGCCACGTGGACCCGAAAGGATCGAAGGATCCAGCGAGACTTCGGGCGAGCGGTCTGTTCACGTCGAGCCCGTGTTCAGCGATTCTCCCGTCGCTCGCGCGGGCAACGCTGCCGGAATCGACGCCACCTCTGCCGCCACCACGGTGAAGGTGCCCTCAACCGACGGTGTCGAGGTGGCCCTGCATCATTTTGGCGGCACGGGTCCGGTGTTGGTCATCTGCCACGCCACGGGGTTCAATGCCGGGGCGTACGCCCCACTGGCCGCTGAACTTGCCCCCGCATTCGATGTTTGGGGGATCGACCTGCGCGGGCACGGAGCAAGTACTGCACCCGATTCTGAGAACTTCGCGTGGACCGGCATGGGCGAAGACTTGCTGGCCTGTATCGAAGCCATCGACGCTGGGCCGGTCTACGCCGTTGGACACTCCATGGGTGGCGCCGCCATCATGATCGCCGAACTTGCGAAGCCCGGTTCCATCATCGCTACCTATCTCTACGAGCCCATCATCTTTCCCGGAGAGTTCCTCACTAGGGAACGCCGCGAGAACCCTATGTCGGGGCCGGCTCGGGCGAGGCGCGAGATTTTCCCGTCCCGGCAGGCCGCGTATGACCGTTACGCAAGCAGACCACCGTTGCAGCTACTGCGCCCCGACGCGTTGGCGGGCTATGTCCAGCACGGGTTCGATGACCTGTCCGCTACCGAGGCCCAAGCTGTAGATGCGGAGGCTGGTAGTGTGCGGCTGGCGTGTCGGGCCGAACATGAGGCTCGCACTTTCGAGTGTTCGCTTAAAGTCACCATCGAAGAGGTCAGCGAACTGGCCTTGCCAACAACCGTTGGCGCCGGCACCACCGAACCAGCAGCCAGCCCCGCCGAGTTCGCCCCCCTGATCGCAAAGGCGATGCCAGCAGCGACGTTGATCTCCTACGAGGGTCTTGGCCACTTCGGACCACTTGTCGACCCCGTCCGTATAGCCGATGACATCGCCGCATCCTTGCGAGTGCGCAACAGGGCTTAACAGGGTGCTGAAAAACTCAATGCACCGACGAGCGCCTCTGCGCTTGTAGTAGTTACTGCGAATCCACCGCCACAAAGTAGTGTTGGTACATGGGCCACAAGCACAACCGCGATGACATTCTTGCTGGCGCGTTAGACGCCGTAACCGAAGAGGGCCTGAGCAAGCTCACCTTTGGACGCCTGGCGAAACGCCTTGGGGTGAACGACCGCATCATCGTGTACTACTTCCCAACCAAGGCGGACCTCATCACCGAGGTGCTCGTAGCCTTGGGGGCGGACATCCAACGGCAACTGGAATCGGCCTTTGTCGACAAGGCAGCCGATCATGTTGCGCTGCTGCGACAAGCCTGGCCGGTCCTGGCCCAACCACAAAGCGATGGCTTGTTTGGGCTCATGTTCGAGGCGATCGGGCTAGCCGCGGCTGGCCAGCAACCGTATGCAGGTCTAGTCGATCAGCTGTTCGAGGGCTGGGTTGGCTGGTTAGAGCTGTTCTTTGAGGGTTCCAAAGCCCAGCGGCGCATAGAGGCCGAAACGGCGCTGGTATTGATGGACGGTCTGCTTCTTGTGCGCCAGATGGCTGGACCTAAGGCGGCCAACCGAGCTGCTGGCCGCCTTGGCATCCGTTGAGAATCTGTTACCGACCATCCGGTGGCGCTCGCCATCGGTCTACCCTGATCGTGAGGAGCACCTCACACCGAACCAGTCCAGGAGGCACACCGCAGTGGCAGAACAAAACACCCGACGCCACCTATTGCCGCCAGACCCACGACTGGTTGGCGAGGAACCCGACTACCGCTTCACTCTGGCCAACGAGCGCACGTTCTTGGCGTGGATCCGCACCGCTTTGGCACTGGCGGCCGGCGGGCTAGGTGCGCTGCACCTGATTGACGACACGTACAGCTCGGCACTTTTGGGCATTGCGTTGCTGGCCTTGAGCGTGGCCACCGCAGCAACCTCGTATCGACGCTGGGCCCTCAACGAGACCTCGATGCGCTTAAACGAGCCACTCCCCCACTCTCGGCTGCCGCAGGTCATGGCAGTAGCGACAACGGTCGTGGCAGTCATGGCGGCCATCTTGTTTGCCATCGACAAGGCGTAACTAGTGAGCGAGGCCTAACCGGTGAGCGACTCGGGCGACCCCTTGAACGCCAGGTCCAGGCGCAAAGCAACGGGACCGAAACGGATCCGGCGACCCTTGGGGCCGCGCCCCGACAACGTTTTCGACCCGGGGCTTCAGCATGAGCGGACGGCACTGGCATGGGAGCGTACGGCGATTTCCATGATGGTGGCTGGCATCATCATGGCCCGATATGCAGCCCAAGATGCGTATCAGGGCATTGCGGTCCTTGGCCTAGTGCAAGTGATGCTTGGCGGAGCAGTGTTGTTGTGGTCTGCGTGGCATTACGACGAGCTTCACGGCCCGCTGCGCGACGGGAACCCCGTTATCCACCCCACGGCTGCCAGGCTGGTCGGGATATCGACGCTGGTCTTCAGTTCCGTCGCGCTTGTGCTCGCAGTGTTGTTCACGCTCACGCGCTGAGCGGCCTCGCAACGTCATGTACCCACGCCTCGGGCTTCGCGGAGCGTCGTTGGGCCGCGGATTGCCAAAGTTGCCGAATTCGGGGCAGAGTTTCTAGCTATGAGCGACGCAGATCTCCAAAAGGTCGAGGCGGCCATAGATGCCTTCCTCGCCGAGCACGACCCAAAGACCGAGAGCTACCAAGAGTTCCGTGGCAACCAGTTCGACGCTGGTCTGGCCTGGGTTATGTTCCCAGAAGGCCATGGTGGCCTTGCTGGGGCACCGCAGCTCCAGAAGGTAGTCAACAAGCGGTTGGCCGAAGCGGGTGCACAGCCCATGGACCCGTCTCAGTTCTTCATCGCTCTGGCTGGGCCTACCATCGTCACGCATGGCGACGAGGCCGTGAAGGAGCGCTTCTTGCGCCCCATGTTCACGGGCGAAGAGAAGTGGTGCCAGCTCTTCTCAGAGCCCGGCGCGGGTTCGGACTTTGCGGGGCTCGGCACCCGAGCCGTTAAAGACGGTGACGAATGGACCGTCAATGGCCAAAAGGTTTGGAACACGCTGGCCCACATCGCCGACTGGGGCATGCTGGTGACGCGGACCGACCCCAACGTTCCCAAGCACCGGGGCATGACGTACTTTGCGCTGGATATGAAGGCTCCAGGCGTTGAAGTTCGACCGCTCCGCCAGATCACCGGTGAGGCCGAGTTCAACGAGGTCTACATGACCGACGTGCGGGTCCCTGATGCCCATCGCATTGGGGCGGAAGGCGAAGGGTGGCGCGCCGCGCTCACCACGCTCATGAACGAACGCACCGCAATTGGCGGCGGCGGTGGCGGCGGCCCCAAGCGTGGGGGCGGTGCCATTGGTCAGCTGCTTCGGGTGTTCAACACAACCGAAGGCAACCACGGCCCGGCGGACCGCGACGACGTCGCCCAATTGTGGATTCGTGCCGAGGTGCTTCGTCTCACCAACATGCGTGCAGCGCAGGCGGCACGTTCGGGCAACCCAGGGCCCGAGGGTTCTGTTGGCAAGGCCATGAGCGCATTCTTGAACCAAGACTTGTTCGAGAAGGCGGTTGATCTGCAAGGCATGGCCGGCCAAATCGGCTATGACTACACCTACCGTGCACCCGAGTTCACGGACATGAGTGGCGAGGGCAACGTGGGTTACACGTTCCTGCGGGCGCGAGCCAATACCATCGAGGGCGGCACCAGCGAAG
>JAUIIS010000264.1 GCA_030431575.1 Acidimicrobiia bacterium | reverse complement strand
CAGATCCCATGGCTGCTGGTTGGGCCACCTCCACGTTGTGACCGAGCGAGGCTAGGAGCGAACCGGCTGCCTCGACCGCTGCGATGCACTCGTCGCTGGTCGTGCCTCTTGCGATTGTCGGCGCTAGTCCAATCTTGAGTGCCCCCGGCGAGGCGCCTACTTCTTCCGCAAACGGGCGAACCGGAGGTGGCGCGAAATAGGGATCGCCGGGTGACGGGATGGAGATGGTATCAAGCGCAATTGCGGTGTCTCGGACCGAACGCGTGACCACGCCATCGATGGTTGCCCCAGCCCACGCCTCGCCAACGTCGGGGCCCTGGGACACACGACCACGAGTTGGCTTCAGCCCAACCAGGCCACACTCACTGGCCGGGATCCGGATCGAGCCCCCACCGTCGTTGGCGTGCGCAATGGGCACAAGACCCGCTGCCACCGCCGCGGCCGAGCCGCCGCTTGATCCACCGGTTGAGTGATCGAGGTTCCACGGGTTCCGCGTCGGGCCATAAGCCACCGGTTCAGTGGTGATGGTCGACCCAAACTCGGGCGTGTTGGTTCGGCCAAGCGCCACCAAGCCCAGCGCCCGAAACCGCTGGTACAGCACCGAGTCATGCGGTGCTCGCAAGTCGGCGTTCTTCAGACCCGCAGACCCTTGGTGATGTGGTTCACCAGCCATGGCGCATCCCAGATCCTTGACCACCATGGGCACCCCTCGGAAAGGCCCATCTGCCAACGGGCCCGCTGCTTCTGCCCGAGCCGCTTCAAACCGGGGATGGATGACGGCGTTGAGGTCGCCATTGAGCTGCTCAACCCGAGCGATCGCTTCGTCTACCAGCTCCAGTGGCGACGCTTCGCCTTTGCGCACCATCTCGGCCATGGCTGTGGCATCGGGGGGAATAGTCATCAGGTGTCCTTGTCTACGCCTTACGTGCCCCCCGAGCATCGCTGATCCGCCCCACCCGGTCAACCGCACCCACGTTTGCCCGAGACGTCGACGCGATCAAGCACAGACGCAACGCGCCGGAGCCTCGGTCCCTGCCGACCAACTCTTGCCAACGGGGTCGGGTGTGGTGCATTTCATTTCGGAACGCCGACCGTGACCAAACCAGCGCCACGAAATGAAATGCACCACACCCGACCCCAAGACGCTGCCTTATGCAACGACGTTGACGTTGTCGTTCTCCTTCTCGGCCACAGCGTCGCCGTAGATGAGGGTGAGGGTGATGGCGCCGAGGGGGACCGTGACGGCGTAGGTCAGGGCTACCACGATCGAGAAGGCCCAGAGCGGGATACCGGTGGCGAGAACGAGGACGAGGAGTGCGGCAAGCAACGCGGTCAGGGCAACGAGGCCGTTGACCGCTGCCACCATGATGCCGGTGTGGAACCAACGACCCTCGACCAGCTCGGAGCTGCGCCGCAGCGCTGCCGCGCCACCCACTTCGTCGAAGGCGACTGACTGTGGCATCAGCTGGTAGCGGACGAGCTGGCGAATGGCCCACGGGATACCGACGAACGACAAAAGCAACAGCGACACGATCACGAAGCTGCGCAGGTAGGCCGACACGAGTTCGGTTCGACGGGCCCAAATACGAAGCGCCGCGGCCTTGGCTGCGCCCAATCCCCGCTCTGATTCATCGAGGTAGTCGGCAACAATGGCGTTTACGGCAACGGCCGCGCCAGCATTCGCAAAACTGCCGACCATGATTGCCACGATGAGGTTTGTCCCATCGGCGCCGGCGGTGAGCTCGAGGAGCTTGCCCGCCAGCGGTATGAACTCAAGCAACCTCGCGAGCAGACCAGTGAAGATGACAGCAGGAACGTAGAGCAGCCCAATGGCGATGTAGACGACGGGCGTGCGGCGGTACATGCTTGCCGCTGTCCGGATTGCTTGCCCACCCCGACGACGGATGCGGATGGGTTCAGGTTGGGTGAGTGTCCAGTCGGTACGGCCAAGGAACCACCTGGCAATGCCCGCCAGTAGTAAGGCCGCCAGGATGACCGATGTTGGTGAGACGTTGAACGTGATGAGCGTCCGCGACCCAAACTCGACAACGTCGCAGAAGACACCAACAACCGAAGCTGCGTCTGTGTCCCCGGCTGGGATAACGACACTAGAGTCTCGGAGCTCGTCGAACCATGGCATGGGGTCGAGCCAACGGTCCTTAACGGCAGGGCCGGTTGGCCCGTTGAAGGGCCCGCTCTGGCGTTCACCCCAACGTCCAGTGAAGCTCAGCCAAGCCAGCGGGTCGTTGGGATCGCGCACTTGGTCGGGAAGAACGACGACTTCTGGGTCGACTCGCTCGGATGGGTCGCGTGTGTCGTCGCAGCCAAAGCCTTCGCTGGCACCGCGGCCCAAGAAGACGGCGGAATCGAAGTAGCTGGCGTGTGAGCCAGCCGAGGAATACACGAAAGGTCGGTCGCCGTCTCGTTCAAGCTTGTCGTCGTTCCAGTCCGAGCGTTCGCCGCCTTCGTGCTGCGAGTAGCCGACCTCGATTGGATCTTGGGTCAACGCTTCCTCGACGGAACTGGCGTTGAACAGAAGGGCAATGCCTTCCCAATCGCTCTCGTGCTTGTTGTTCCAGTCGTTGTAATACCAATAGAACCAGTACTGCAGAACGAGCAGGTCAGGTTCGTTGGGCGGCCGAACAATGTGTGCGTAGACGGTTGCGGGAGCGTCGCCGGTGTACTTCCAGAAATCGGTCTCGTAGATACACCCTGGTTCGAGAGCGCTCCCCGGGAAGTCAAGGAAGAATCCTGCGCCTAGGCCGGCTAGGTCTGCCGCACTTGGTGCCCAGGTGACCACCGGGTTGTCGCTTCCCAGTTGGCGCAACGCAACTTCGGGGTTGTCGAGAATGATGTCAACCGAGCCAGGCCGGTATGGCTCACCCTCGGCGTCGCAGTCCGCCTCTTGTTGCTTCAACATCATCACGGGGGCAAAGCGGTCAGCCAACTGCTGCGCCGCTGCATCAGGCGTTGTGCTGACGGCATCGTTCTGGGCGGCGCCGGGGCTTGCTGGGCCGAGAACAGCGGTCATGGCAATGACCAAAACCAGTAACGCCAAAGCCGGTCGCCGGGCCAAGCGGCGCCCTCGTCGATGGCGTTCACTTGTGTCGGTTGTGGAACCCATGTCGTTGCACCCACCTGCAAGTCTTGGTCGCGTCGGCCCAGTCGCCGCAGTGGTCTTGCGGGTTGAGCGCCCGTTGAGAGTAGCTGACGCCCTGGCAATCCAGAAGTTCTCTCACCGGACCGGCGTGCGCGAACCGAGCGTGCGACTTCGCCAGGAGTGCCTGCTCACCGCTAGTGTCTGCGCCATGACGACCGACAGCAGTCCTCGTCCTTGGCGGGCTCGAGGCAAAACGACTTTGCTTGTTCTCACGACGCTACTTGCCGTCGTAGCAGCGGTGACCGTGTGGGCACGTTCACAGGCACTGGACACCGACGAGTGGGTAGATCTCAGTAGCGACCTCCTTGCCGAACCCGAGGTTCAGGAATCGCTGGCCGAACACCTGGTCGACAAGCTCTACACCGAACTCAACGTGGCAGAAGAAGTGGAGGCTGGCCTTCCCGACGACTTCGGTGGCGTGGCCTCGCTGCTTGCCGGCGCTCTGCGAGGCCCAGCGACCGACACTGCAGAACGAGTCTTGGCGTCAGATGCGGTGGCGACGGTCTGGGAGCAGGCCAACCGCACCACGCATGCCACTTTTGTGGCGTTGGTGCGAGACGAGACACCACCGGGTGTTTCTTCGACCGACGGGGAGGTTGCACTAGAGCTTCGCGAACTAATGCAAGAGGTCGGCGCGAAGATCGGCCTGTCGGGCAACCGCCTAGACCAGCTGCCCGAAGACGCCGGGCGCATTGTGATCTTTGACTCGGACCAGTTGGACGCGGCTTCCAGCGCCATAGCCATCCTGGACTTCTTGTCCTGGTTCCTCGTCGTGCTGGTGGCTGCCATGTACATCGGCGTCGTGTTCTTGGCAGAACCGGCAGACCGGGTGCGCACTGTGGGCGTGGTGGGTGCGTCACTAGTTGCTGCTGGTCTTGTGCTCATCATCGTGCGTGCCATCGCAATTAGAAGCGCTATCGCGGTCATTGTCGAAAACCCTGGCAACCACAGCGTCGCCAACATCGCGGCCTACGTGTCCACCTCGCTACTGGCCCAGATTGCCTGGACCGGCGTGGCCTATGGCGTGATGCTGATGGCCGCTTCGTGGCTGCTAGGAAAGGGCAAGCTCGCGATCAAGGCCCAGCGCTTCGTGGCACCGGCGTTCAACGCCGAGCCGCTGGCGTTGTGGGGCGGCACCGTTGCGGTACTGCTAGTGGCGCTTTGGTGGAGCCCAGGCCGATCGTTCCAAAGCTGGGTGAGCGTGCTGTTGCTGGTTGTGTTGGTTGTACTCGGAGTCCTCGCGCTCCGCCGCCGCACCACGACCGAATGGCCAGACGCAAGCTGGTCTGACTCGTTCTCGCGTTCGGTCACCTAGCTGCCCAACCGAAGGCCACGTCAACACGGCCAGCCAAGGTTGAGCCGGCCCAAGCCAACTTGGAGGCTGCAAGCTAGTTGATGGCTCGATCTTTGCCTTCCCAGAACGGGGCGCGCAGGACGCGCTTGAGCACTTTGCCAGGTCCCGACTTTGGAAGCGGGTCGGTCTGAAAGCTGATGCTCTTTGGCACCTTGTACCCCGCGATTCTGGCCTTGCAATGCGCAATGAGCTCGGCTGTATCGGCCTCGTGACCGTCGCGCAGTACAACCACCGCGTGTACGGCCTCGCCCCACTGCGCATCCGGTACACCAAAGACGGTGGCCTCCAAGACACTGGCGTGGTCATAGAGGGCATCTTCGACCTCGGTGCAATACACATTCTCGCCACCGGTGACAATCATGTCTTTGGCTCGGTCCACGAGGAACAAGTAGCCGTCCTCGTCCAGGTAGCCCACATCACCGCTGCGATACCAGCCACCGTCCAACAACGCGTCGGCAGTTTGTTCGGGCTTGTTCCAGTAGCCCACCATGACGTTGGGGCCCTTTATTGCGAC
>JAUIIS010000263.1 GCA_030431575.1 Acidimicrobiia bacterium | reverse complement strand
TCTGTAGCCAGCGCTTCGAGGTCGCCAATGCCGTACCGGCTGGCGCCCACAGCAAAAAGATTGTGAAACGTCAGGGCCGCCAACACGGTGAAACCGCCAGCGGAACCGCCACGGATAGCGAGGCGCTTTTCGTCGACGTCGCCACGGGCCACCAAATACTTGGCGGCTGCGATGCAGTCCTCGACATCGGCAACGCCCCATTGGCCATCGAGTAAGCGCATGTACGACCGGCCGTAACCGGTGCTGCCGCGATAGTCGACGTCGACCACCCCCCAACCTCGGCTCGTCCAGTACCGGATCCCCAGCTGAAGCTGGCGCCGAGCAGCACCGGTAGGACCGCCATGGGCGAGAACCAATAGCGGTGGCCGCTGAGACTCTGGCCCCACAACGTCGGGGTGGGCTGGGCGGTAATACAGGGCGTGCGCCTCGGCGTCGCCGCTGGTGGCGAAGGTGATTGCCTCGGGGGCTGGCAAGAAGCCATCGGCCACCCCATGAACCGCTGGTGTGCTGACATAGCGGGGTTCGTCGAAATGCTCCACCGCAGCCGGGTCGCTGCGATGCGTGGCCCCAATGTAGGCAACGCCGCCGTTGGGTAGACACCGCAACGCCGACACGGTTGACCAGCCACTTTCAACGGTATCGGTGGCATCGATCAGCAAGACGTCGCCTTGAGGCCTTCCGAGCGCGGCCACGATGCTGCCATCGTCGGCAACGGCGTAGCGCGACAGGCCCGCCACCCAACGGGGACCACCGATGTCAAAATCTCCACCAATCTCGAGTTCGGGTCCAGCGTCGGTGAGCCGATACAGGTTGGACCTTCCGCTGCGGTCGGACAAGAAGAACAGATCACTTGCGGGCGACCACTCGGGCTGGTCGATGGACTCGTCGGGTCCGCCTGCAACCAGACGTCCGCGCAACACCTGACCATCGCCCAACTCCCCCACCCACAGCTCGGTGCCATCCCATGGCATGTTGGGGTGCGACCACTGAATCCAAGCCAGCAGTGTTCCATCGGGTGAGATGCGCGGGTTGCCATAGAAGTCGGCGCCAACAACCAGTTCGTGAACAGTCTCAGATCCATCAGTGGCGACGGCCACGATTTGGTTATCTGGCTCTAGGTAGGCGCCGCCGGGGACCTGGTGATGGACCTCTCGCACACAGATGTACCACTTGCCATCGGGAGTGACCCTGCCATCGGAGTAGCGCAAAGATGCGGGTTCGGCTGGTTGAGGTGTCAGCACGACCGGGTCTTCGCCCGGTGTCAGGCGACGCAGCCGCTGATCGCCAAAGTCGACGTAGTACAGGACCCCGGCATCAACCCACCACGCTCCCCCGCCGTACTCGTGCACGCGGGTGCGCACGTTGGCTGACGGAGGTGTTATTTCTTCTATTGAGTCGCCTTGACGGCGAACAATTGCGACACGCCCGCCTTCACTAGGGCGAGACTCCGACCACCAGATAGCAGGCCCGTCGGTGACAAGCTCGGCAATACCGACCGCTCCTTCCACCAAAGACTGAGCAGTGATGGGTGAGGGCCATTCGCCGAAGGGATGCGTGTCAGGCATGCTCAGCCGCCGAGGATGTCGGCGATTCGTTGCACCCCAGTGCCCAAGTCGTCGTCGCCCAGAGCAAACGAAAGACGGGCATATCCTGGCGTTCCAAAGGCTTCGCCCGGCACGATTGCCACCTTGGCCTGCTCGAGCAACACGTCGGCAAGCTCAAGCGTTGTGGTTGGGGTCTGACCACCGATTTCTTTGCCCAACACCGCCTTAAAGCTCGGATATGCGTAGAAGGCGCCTTGTGGCTCGGGGCAAACCACGCCTGGGATAGCACTGAGCATGCTGTGCATGACTTTGCGTCGGCGGTCGAATGCCTCGCGCATGGCGTAGACATCGTCGAGAGGGCCAGACACGGCGGCGAGCGCAGCTCGCTGACATACCCCGGCCACGTTGGAGGTTTGGTGCGATTGCAAAGTGCTGGCGGCCTTGGCCACGTCGGCCGGGGCAATGAGCCAACCGACGCGCCATCCGGTCATCGCGTAGGTCTTGGCCACACCGTTGAGCACCACGCAACGATCGGCGATTTCGGGCACGACGGTGGGCATCGAATGATGTTCGTTGTCGCCGTAGATCAGGTGTTCATAGATCTCGTCGGTGATGATCCAAATACCGTTCTCGACGGCCCATTGCCCGATGGCTTCAATCTCGTGCTTGGGATACACCGCGCCCGACGGGTTGGACGGCGACACAAACAGCAACGCCTTGGTGCGCGATGTCTTTGCCGCGTCGAGCTGGTCGATGGTGACCCGAAAGCCTGTGCGTTCGTCGGTAGGCAACACAGTGGTCACGGCGCCAGCCAAAGCAATGGGCTCGGGGTAGGTGGTCCAGTACGGCGCTGGCACCAGCACCTCATCGCCAGCGTCGAGCAGAACCTGCATGGTGTTGTAGACCGCGTGCTTGCCGCCGTTGGTGATGACAACTTGATCGGGAGTGACCTCGAAACCAGAATCGCGCAGCGTTTTGGCTGCAATTGCCTCTTTGAGTTCGGGGAGACCGCCAGCAGGCCCATACCTATGGTTGATGGGGTCTTTGCATGCAGCAACGGCCGCTTCGACGATGTGTTCTGGCGTGGGGAAGTCGGGTTCGCCGGCGCCAAAGCCGATGACATCTTCGCCAGCGGCGCGAAGGGCTTTCGCTTTATTGGTCACTGCCAGCGTTGCCGACGGAGCGATCGAGCCGACCCGGCGAGACACACGGTTAGAACTGGACACTGGGGCCTCCAGAGAGGATGAGTAAGGCTGCGGTCAGCCACGAACTGTTACACAATCATGGTCGATTGTCAGCGGGGTTCCACACTCGTGGGATTATCGGCCGGCTGGCAGTGTGCAGCGCGCTCGAATTGGCCACCAAATAGCTCCCACTTCTGACGTGTTCGCGTTAGGTTCGACGTCATGACCGAAGCCCTCGACATGCACATTCCCCCCTCGCTCCTTCCCGCCGATGGGCGGTTCTGCGTGGGCCCTTCAATCGTTCGCCAAGAGGCCGTAGCCGCTTTGGCGTCCGAGGCCAGTGGGTATTTGGGCACAAGTCATCGTCAAGAACCGGTGAAAGCCATGGTTGGCCGCCTCCGCAGCGGCCTGACCAGCCTGTTCGACCTGCCCGAGGGCTGGGAGATCGTCCTGGGCAACGGTGGTACCACGGTCTTTTGGGATGCGGCGACGTTTGGGCTCATCGAGAACCGCAGTCAGCACCTGTCATTTGGTGAGTTTTCTTCGAAGTTTGCCGCTGCGGTAGCCAGCGCCCCTCACCTGGGCGAACCCGAGGTCATCGAAGCCCCGCCAGGGAGCGCCCCCGAGGCACGGGCCAGTGACGTCGATCTGTACGCCCTCACCCACAACGAGACCTCCACCGGTGTGGCCACCGTGCTCAAACGACCCGAGGGCACCAGTGCCGACAGTGCGCTAGTTGCCGTCGACGCCACGTCTGGCGCTGGCGGACTGATGTGGGACCCAGCAGAAGTGGACTGTTACTACTTTGCACCTCAGAAGTGTTTCGGAAGCGACGGGGGGCTGTGGATTGCTGCATGTTCGCCGGCCGCGGTCGAGCGCATCGAACGCATTGCCGCGTCGGATCGTTGGCGTCCAGCTTCGATAGACCTGGGTATTGCACTCGAGAACTCCAAGAAGAACCAGACGTACAACACGCCCGCGCCGGCCACCGTGTTCTTGGCCGTGCACCAGATCGACTGGTTTAACAACAACGGAGGCCTCGCTTGGGCGGCCGCACGGTCCGCTACCTCGGCTGAAATCATGTATGGCTGGGCAGAAGCGTCCAGCTATGCCACCCCCTATGTCACCAACGAGGCATTGCGTAGCAACGTGGTGGCCACCATCGACCTCGCCGACCAGTTCAGCGCAGACGACGTGGTGGAGATTTGTCGACGTAACGGCATTCTTGACATTGGCGGTTATCGCAAGCTGGGGCGTAACCAGTTGCGGGTCTCGATGTTCCCTGGTGTTGACCCCGAAGATGTCAAGGCGCTGACGGCGTGCATCGATCACATCACGGCGAACATGTAGGCCTGGCAACGCATGGAGTCCACCGCCGGCAAGCTCTTGGTTGCAAGCCCCCTCATCGGCGACCCCAACTTTGAACGCTCGGTCGTGCTCATGATCGAGCACGACGAGAACGGTGCGTTGGGCATTGTGTTGAACAATGTCAGCTACACCCCAGTGAGCGAGATTCTGCCTCAATGGGCGCCCCGGGCTTGCGCGCCCGACGTCGTGTTCATTGGTGGCCCCGTGTCTCCCGAATCGGTCATTGGGCTTGGTCTCAAGCTTGGGGGTTCTGGTGTGTCGTTCCGCCCTGTTGTGGCGAACGCGGGAACGATCGACCTCAACCAAGATCCAGCGCATCTTCCCTTCGAGTTCGAAGAGATCCGGGTTTTTGCCGGATACAGCGGCTGGGGTCGCCAACAGCTAGAGGCCGAGATCCGCGCCGAGGCCTGGTTTGTGGTTGAGGCCGACCCGCGCGATGCCTTTATGACAGAACCAGATGAGCTGTGGTCCTTGGTGCTCGGCCGCCAACGAGGCGTGATGGCCTGGCTGGCCAACTACCCCTATGACCCCTCGCACAACTAGCGGCCCTTGCTGGGCTGGGTCGGTGTCAAGGTTTTTGCGAGTGCGCCGATAGTGCCTATGTGACGTTCGTTCTCAACAGGGCCCATCGCGCCCGGGCCGCCTCTCGGGCAATTCGCATCATGATTGCTGCCCTGGTGGTACTTGTCGCGCTGTTGGGCGCAAGCGTCGGCCAAGCCATCGCTCAAGACGATGCTGAGGATCAGAAAGACAGCAGCAAAGACAGCAAGGAAAGCGAGCCCAAGGTCAACTGTGACCTCACCCCAAAGACGAAGAAGCAGCAAAAGGCCTACGACGACGCTGGCTGTGAACCCCCGCCGCCGCAGGTCTCGTTGGCGAACTTAGCGTCTCCGGCACCTGCAGCAACTGACACCGCACTCGCAGAAGCGCTCGAA
>JAUIIS010000262.1 GCA_030431575.1 Acidimicrobiia bacterium | reverse complement strand
GATGCCAGCGATATGGACATAGCCGCGGCCAGCGTGACGACTGCGACCAGGCAACGCGTGGGCAGCGCCATCGACCTTCCCCGCCGCGGTTTGCTAGTGACCTTCGTTGTCCAACGGCGGCGTTTGATCAGCCGGTCGAGATGGTTGTCTGTGTTCATGTAGTTCGCCGCTAAGTGGTGGTTGTCACAAACGTTCGTTGGGCCCTTGGCCATGGCGGGTTGATCGAGCCTGCAACGTGACCACCGTACAATCTCTTCGGAAGTGAGGTGCGATCTCCCGGTCTCTAGCAGCTGTCACGGTGTACGGTCAGAGCCATGAGAGTGCTGCTCGCAGAGCCGCCAGAGTTGTTCTTGCAAGGCATGGGCCACACTCGGCAGGTGCAACCGCTGGGTCTGGCGTACGTGGGAGCGGCCCTTGCGGCCGAGCACGACGTTCGGTTTCTGTTGCCCGATACACGCACGTATCTCGGCGACGATCCTTGGGGCGAGATTGAGGCAACAATCCGGTCCGAGGCGCCCGATGTGGTCGGGATCACGGCAGTTACGGCCAGCTACTCGGCCGCGGCCACAATGGCTGAAGTTGTGAAGAGTGTAAGCGCCGACATCGTCGTTGTGTTGGGCGGCGTACATGCATCGACCGAACCTGCGGCGGCCTTATCCGGTGCTCCTCACGTTGACTTCGTGGTCCAGGGCGAGGGCGAGGTCACCATGGTTGAGCTGCTGCGCCGCGGTCAAAATGGTGGCGCGCTTGCCCATCCCGAAACGGTGGCTGGCCTCTATTGGCGGGGCCCCGATGGCGACGTATGCCGCTCCGCGCAGCGGAGGCCCATGGACGATCTTGACGCGCTTGCGTTTCCACTCCGTACGGGACTGGTGTGGGGCGACGACATTCATCCGGCGTTCCACCAAGGGATCGTCACCGTGCGGGGTTGTCCATATCGGTGTATCTACTGCGCGGTCCCATCGAGCAACGACCGTAAGACTCGATACCGCTCGGCGCGCAACGTTGTCGACGAAGTCGCGATCATGCGACAGCGACACCAGATCCCAGCGCTGTTCTTCCACGACAGCGTGTTCACGATGCGTCGATCTCGCACCGTTGAGCTCTGCGACGCGCTTATCCAACGAGAGATGGTGGTGCCGTTTCATTGCCAGACACGTGCCGACCGGGTGGACGCTGAGCTCTTGCAGCACATGAAGACTGCTGGATGCGAACAGATATTCTTTGGTATCGAGTCCGGTGACGCCGATTCCTTGTTGCACATCCGAAAGAAGATGGATCTCAATACCATCCGAGAGGCGGTGGCCATGGTCAAGGATCTAGGCATTCGGTGCACGGGCTTCTTCATGGTGGGGTTCCCCTGGGAGACCGAGGCTCACATGCGGCGCACGATTGAGTTCGCGACCACTTTGGATCTCGACGCGGTCAGCTTGTTCTCTGCGACCCCGCTCCCGGGCACCGAGCTCTGGGACATGGCTGGCGGCGACCACATGCCGGCCTCGGTCGACTTTCGGACGCCGCAGGTCAACGTGACGCACCTGCCAGACGAGGCCTACTCCGAGCTGTTCGCTGGGTTTAGTGGCGAGATAGCGGAATACAACCTCGCGCAGATGGGAACCCGGGCGGCCATGATGCAGGGTCAGGCACCTTTGTCGTGGTTGGACTGACTTGCCGGGCCGACAAGGGTTAAGGCGGAGTAGTCCCGGCCGAGCTAGTTTCGAACTGGAAGCCGGCAGGAGCCACAGCCGATGCGGTCGCAGATGCCGT
Source organism: Acidimicrobiia bacterium (assembly GCA_030431575.1). Classification (GTDB taxonomy): domain Bacteria; phylum Actinomycetota; class Acidimicrobiia; order Acidimicrobiales; family UBA8592; genus JAUIIS01. Next base: position 3,297 of record JAUIIS010000262.1, on the reverse strand, counting down.
AGACCCGAATGTTGAGAACCTTGACGAGGGTGCTGATGGCGCGGCAGCGGACGAAGGGTCTGAAGGCGACGCCGTTGAGCAGCTAGACGAGGACGAGGTTGGGGCTGGGGAGGACGACGACGAGGTGTCTGCAGGAGATGACGGCGGTCTTGATCCGGCTCTAGCGCTCGCTGGCCTCGGCGGACTCGTGGCCGTTGGTGGGTGTTCGGGGCCCGATGTGTCGTTGACGATTCCCACGGCCACCGAGATCTGTCTGACCGCGTGCGCTGGAGTGGGTCGGCCGAGTTCAACTCGCCCGTCGGGCGACAGTCGCGGCCAAGGTTTGTATGCGAACGGAACCCACTCGGTCCCTATGCCAAGTCGACGGGAACAATAGTGCTCTCGGTCGAGATCGATGGCGTGGTTGCTGAACGATCCTTCTCGGTGGGCGTTACATCAGAAGTTGGCTACGCGCGTGTTGGAGACTTGGCCCGCGCTCAGTCTGATGCCCATGGTTGCCCAGCGTGCCCGCATACAACCGTGGGACCAGTTACTTCGGGCAGCCCAACGTTCTTCTGGGTGACAAGCCAGCTGCGCGTGTCGGAGATCGAGGGGTCCAAGCCGCCTGCTGTGGTCCGAACTTTTACACGATCGCCGGAGGTGACCCGCGGTTTTGATAGACGGTCGGCCGGCCGCGGTTTTGGGTAGTCGGACAGATCACTGTGGCGGATCCGGCCAGATGATTACTGTCTTCCGCGTGGACAACGATTCACATCTGAACCTGTAGCGGGCACCAACAACACGGTGCCGACCAGCTCGGTTGGTTTGGTGAACACTACGCCTGTGGTCGGAGCTCCATGAGTCGTGCGTGAGAGACGTAGTTGAACGACGTCCTGCGGGTCCGCTGGAGGGTCCAGGCGAAGCCGTCTTCGCTGTCGACGGTTTTGAGGTTGTAGGCATCCAAGAGCTGCTGCCAATCGTCGCTTTCGGACGAAAGCCATGAGTTGGCGGGCGTGGCCTGTGGGCTCCAGGCATCCGGTTGTGCGATCAGCAGTTGGCCGCCCGGCCGCAATAGCGCTGAGGCTTGCCCGAGCGCAAGTGAGGGATTTGCCACCGTGTCGAAGAGGTTGAGGGCAACAACGAGGTCGTAGACTCCGGCTTCGAGAGGCGGCTGGTGCACGTTTGCACAGACCCAGCGGACCCGGTCGGCTGGGTCCGCGTGGGCAATTGCGATCGAGGCGACCGTCAGCCGGTTACTGGCCTCTAGTCGCGGCACATAGACCTCGGGGTGATGCGCGGCGGCTTCTGCGAACCGGAGCGCCAGAGGCCACGAATCCAGCCCGACAACGTCGGAGCCAAACCGGATTGTCAGCTCCACTGACGACCGGCCGACACCGCAGCCCAGGTCGAGAGCGCGAGAGATGGGGGTAGACCCGTCGAGAAAGCGATCGAACAGTTGCTGAGCTTGGGTGCGTTGGTGCCCGTAGTGCAGTTCGGCGTACATGCCCAGCAAGACGGCGGACTCCCAGTCGTTATTCCCCGGTTCGAGTTGGTCGACCCAGGCCTGCACACTGTTGGCATCGTCAAACCGGATCGAGGTGTCACGGGCGAGGAGGTCCTCGGAACGCGCGGGCACGACTACCGGGATGCTCGTTCCCTCGAGCCGCGGATGGAGCGCCCCACAGGCAGGGTTCGTGCATGTCTGGGTCTTGGAATGGAGCGGCCAGGCATCAGGAGGCCGTCGGCACCAAGGGCAGACGAGGTGGCTATGAGGTTGCATGACACAGCCATGCTAGGCGTTAGCCAACCTTGCACCCGCGCCCACAGCAAGCAGCATCCGCTTTAACGGTTGGCTGCGAGAGACGACGGCTAGCGCACGACCATCAAATGGCGCGCATTCGGTTGTTTCGTGCATAGTGTTCGACTTCTGCGAGTCCAAGCTGTTCGAGCACGGGTGAAACGTAGCATCCGGGGTTGCCTGGGTTTCCACGGCGGCGGAGCGTGGCCCACCGCGCCGCGATGACGCCGGCTGCGCCTAGAGTCGTCCCGTGACCGTCCTGTTGAGCCTGCTTGCCGCAGTGTCGGTGGGAACGTCAGACTTCCTTGGTGGCCTGGCCAGTCGGCGGGCTGACTCGACAGTGGTCACAGCGCTGTCGAACTTGGTTGGGTTCGTCCTCGTAGGGGCGGTGGCTCTGATTGTGGGCGGAACGGTCAGATCGGCCGATGTGGCATGGGGCGTCATCGGCGGAGTCGCGGTCTCCTTTGGGTTAGTGGCGCTCTACACAGGTTACGCCCGGGCCCGTGTCAGCATCGCTGCGCCCGTAGCCGGGGTAGGGGCGGCTGCGTTGCCTGTGATAGTGGAGACGGTCACCGGCAACGAGGAGCTGTCGGGCCTGACGACGGTGGGGATCGTCCTTGGCCTTGTTGCCATTGGGCTGGTCAGCGTCAGCGAGTCGGATAATGAGGGGAGTGTTCGCACAAGTCTGTTCTACGGCCTTGGCGGCGCGCTGGGAATTGGTTCGTTCTTCCTGTGTTTGGCCCAGACTTCCGACGAGAGCGAGCTGTGGCCCATTGTGACGGCAAGAGCTTCAGGATTTGTGGTCTTGATGGTGGTGGTGACAGCAACCGGCATGCGGCTGCGCCTTGAGCGGCCCGTGTTGCCAACTGTGGTGGGCATCGCTGTTCTGGTCACCGCAGGCAACACTGCGTTCCTGGCGGCGACCAGAGTTGGGTCGACGTCGGTCGCGGCGGTGGTGACGTCCTTGTTCCCAGCGGTCACGGTTTTCTGGGCGTGGCTGGTGTTCCGAGAGCGACTGCGGGCCGTGCAGGTTGTTGGTCTCGCGATCGCTCTCGTGGCGGTTGCCGTGATCGCTGCGGGCTAGGCCCGGGCGTTGGTTGGTTCGAGCGCTTGGCTTGGCCCGTGGCGGTCGCGTGCGGTCATTAAGGCCGGCGCCGTTGCATTCACCCTGTTGATTCGTCCTTCACCGCTTTGCTGAGGCCATCCAAATAGCGGCGCGTCGATGGGGCTTGTTGTCGTCGGATTCTGCTGAACAGCTTCCTGAACCATCGCATCACGGCCCCCACCATCAACGATCTGCCGTCAAAGTATCAGGTCTGCGACCGGCGTTGTCCTAAGGACCTCATCAGTGGGCCCGAGCGGAGTCGCACTGACCCCATTCTGGCCAAGTAGCTAATGTGTGGGCCATGGCAGACAACGACGCAGTGCTCTATGAAGTGCGTGATCGCGTAGCGATCATCACCCTCAACCGGCCCGACCGCCTCAACGCGTGGGGTCCAGCCATCCACCAGGGCTACTTC
>JAUIIS010000261.1 GCA_030431575.1 Acidimicrobiia bacterium | reverse complement strand
GCGCTGTTGACAGAGCCACTGAACCCTTGCATTGAGCCCGACTCATCCAAGATGAGCGTCAGGTCCAGGCCACATGCTGGCTGCAAAGGCGGGTTCGCCAGGGCTCCTGCGCTCGGCGTACCGGGCAGCGGTGCGACCACCAACGTGGTTGCCAGGAGGATCAACGCGGTTAGTGACCGAAGCAGTTTTCGCTTCGGCCAATCCGCATGGGAGGGAAGGTATCCGTACATATTCAGTTCGCCTTTCGTGAGGTCACCACCCGCAACGTGGATAGGGTGCCTCACCGCCGTTAGCCCTGTGCGAAGACCTACCGGTCCCCAGCGCCGCTATTACCGCCAGGTAACGGGCGGTGTGTCAAGCATCGTTTTGCCCATCAGTTGCTTGTGAACGAACAAACGAGTGAACTGGATGGGCTCATTGTTTTCGGCGGTACGGAGCGAGGCTGGACACCACTCGCCACCATGGCTGCTCGTCACCTGACCGAGCAGCCTTGATCGGTTCGGCGGGTGCCATCACGTTCTGCAATCAGTGATACTCTATAATGGTGTTATGGAATATCCAGCTCTCAACCGGAGATCGCAGGATGTTGCACTGAGTGAGCTTGTGGAGCTTGCGCGCATTCGTCCGGGTACGCGGTCGCCTGGTGACGGACAGTTGCCGAGTGGCGGACCATCTCCCGCCGAGGCCGGCCCGGGGAGCTCTATTTCACACCCCGGACGCAGTCAGAAAAAACTTCGGGCCAAGCTGGATACGTGAGTCACCAGGACGACCACCCCTCACCATGGGTGGCATCGGAACTCACTCTCCGCAACTACTGCTTCGCCAGTCCTGCCCATCGAAGTCGCAAATGAAGCCGGAAGTCGGCTAGCGGGAGGCCAGCTCGGTGACGCCGTCACCGCTCAATTGGTCGCAGACCGGGCGGCCGGCCAGCGCCAGAAGCATCATGCGCGACGGGCCTCTCACGGCGTCTCCGCAGCCACAGCGCCAGTCGATGTCGGTGGTGTCGAAGTGCAAACCATCGGCACGTTCTTTGCCTCGAAAGGGTCCGTTCAAGGTCACCAGTTTGGACAGCACAATGCGGATGCGATCGGCAGGAACCTCAACCTCCCATCCGTTGGGATAACAGATGTCGAGGCTATGGATAACTACGTCGGTCAGCAGCTGCACGGCATCGGAGTTTGGGGGCAGCGACACCGAGTCTGCGTTGGCTCGGAAGTGGTCGAGGATCTCATCGACAGGCCTGTCGCCGAGGCGTCGCGCCGCAGTATCGATGGCCTTGTCAACGTTGCCTTTGGCCCGCAGGATCGCTGAGGCAAGCTTGTGGACTTTGAGGTCGGGCGCTGAGGCCAGATGCGAAACCACATCGCGAACTCGCCAACCACGACACAGTGTTGCCTTGTCCCAGTCGGCAGGGTCCAGCGAATCGAGCACCTCAAGCAGCTCGCGACGGGCAACGTGAAGCTCGGCGAACGCTTCTTCTTCGGTGGGTTGGAACTGCATGACAGACATCCTCCCGACAAGCCTGAAAGGGTCGGAGTATGGATGCTAGACACATCGGCGCCAGGACATGAAACTCCAGGACATGGCAATTTTGTGTCGCGTTTGTCACCTGCAGGTTGGGCCCAACAAGAGCGTCAGCGTGCGGTCCAACCGCCGTCGACGGCGACGGTTTGACCAGTGATGTACGAGCCCGCATCTGACGCCAACAACAGCGTGGTTCCGTCGAGTTCGCCAAGGGTGCCGGGGCGTCGCATGGGGGTGTTGCGGTTGATCCACTTGGCGCCACTCTCGGCCGCGATCATCTGCTCGGTCAGCTCGGTCTCGAAGTAGCCAGGAGCTATCGCGTTGACCCGGATCCCGTGGCGCACCCACTGCAACGCGAGCTCTCGAGTGAGGTTGATGAGCCCAGCCTTTGATGCCGAATAGGCAGCTTGATTGTTGGGGGCCGAACCAACAAGGCCATGCACCGACGCAATGTTGATGATGCTCCCCCACTGCTGGTCGCGCATGGGCGCAGCCACCAACTTGGACAACAAAAAGCAGGCGTTGAGGTTGATCTCGATCACCCGACGAAAGTCGTCCATGGGCTCATCGATCGCGTCTTGGCTATCGGACAGCCCGGCGTTGTTGATCAAGATGTGGACGCCACCAAAGCGCTCAACGGTCGCCGCAACCAGCTCGGTGCAAGCATCGTCGTCGGTGACATCGCAGGCCATGGGCGCAATGTTTGGTTCTTCGGCCGCCAACGATTCCAAGCGGTCCAGCCGCCGCGCCGCGGCCACCACTGTGGCCCCATTAAGCGCCAAGGTCTTGGCCAGATGCGCGCCGATCCCGCTGGACGCGCCGGTCACCACAGCGACCTTCCCTTCTAGCCCAAAGATGTCACTGGCTAGCGACGACATAGATACTGCCCCTCGTGATTCATGTTGTGTAGAGAACCGGTGTCCAGTCGAGCACATCGACCGGGCCCTCGTTGCGATGGGCTCGGACCACAACGCGGAAGGCCCGGAGGCGCCCCGCACCCAGAGGTTCGTCGGCCACCAGCGTGTGCTCAAACGACAGCAAGTCTTGCTCGAACACCGCGGCGGTGTGGTCGCAGTTGTGCCACCCAATGACCCAAGCAATACCAGGCACCAAGCGACTCAGCGACGCCTGAGCCAAAGCAACGGTGTGCCCGCCGTAAACCAAGCGCCGGTCATACGGTGAGGCCTCGGCGTCTCGATGCACTGACGCCAGATTGTGGGTCAGCCGCACCAGCGCCGTTGCGTTGTCCACGACGTCTCGCATGGGGTCGTTACGTGTCTCGCCTAGCTCCCAAGAAGTGGTAGCGCCGAGCGGCTCGAGATTCCAGCTGGTCGGGGCACCATCGGCCCAGTTCTGGAGGCGCAGCTCAGTAGCGGCCGAGCCAAGATCGGCATCGTGGCCGGGCAGCGTCTCGCCACGAAGCCTGATGAGGGGGCAGCGCTCGCACTCCAGAACCGGAACTCCATCGGCCGTGGTCACAATGCCAAGGAGCACCTTGCCACGAGGCGGCCGACCCGGCTTTGGGGACCCATCGGCCATGGCCAAGGCCCGGGTTGTGGTGTGCAGGGTCTCGCCTTCAAAGATGGGCCGGGCAAGTTTGACGTTGCGGTAGAACAAGTTGGCAATGACTCGCTTGGTAGCCACGGTGCTGGCACCAACAGCCACCTGGAGCACAAGGCCGGGGCTGGCCAACCTGCGAGAGTCCCCAGTGACGTCCTTACTGAGGCGACGGTCGAACACCAGCCGCAACTCTTCACCGGCAATGGCCTGGTAGGCCGCGGCAATACCACCCTCGATGGTGACAGCAGGCGGGCTCTCAAAGACATGGCCTGGTTCGATGTCATCGTAATAGGGCCCATCGAAGGGAATGGTCATTAAATCACTGTCGCACAAGACCGTGCAGCCGTGCCTATCGACAATGCACCCGCCTATCGAGGCACCGCAACCCTGGGCACCAGCCAAGCAGCTGGACGAGCCGGGCAGGCAGTACGGTCGGGCGATGGACTTTCGGACAATCCGTGTGGAACTCACCAACGCCATCGCCACGGTGTGGATAGACCGGCCGCACCGCAACAACGCATGGACAGGCACCATGCACGGCGAGTTCCGAGCGGCACTCGATGCCCTCAACATCCGTTCGGGTGGTTGTCATCACCGGTGCAGGCAAGATGTTCTGCCCCGGCGCCGACGGGTCGGCTTTGGCCAGCCACGTGGAACGCGGCGGCTACGACCCCGGCACACCCGAAGACCTGGCCATGCCCGCCTACGGGGTGCGGCCCCAGTTCGACGCCGACTTCTCCTGGATGATGGGGCTACGAGTCGTAACCATTGCAGCCATGAACGGTGCTGCGGCCGGCGTCGGCTTAGTGTTGGCCTGTTACTGCGACCTTCGCTACGCCGCCGAGGGGGCAAAGTTCACCACCGCGCACGGCAAGTTGAACTATCCAGCCGAGTACGGTTTGTCCTGGCTGCTGCCCAGAATCGTTGGCCTCACCCATGCCAACGACCTCTTGTTGTCGTCGCGAGTTTTCAAGGCCGAAGAAGCCGCGCAAATGGGCCTAGTAAATAAGGTATTGCCGCGCGACGACGTTTATCCGGCCGCCATGGCCTACGCGGAAGCCCTCGTGCGAGACGTTTCGCCCGCTTCGCTCGCCACCACCAAGCGACAAATCGCGCTAGATCAGCTCCACAACGACCCCGCAGCAGCAGTGCGTAACGCCCAAGCGTTGATGGAACTCATGGCCACCCAGCCCGACTTCGTGGAAGCCATGCGAGTGTTCATGAAAGAACCCGAGGCGCAATGGACCGGCGAACCCGAGGCGTTCGAGGCCTAACCACATCTGGGAGACCAACCCGGGCGCGTTCTTGCACGCCGGGCACTAACCTCGTTTAACGGCCCTCCTCTTACCCTGCGACGGTGACGCCGTGACCCCTGGAAACTCCGCTCTCGACCGGATCCGTACCGGCTTGACCTTCGACGACGTCTTGTTGGTACCCCGACGATCGTCCATCCGGAGCAGACAAGACGTCTCACTTCGGACACGGTTGACCCGCAACGTCGAGATCGACCTCCCCATCATTGCCGCCAACATGGACACCGTGTGCGAGTTCGAAATGGCGCTAGCCATGGCACGCCTTGGTGGCGTAGGCATCATCCATCGGTTCCTCCCCATAGCCGCCCAAGCCACCATGATCGAAAAGGTCAAAGCCGAATCCAGCGACTACGTCGTTGGTGCCGCCGTTGGCACCGACCACGATGCTGTAGAGCGCAGCCGGGCCCTCGTCGACGCAGGCTGTGACGCCCTGGTCCTCGATATTGCCCACGGTCACGCCGAGCACGCCATCGAAGCGCTCAAAACCATCAAGGACGCGCTTCCCGACACCGACATCATTGCCGGCAACGTCGCCACCCAAGCTGGGGCCGAAGACCTCTACGAAGCTGGTGCCGATGCCATCAAGGTTGGCGTCGGTCCCGGCGGGGTGTGCACCACTCGCCTGGTGGCAGGTGTGGGTGTCCCCCAGCTCACCGCCATCGCCGATGCGCATGGTCTGCCCATCCCCG
>JAUIIS010000260.1 GCA_030431575.1 Acidimicrobiia bacterium | reverse complement strand
GTGCCACCAGCCTCCAGCGCACGAGCCAGGATTTCTGGGCGAGTAATCAGCGATCCGCCAGCGCCGAGCGAAGCCCGTGAGAGCTCTTCGGTGGCGATGACCATGGCCATATAGTCATCTTCGGTACCTGCGGCGAACCCCCCGTATTGCTCAGGAATCGATAGGCCAAAGCAACCCAGTTCGGTTACGCCGGAGATGATCTCCTCGGGGATGTCGGCATCGTTGCGATGGATGTGCTCGGCGTGCGGGGCAATCTTGTCTTCACCGAAACGCCTGAAAGTGTCAGCCACCAATGCCATGTCGTCGCGGAGATGGGTGGGGCCAGGGTGGGCCGCCGCGCTGGCTACGTAATCGGGGTCGGTTGTGGCGCCGACGAACTCCTGAACACCTGCAAGGGCTTCCACGCCAACGCCCCAGCGGTCACCAGATCGCCACAGCGTGGCACTGAGGTCGGCCACCACCTTGCCGACAAAGACCGCAGCCAACCGGGTTTCGTCGTCGCCGTGCGACGCGTAGTCGACGGCTGCGTCGGTCATTGCTACCGCTGCTGCGGCGTGCGACAGGTCATAGAGCAAAGCTTGGTCGTCGTGGGCCGCGGCGCCCTTTGCCTTGGTGTGGGCGATGGCCTGGTCTACTACCGCCTGAGCGGCTGCGGCGGCGTGGGCGATTTCTTCTACAGATGGGGTCGTGGTCACCGCACCAGTGTCTAGGGATGGCTGGCTATTGACAAGTTGTACGGGCCTCAACAAAAAGAATCGCGTGCAATACCGCACTAGCTGCGCAGCGGCGTCCAGCGCGGGGACCTAAAACGACCGAGGGCCAGCACACAGGGTGCTGACCCACGGTTCCTGGTGGTCGGGCGGGGCGTCGATCCCCGGACCTACCGCTTTTCAGGCGGTCGCTCTGCCGACTGAGCTACCCGACCAGGCTGTGATGAGTCACACAGAACGCATGACCCGATATGTGAAGCCGCCTCCCTCGCTGAGGGAGGCGGTCTCGGTGCGGTCCCGACGGGATTTGAACCCGCGACCTCCGCCTTGACAGGGCGGCGTGCACTCCAAACTGCACCACGGGACCTTATTGCCCTCTCAGTAAGGCGCCCGAAAGCGCTTGACCCGAGAGTATTTGTTGGGCTCCGAAGAACCGAGGCATCACTGTACGCCATTGCGCGCCAGACACCAATCAGATAGTCGCGTTTTGTCTGGCAAGTCGTTTCAACGGGCGCGCCTTTGTCCTAGGACATCCGCTGGTATCTCGATCAGGCTCACCCCACGCAGGCTTCGGCGGGGTTGTCGAGATCCCGCTAGATCAGTTCCGCTGTCGCGTTCGCCGTTTGGCTGCTCGGAATGCAGCGGAGGCGTTCGACGTAGCCTTCGAGACAGTCGGCGGTTCCTGGGCTAGGGGTAGGGCCCGGTGCGCTTGGTTCGCCCGATCCAGGGGCGACCCCGGCGTTAGGTTCCCGGGTCTGGTTTTGTGTGCCGGAATCTCGGTGCCGAACTTTGTGTCGGAGCTGCTATCTTGTCTTCGCCCCCTCGGGGGTAAGTAGCCCCGTTCGTCCAGCGGCCTAGGACGCCTGCCTTTCACGCAGGTAACACGGGTTCAAATCCCGTACGGGGTACTTCCAGACACGTCCACCTCGGTGGGCGTGTTTGCGTTTTGGTGAGCTGTCCGTTGGTTTGGGAAGCGACGCCCCCGCATTGGCCGGTGGCGGGCTTTAAAGTGCTGGTGCATGTCCATGATGCAGCAATCGCCCACCGCCGTGTCTGCCAGACTCGGGCGTGCGGCCACAGCAGCTTGTGTCGGTTACCTGGTTGGCACGCTGCCCTCGGCCGACATCGTCACCCGGGCAGCGACTGGCGGCCGGGTGAATATACGCGAGGCCGGAACCGGGAATCCGGGTGCTGCGAACGTGGCCGGGGTGCTGGGGAAGAAGTGGGGTGCGGTGGTCATGGTTGCCGATGTGGCCAAAGGCGCCGTGGCTTCGTTACTGGGCGCTCGTGTTGGCGGCGTCAGCGGCCTTCACCTGGCTGGCACTGCCGCGGTGGGCGGACACTGCTACCCCGTCTGGGAGGGTTTCGAAGGAGGAAAGGGCGTAGCTACCAGCGTTGGCCAGGTGTTGGCCTCGTTTCCTATCTACACGCCAATAGACGCTGCGGTCGGGTTCGTCACCAGTCGGATCTCTGCCTTTGACCGTCAAGCTCACGTGGCCACCGAGATTTCTAGTCTCGTCTGGGTCGCTTGCGCCACGCTGTGGTGGCGCAAGGGTTGGCCAAATCCTGGCGCCCCCAAGCCGAGTGCTGGTTTACCCCTCGGTGCCGCAGCCACGTCAATCATCATCGCCATCCGATTTCGCCAGACCAACCAACGGGTCGATGCATGGCGCGACGAGCAGGGGCGCAGTCAACAAGGAAGCTGCGAGCAGGGGAACAGCGCGTGACGCTGGAGGGTTCCACGCACATGATCCGTCTTGTCACCGATTCCAGCTCTCAGATAAGTCCCGCGCTCAGGCAGCGGTACAACGTTGCGGTTGTCCCCATTGCGGTGTCGGTGAACGGCAAGCAGTACCGCGAAGGCGTGGACATTGATGCCGACAGCTTCTATGCCTTCTGGGCCGACGGTGTTGCCCCCGAAGTGACGACGTCTCAACCCAGCCCGGGCGAGTTCGCAGCGCTCTACCAACGGCTCGCAGACGAAGGGGCCGAAGCGATTCTGTCGCTACACCTAGGATCTGCGTACTCAGGGACCTACAACAGTGCCCGTTTGGGCGCCGAACAGGTAGCAATTCCGGTCCGGCTCGTCGACACCGCGACCATGTCATTCGGGGTCAGTTGTTGTCTGTGGGAGGCCGCCGAGGTGCTCGCTTCAGGCGGCGACGTTGATGCCGCCGCTCGCGCGGCAGAGCGGCTAGCCCCGCATGTAGGGTCGGTCACCATCCTCCAGGCGCTCGACTTCACCCGTTCGCAGGGTCGATTCATTGACCAGCTCCCAACGGGTACCGACGGAATTTCGGTTTTGTCGATGCGTGGTGCAGAGATGGCCACGGTGGGAGAGGGCCGCAGCGTCAACGAACTAGCTGAACTCATGGTTGGCGAAATGTTGGCTGGCGGTGGGCCAATTCGGGCCGCTGTTTGTGTCGCTGATGCTTCGGCCAAGCCGTTCTATGAGGCGCTCGAGTCGCGCTTGTCGCCCGAGCCGCAGGTTGTCGACCTGGTTCGCTATCGAGTGGGTCCTTCCATTGGTGCTTTCACTGGGCCCGGCGCCGCTGGCGGCTTCTGGTACCCGGCTGGATCCCCAAAATGAAAAACCGAGCCGTTAGTCGGTTTCCATGGCGTCGATAATTACCCAGAGCATCTGGCTCAGTAGCCCGTAGCTCAACCACAACGCTCGGTCGGGGTGGTCTTCGTCTACGTCCATGGGCTCGTCGTCTTCGCCAACGTCGAGTCGGGTACCGAGGACGAGGCGGATGCTGTTGATGGACATCATCCACGCGAGCAGCTCCTCTTCGGTGAGCCGCGAGGCGGTCATTGATCGCTCGAGGGTGTCGAGCGACGCAAGTCGTTGCTCGAGGAGCTGGTCGTGCACGAGCTCGCCATAGGCCGCGTCGGCTTCGGCGTCTTGGGGGTAGGCGGTGGGGTAGAGGCGTCGCAGGACTGGGCTCGAGCCCTCCATCATGAGTTCGCGGAGCGGCGTGATGAGGCTTTGGAGCATCTCGGCTTGCCAGTCGTAGACCTCAACGTCAAAACCAGTGCCTGAGCGTTTGACAATCATGGGCCCACCTTCGCCGGGGGCTTCGGTGTCACGCGGTTCACTTGTCTTGCTGCATGGTGGCCCACAGCCCGTATTCGTGAAGGCGAAAGACATCCATCTCGGCCTTTTCTCGGGGGCCTTCTGCAACAACGGAGCGCCCGTTGTTGTGCACCTCAAGCATGAGCTTGTTGGCCTTGTCGCGCGAGTAGCCAAAGAGCTTTTGGAGTACGAACGTTACGTAGCTCATCAAGTTGATGGGGTCGTTCCACACAATGACCACCCACGGAACGTCGGGGTCGTTGCGGGTGTCGTCGACGGGTTGGTCGACTTCGGCCGGCGTGGTCATGGGCGATGCTGCCACCACTTGTTGACCCTTGATGAGTTGGGGTTCTCGCGTCACAAGGTTCACGAGACCAGTTTGGCCGATGCAGCACGGTTGGTGGGTGCGTCGGACGGGATCGAAGGGTTCAGCGGCCTATTGACGCTGAGATGGAGGTTCAGGACCGCCAGCCAAACGGCGATCGAACCCGCAACGTGGAAGCCAACGAGGAGCGCTGGCACGCCCGTGAAGTACTGCACGTAGCCAATCGCTGCCTGGCACACCAGAACCGCAATGAGGGTTTGTGACTTCTGGAAGAGATCTAGTGGTGCGCTTGGTTTGCGGAGCCGAAGGGCCAGCCAGATGGTCGCCCCAAGCAAAGTCATCACCGCCAGGCCATGAATCCGGGCCACGTCGGGCACATCAAGGGGAAGGCGTTCTACTTCGAGTTCAGTCGGGTCGAGTTGGCTAACGTCGACGCCTTGGGCTTCGAGTGCCTCTTTGGTCTCTTGGCTCTCGCTCCCAGAATGTGGCCCTGCGCCGGTCACCACGGTGCCCGTACACAGCACAATGATCGTCAGAACGGTGAGCACCCTTGCGTGTGTCAACAGCGTCGGTACTGCGCGGGAAGGGCCGGGGGCAACTGCGGCACCGTCCGCTGCGGTGGTATCGGGAAGGCCCGCACGGTGATACAGCACAGCTGCGTTCCACACGAGCACCATGGATAGGAGGAAATGGCCCATCACCAGCGGCGGCGGCAAGTGTTCTCGGACCACAAGGGCGCCGAGCAAGATTTGGGCAATAACCCCCGCTACCAGACCCCAGGACCAAAGCGTGAGGTCTTTGCGTCGGGGCTTGCGGCGCATCGAGCCAAGCACGGCGCCAACAACGGCCAGGGAAACAAAGCCGGTGATGACCCTATTGACGAACTCGACCATGGCGTGCAGGTCGTCAATTTCGGCAATCAGCTGATCTTCTTCGCAGGTCGGCCAATCCGAACAGCCAAGACCTGACCCGGTGAGCCTGACTGAGACCCCGGTGATGATGATGAAGCACAG
>JAUIIS010000259.1 GCA_030431575.1 Acidimicrobiia bacterium | reverse complement strand
GACCATGCTGACTCTGGCGCGACTCTGCGCGAAGATACGGCCATGAGTAACGCGCTGCTGCACCCGTTCGCGGATCCTGCCAAACCCGAGGCCGACTACATCAACATCGTCCGCGCTGAAGGTTCGACCCTCTGGGACGAAAATGACAAGCGTTACCTCGACGCCTTAGGCAGCCTTTGGTATTGCCAGGTCGGTCACGGCCGCAAAGACATGCGCGACGCCATCACCGCTCAGATGGAAACCGTTGGTTCGTACAACACCTTCGATCCGTTTACGAACGGGCCATCGGTTCGCGCCGCCGAACTCATTGCCAAGCACTCCCCGCTCAACGAAGCCCGCGTGTTTCTCGGCTGCTCGGGTTCAGAAGCGGTAGACACTGCACTGAAGCTTGTTCGAGCCGTGCACCGCTTGCGTGGCAACCCGCATCGCCAAACCGTTGTGCGCCGCACGCACGGCTACCACGGAACCAACTTTGGCGGAACCTCTGCCCAAGGCATCGAGGCCAACCGCGAAGGGTGGGGCGACCTTGTCCCCCACTTCATCGAAGTACCGCACGACGACATTGAGGCGATGGCTTCGGTCTTTGCCGAGCATGGTGACCAGATCGGCGCAGTCATCACCGAACCCATCCAGGGCGCGGGCGGTGTGCTTATGCCACCCGATGGCTACCTCGAAGGCGCACGACGCCTCTGCGACGACAACGGTGCACTCTTGGTTTTTGACGAAGTGATCTGTGGGTTTGGCCGCACGGGCAGTTGGTTTGGAGCACAAACCATGGGGGTCACTCCAGATCTCATGACCTTCGCAAAGGGCGTCACTTCCGGTTACCTGCCTCTGTCTGGCGTCATTGTCAGCGGCGACGTGGGCGAAACCTTGGCCGGGATGGGTGATATCTTGCGCACGGGCTACACGTATTCGGGGCACCCCACGTGCGCGGCCGCGGCAGTCAAGAACATCGAGATCATTGACGACGAAGGCCTCGTTGAACGGGCCAACCACATCGGGTCTGTGCTGGCGCCTGGCCTGGCAGCTTTGGTGGACGACGGCATCGCAGCGAGCTTCCGCGGAACCGGGGCCTTGTGGGCACTAGATATCGGCCGAGCCTCCATTCCCGCGCGCGATAAGTTGCGCGACACCCACGGGGTCATCCTCCGGGGCATCGGAAACGCGCTCGCCTTCTGCCCGCCCTTGGTCATGACCGACGACGAACTCGGCCAGGTAATGGACGCTGTGTCCAACGTCTTGAACAGCGGCGACGTCTAAGCCTGCAGACGGACGCCCCCCGAACCTAGGGCAGCCGGGCCTCGATCCACTGTGCGACACCGTCGGCGTCGACGTGGTCGGTCACTTCATCGGCGACGTTGCGTACATTCTCGGGGGCTTGACCCATGGCAACGCCAAGACCAGCCCAAGCCAACATGCTGAGGTCGTTTTGGCCATCGCCAAAGGCCACGACGTTGCGTTGCTCGATGCCGAGGTACTGGGCTAGCCAGGCCAGCCCTTGGTGTTTTCCGGCCCCTGGGGGAACGATCTCGATCATGGGGAGCCCGGTGTAGGCCACGTCGAGCTCAGACATGTGGCCAACGGCGTGGGACACCTTTCCGTGCAAGCCGTCCACGTCGTGCACATGATCGTGGTGTGCCAGCACCAAGTCACGCAAACCTGGGCCGAGGTGGTCTTGAATGTCTTCCACCAGGCGCACCTCGCCCACACCGTCGGGCATGAGATCCACAATGCCTTGTTCGCCAATGAAATCGCCCCCAATGCCGGCGCCGACCGCAAGCCCAGGGATGGCCTCGCGCATGGAGCGAACAGCGGTCGTGGCTGCTCGGTGATCCAACGACGCAGCCCATAGCTCGACGCCGTCGCGGTGAAACACCTCGATGCCGTTGACACACAGCGCATGGCTCAACGCAGGGTTGGCTTCGAGTAGCCAGGTCACCATGCTCCAGTCTCGGCCAGTGGCCAGGGTGAGCACTGCCCCAGCGTTTGATGCTGCCGCTATGGCAGTAACAGTGCGCTCGGATAGAGCACCGCCATGGCCCAACAACGTGCCGTCGACGTCGAGCGCAATGAGCGTTCCTGCGAGTGCTTGGTTGTCACTCACCAATGTCTTCGTTCCATAGTTCGGGACGGGCCTGGATGAAGTCCTCCATCATGGCCACGCATTCGGCGTTGTCGAGGATGGTCACCTCGACACCTCGTTCTTGCATGTAGCGCTGGGGTCCTTGAAAGGTCTTGTTTTCACCAACCACCACTCGAGGAATCTTGTACAACAACGCCGCACCAGTGCACATATCGCAAGGAGACAGCGTGGAGTACAACGTCGATCGGCTGTAGTCGCTGGCGCTGAGGCGGCCAGCGTTTTCTAGACAGTCCATCTCTGCATGCAAGACCGAGCTGCCCTGCTGGACCCGCTTGTTGTGGCCACGACCAACGATCTCGCCGTCGATGACCAGCACCGAACCAATCGGTATGCCGCCGCTGGCGAGGCCTTTGCGAGCCTCCCCAATGGCAGCTTCGATGAACGGGCCGTGGCTCACGACGTCATCCGTTTGGTCGTTGCTCACAACGTCATCCGTTTGGTCGTTCCTCACGACATTGCGGCGTTGATGCGGTCCAACATGTCTTCGTCCAGCTTGGCAATGACATCAAACGCAGCAAAGTTCTGGGTGACTTGCTCAACCTTGCTGGCACCGGTGATAACCGATGACACGTTGGGGTTCGTGGCACACCACGCAATAGCCAGCTGCGCCAAGGTGCAACCCAGCTCTTCGGCGATGGGTTTGAGGTTGGCCACCTGAGCGTTGGCTTGAGCATCAGTAAGGGTGCCCTGCAACCAGTCGTACGCCGCGAGCGCGCCGCGGCTGCCTTCGGGCACGCCGTCGGCGTACTTGCCGGTCAACAGACCCGATTTGAGCGGACTCCAAGTGGTCAGACCCAGGCCTATGTCTTCGTAGAGCCGAGCATATTCTTGTTCGACGCGTCGACGATCGAAAAGGTTGTACTGCGGTTGTTCGACCACTGGCTTGTGCAGGTGGTGGCGTTCGGCAATCTCCCAGGCCGCCCTGATTTCGTCTGCGGTCCACTCAGAAGTACCCCAGTACAAGGCCTTGCCTTGGGTGATGATGTCGTGCATCGCAAACACGGTCTCTTCGATGGGGGTGTCTGGGTCTGCACGATGGCAATACAACAGGTCAACGAAGTCAAGCTGAAGGCGCTCGAGAGAACCGTCGATGGCGTGCATGAGGTACTTGCGGTTCAACGTGTTGCGCATGTTGGGGTTGTCGTGGATCCCCCAATACACCTTGGTGCTGATCACGTATTCGTGGCGCCCAATGCCCATCTGTTGCAGGACGCGACCCATGATTGCTTCGGACTCGCCCCCGGCATAGGCCTCGGCGTTGTCGAAGAAGTTGCAGCCGGCTTCCCACGCCGCCTCCATGCATCCATGCGCCAAGCTGTCATCGAGTTGGGTGTCAAAGGTGACCCAGGACCCAAACGACAACACACTTACCTGCAGACCCGACCGACCAAGATTGCGATATTCCACGAACGCTCCCATTTGTGCTTCGACGTCTCGCCACCCTACCCAGCATCAGCCCGGCTAGCCGGGCCAGCAGGTTCCTGATTCGCCGTGCATGACGCTTGGCGTCTGCCACAGGGCGCAGCGGACATGGCGTGCGCGAATGGGGTCGGCTGTGGTCCCTGACTAAACCGCCGTGAGCACCCAAGCGACCAAGGCACCAACATCGGCAGTGAAACACCCACGCCAACAAAACCCGAATCCTGCCAACGGGGTCGGGTGTGGTGCATTTCATTTCGTGTGGTTGCGTCAGGCAAGTTCTCGTACGAAATGAAATGCACCACACCCGACCCCACAGAAATCTCCTGGGGTAGCACGCCAAGTCCGGCTCGCCGACAGCCGCCACGCACGCCACCACACCAAGCACACCCAGAGGTCGACCCAAGCGCATCGACGGAACGCAACAGCCAAACGGCGACAAACGCGCAACCGCGGCGCCCGAGGGCGCCGCGGTGTGGACAGAGCCTTGTAGAGGAGGGGCTACAAAGCGGCCGTCGGTGCTTGGGTGTCGGGCGAGCCCAACACGTTGGAGTTACTGCGGGTCGAGCAGCAGCAGACCGTTGACGTACTCGCCGTCATTGACCGGCGGAGCGGAGTTGCCGTCGGCGTCGACGATCTCGACAAAGAGGTTCTCACCCTGACAGACGGACTGCAGACCAATGTCGGCGTACACGCAGGACCAGCCATAGCCACCCGGGCGACCACGGCTCTGGCCGTCATCCATGACTGCAAAGATGTTCGCAGGGTCAGAGAGGTTCTCCACACCGATTTCTTCGTAGACATCGTGGATGTCGAGCATCGTTGCCAAGCCCAGGCCCGTGAAGGCGAGGCCTTCGCCTTCAGGCATATAGGTGTCGATGATGCGGTCGAAGTCGTCGAGAAGATCCTTGACCTCTTGCGGGGCCCATGGGTCTTCCTTTACGAACCCACCACGGGCAATAGTGCTGCCAATGAGGAGTTCGCCAACTTCGGCGTAGACGTTCTCGTCGGCACATGTGCCGCTGTAGAGCATCTTCTCAGAAGGGATACCCAGCTGGTTTGCTGCGGTAGCTACGGGCACACATTCGCCTGCGGCTGCCAGCAACATGACAACGTCTGGGTCTTCGGCTGCTGCCTGGCTAAGCGGTGGCACTGCGTCGGTGAGCGGCAGGGGCACGTTGATGTTGACGTACTCGACGCCAAGCTGCTCGAAGATGGGCTTGAGGCCCTGCTCGACGGCTGCGTCGGCGGCGGGGTTGGCGTTAACCAGCACTGCCACCTTTTTGGCGCCCATTTCTTCAGCGGCAAAGCGAGCCATGGCGGCGTAGACGCTGATGGAGCCGCCGTTGAAGTACCTGGCGTTGGGCTGGTTGTAGTCACTCGGGAACAGCGGAAGGCCACCAATGACGGGCGTGTCGCCCATGGTGCCATAGAAGTCAAACGCGAACGTCCAGATGTTGACACCGTTGATCAGTGAGACCAGGTCGTCGGTGGCAAGTTGCTGTGCACATTCCTGCGCGACTTCGACACTGTTTGGGGTGCAGCTCACCAACTCGATCGGGTGGCCGTTGATGCCGCCGAGC
>JAUIIS010000258.1 GCA_030431575.1 Acidimicrobiia bacterium | reverse complement strand
GATGGCGAGAGAAGCCTGGCGGAGCTGCAATGCCCATGGCGTGGTTCAAGACATCATCCACCAACCCCAGAGCGATCTCGTTGTTGGAGACCGTGCGTCCCCGGATCGCGAGACCCGACGTCCGCAATTGGTTGAGGAACAGTTGGCGCTGTCGGTCGACCGTTCGGTACGCAGAGGTAAGCGTCAGTGTGGCGCCAATGTCTGCCCGCATCGCCGACTGCAACGCGGCCAAATCGCTAATGGCAGAGTTTTGCAGTTTGCGGCCTTGATAGGTGCCCATGGGGTCAAGCGCGTCACCCCTAGCGATGTAGCCCCGGTCTAGGGCAACGGCGGCGATTTGGGCATCGGCGGACCTGTTGCCGGTGGCTGCTGGGAGGGCCGGTGGGTCGCTCACCCCAGGAAGCGGCTTGTCGAAGAGGCGTGCGATCGCATTGTCATTGAGAAAATTGTCATTGAGAAAATTGTCATTGAGAAAATTGTCGTTGGGGGTCGGTTGGGCAGCGGTTGTCGAGGCGACGTCGGGCGCTGGGCGGGGCCAGGCCACGACCGCTGCCACCAGCACAAACGCGACAAAGCAGGCCGCCCAAGCGGCTGAGCTAACGCGGGTCACTCGAGGAGATCTGGGCGGGCCTGAGCCAGCAGGCCATAGTCGTTCGCGGTGGGAAGCTTCTGCGTGCTGTTTGCGCCGTCGACCACGATGTTTTGGCCACTGATGTAGTTGGCCTCGTCGCTGGCCAAGAACACCGCACAGTTCGCAATGTCATCGGGCGTGCCCATGCGCCCCAATGGCGTTTGCTGTTTGATGGCCTCGATTGGCAACTTGATCTTGAAGATCTCTTCGGTCATCTCGGTCTCGATCAGGTGAGGCGAGATGCAGTTGACCCGTACTTGATCTGGGCCGTACTCAAGAGCAGCGACCTCGGTGGCGTATTCGATCCCGGCCTTGCACGACGCATACGCAATATGTCCGGTCACTGGACGTTGCGCCGTGGTGGACGAGATGTTGATCAACGACCCACCACCGCTGGCCGCCATAGCGTTGCCGGTGTGGCGCATGAAATACATGGCACCGTTGAACTGGACGTCCACCATGCGGTGCAGCGCGTCGGGGGTGAGGTCGCGGATGCTGATGGACTCCTGGAAGCCGGCGTAGCTGACCGCCACGTCCAGCGTGCCGAACTGCTCGACGGTCATGTTGACCAAGGCTTGCACCGCGTTGTCGTCAGTGACATCGCACGTGGTAGCTGTTGCGCCATAGGTGTCGGCTACTTCTTGGACCTTGTTGAGGCGACGCCCCGCCACCACAACCTTCGCCCCTTCTTCGGTGAACCGCCTGACCGTGGCCAAGCCAAAGCCCGTACCCCCGCCAACCACGATCGCTACTTTGTCTTCAAGTCTTGGTGCCATAGAGCCCAACGTTATATGTCGGCGAAGGCCACCATGGTCGCAACGTTCAGCTCAGCCAAAGTTTCGGGATCAGCCTTGTTGACCAGGACGCTTGCGCCCACGTAGGTAGCGTCGCATTGCGCAATGATGTCGGCTGCTGCTCGTAGCGAATTGCCGGTCGTCACCCAGTCGTCGACCAGCAGTACCCGCTCCTTGGCGTCGAGGTCAAAGGTGCGTCCTTGAAAGGTTTGTGGCTGACCGCGCCACGTGGGTTGCGACTCCACCACCAAGTCAGCCCCAGGATGATTGGTTTCGGCTTTGCGAGCCAGCACGAGGCCTGCGCCTAGTTCGCAGGCAACAAGGGCACCAAGGATGGGGCCCCTTGCTTCGGGTGCCATCACGACGTCGATGTTGGCGTCGGCAAACGGGGCAGCCATGGCCTTGCCCAAGATGGCCAGCAGCGCCGGTTGGCGCAGCACGCCGGCAACATCGGGGTGATTGTTGACCTTGGGAAAGGCCGCAGTGATCTGCTGTTGTGCGTCGGCTAGTTGCTGAGCATTCACCGGTTCGACGGTACTCGCCGGTGGAGTTGTTGACGCAGCGTGAGCCTTAGCTCCGTCATGACCCTGCCGATTATGTACGGGAGGAGACAACCGTGACTGCCACGACGCGCCAATACGATCACCCCACCGGCCCGCATGCCCGTGAGCAGGTCGCGTCCCGTGCGGGCCTTCTCGCCCGGCATGGGGCCATGGCGGGCGTGGTGGCTGCGGTCACGTTTCCCACTGCGTTGCGGGTGCAA
The DNA here is from genome assembly GCA_030431575.1 of Acidimicrobiia bacterium. GTDB lineage: Bacteria > Actinomycetota > Acidimicrobiia > Acidimicrobiales > UBA8592 > JAUIIS01. The sequence goes on along the minus strand of JAUIIS010000258.1, from coordinate 2,982 downwards.
GCCGGGCCCGACTTGTGGTGGCACGTGCACACTGGTCAGCGCATCATCGAAGACCGCGCCGTGCCAGCAGTGGACGACCTCTCCTACACGGCGGCCGGGGCGACGTGGCACAACCACGAGTGGTTGGCGCAGGTGCTCTTTGCCGGAACCTCCAACGTTGCTGGTGGAGTTGGGTTGACGCTGCTGCGTGCGCTGCTATTCGTCGCCACTATCGCGGTGTTGGCCACGGTTGTTCAACGTCGGGTGCAGAATCCGCTGGTGACCCTTGCCATCATCGGCCCAGCAACGGTCTTCGCCGAACCCTTCCTCAACCTGCGCGTCCACACGTTCACCTATCTTTTGTTTGTGAGCGCCATTTCGGTGCTGGACTCGCTGCGTGCTGGCGCACGGTGGCCGTTCTGGGCGCTGCCCGTCATGTTTGTGGTGTGGGCCAACCTCCACGGTGGCTTTGTGTTGGGTCTTGGCATCGTGGGGCTGACGCTGCTGTGTCTCATGGCCAGCTCCAAGCGACCCGCGCCACCAGCACGCCTTGTGGCTCTCGGGGCGGCATGCGTTGCCGCGACGCTCATCACCCCAACGGGTGTTGGCTTGTACACCTATTTGGCCACCGAGCTTGGAGCCAACCACTCGCTCGTCGCCGAATGGCAGCCGGCGTCCGGAGCAACGTTGCTTGGTCTCATGGTCATTGCCGCCGTGGTGGCGGGGTGCGCCATCCTGGCTCGCCGACTTCCCGACCCAGCCGTGCTGATTGTCACCACAGGTTCACTGGTTGTGGCCCTTCGTCAAGCCCGGTTCTTTGTGGTGGTTGCGCTCATTGGTGCTGTCGCGGTAGCCGATCTCTACCCGGCGCTACGCCAACGCCTCCAGAATCCTCGTCGGAAGCGACCAACACGTGATCACACAACTGCGCTGGCAAGCCTCGGACTGCTCGGCGCGATCGTGATGGCGCTGGGAGCACCGGCTGCGCTCAGTGGCTTGACGCCCATTGACGACGGGGCACCTGCAGATGCGGCCGACTTCATCGCGGCAAACGATCTCGGCGGCACCAACATTGCCGCCCCGCTGGACTGGGGTGGCTACCTCATTGCCCGCTTCGACGGCCAGCACCTGGTGGCCGTCGATGGTCGCAACCTCACGGTCTACGACGACGACTGGGTAGACCGCTACCTCCGCGGCCTCCAAAGCGGCGAGGTGTTACGCGTCGACCGCCTTGAGGCCACCGACGTGTGGCTGCTGCGCTCCGGATCTGCCCAGGTAGCCGCTCACGACGCCGACCCGGCTTGGGTACGGGCATACCAGGACAGCCAAGCCGTTGTCTTTGTCCGGCCAGGCGCATGGTCGATTGAGCCGACCATGGGTCCCAAAGAACCTAGCGACGACGTCACCTTCCCGCTCTAACCTGAAAGGACACTGGCTTGACGGGTCGGGGTCAGACCAGAAGACTCCAGCCATGGTTTGCGCAGTGAACACCGGAATGATGCTGTGCCTATAGCGCGCGAAGGCCTGGCCCAGCGTCTGCCTATGTACATGGGCGGGTTCATGGGGCCTTTCGGCACCATGGTGATCCTGCCGATGTTTCCCGAGCTGCGCGAGTCCTTTGATGCCTCCAGCGGCGCGGTCAGTTGGGGTTTCACCCTGTACATGCTGCCCTTCGCCGCGGTGATGATCGTGTCGGGCACATTGGGCGAACGGTGGGGGAGGCGTCGAACCCTGCGCGTTACCTACGTTGCGTACGCGCTGGCCTCGATCCTGGCTGCGTTGGCACCGAACCTTGGCGTCTTCTTGTTGGCTCGCGCTCTTCAGGGTGGCAGCAACGCTTTTATCACGCCGCTCCTGCTCGCGGCGCTGGCAGACATCACGCCCCAAGAACGCCTCGGCAACACTGTTGGGGTCTACTCAAGTTTCCAGTCGCTCGGTACCGCTCTTGCGCCGCTGGTGGGCGGTGTTGCTGCTGACTTCAACTGGCGCTGGGCCTTCGTAGGTGCCGCGGTCGCTGCTGGGGTGCTGGCCATGTTCCCCGTGCAGGGCGAACCCCGCACCAACGTTGCTCCGCCACCAATCAAACCGCTGTTGACCCGCAAGATGACCATGCTGGGCGTGGCCGCCTTTGCTTGCGCCGCTGGCCCAATCGGTGCCGGGGTATTGGTGGGCGTTGCTGCCCGAGACGAACTCGAGCTCTCCGGTTCAGCTGCAGGTGTAGTCCTGCTGATTGGCAGCCTGTGCGCAATGACCGTGGGTCCAGCAATGGGGCGTCTCGTCGACCGGTGGGGGCTGTGGAAGTCGGGTCAAGTGGGTCTCGTTGTTGCCTCAGTTCTCACCGCTGCGTTGGCTGGTGCGGGAGCCGGATGGTCGCTTGCCTCCATTTGGGTCTTCGGTGCGGCCGCATCGGCCTTTGTGGTGGTGGTGCTTCAAGCCGCCGCGGCCACCGCAGTCCCCAACAACAGAGGTGGGGCGTTGTCGGCCATGCTGGCTTGGCGATTCTTGGGTCACGCTGCTGGCCCGGCCATCTGGATCGCGGTGTTCGAAACCAACCCAAACGCAGCGTTCTACGGCTCGGCGCTACTGGGCATTGTGGCGCTATTTACCCTGGGTGATGCCACAAAAGGGCGGGATCGACCAACACATGGGCCAGTCGAATCTTCTCCCGAAGGAATGGTTGGGTAGGTCCCCCCTGTTACAACAGCGTGACATTGTCTACACTAAGTAGCACGCAGTAGCCGGAGAGGAGCGGGGATGTGGGTTTGGCCGACATCAGATACCGATAGCCGCCGCTCTACCGCGCCACGAGCCGTGCAAATGGTACGCAGGCCATCGCTTGTCTCTGCACTTGTCGTCAACGCGCTGATCTTTGGTGGCCTTTGGATGCTGTACTCGGCAGTCCGAACAGTCACTGCCGATTCATGGGGCCTGGCCCTGCACAACGCCGACCGCGTGGTTGCCTTCCAAGAAAAGCTTGGGCTCCCCAGCGAAGCCGTCTTCCAG
>JAUIIS010000257.1 GCA_030431575.1 Acidimicrobiia bacterium | reverse complement strand
TGGCGCTTGGACCATCGACGGCCAGCGCCTGACCGGCATCCCGTCGTACCAGGTCGCCCGCAAAGGCATGGTGCGCACGTTTCAGCTCACCAAGTCGCTCTCTCGGCTAACAGTCGTCGAGAACGTCATGCTGGCAGCCACCAACAACCCTGGCGAAACGTTCTGGGGTGGCCTGCTGAAGAACTGGCGGCGTAACGAGAGCGACATCGAAGAGCGAGCGCGTGAGATCCTCACTCGTTTTGGCATGATCGAAAAGGCCGAAGACTACGCCGGCTCGATGTCGGGTGGTCAGCGCAAACTCTTGGAGCTTGCGCGTGCCGTGATGATGGAGCCCGATCTCATCTTGTTGGACGAACCCATGGCGGGGGTGAACCCGGCCCTGACACAATCCATCCTCGAGCACATCAAGGCACTGCGAGACGAAGACGGCAAGACCATCATCTTCATCGAACACGACATGGACGTGGTGCAAGAGATCAGCGACTGGATTGTGGTGCTGGCCGAAGGCCGGACTATTGCCGAGGGCCGTCCCGACCAAATCGCCAGCAACCCTGCGGTCATCGACGCCTACTTGGGTTCAACCTTGTCGGGAGGCGAATCATGACCGACGATCTCCTCGTAGCCAAAGATGTGATTGCTGGTTACCTCCCCGGCATCAACATCCTCAACGGCGTCAACCTGACACTGGGCGACGGCGAGCTCGTCGGCATCATTGGCCCCAACGGCGCCGGAAAGTCCACGCTGCTGAAGTCGCTGTTTGGCCTGGTCGATGTGCGCGACGGCTCCATAACGCTGCGGGGCGAAGACATCACCGGCCTCAAAGCTCACAGCCTCGTGGGCAAAGGCATTGGCTATGTGCCCCAACGCGAGAACGTGTTCCCGTCGCTCACTGTCGACGAGAACATGAAGATGGGCCTCTATCTCAACCCGAAGGCATGGGACCAACGCCACGCCTTTGTGACCGAGCTCTTCCCGCTGCTTAAGGAACGCCCAACCCAGCGTGCCGGGTTCCTCTCCGGTGGCGAGCGACAGATGTTGGCAATGGCCCGGGCACTGATGATGAGCCCCTCAGTACTGCTGTTGGACGAGCCCTCCGCTGGGTTGTCGCCGACCAACCAGGAGCTTGTCTTCGAACGAGTTCGAGACATTGCCGACAGCGGTGTTTCGATTGTCATGGTCGAACAGAACGCCAGCCGCTGTTTGCAGATCTGCGACCGCGGCTACGTGCTCGACCAAGGCACCAACGCCTACACCAACACCGGGCAAGCGTTGCTCGAAGACCCGAACGTCATCGCGCTCTACCTGGGCACCCTCGGCCGTAGCGAGGGTTGAGCAGGCTCAGGGTCAGCTCTGGAGGCGTTCGCTGACGCGTTTGGTCACAGCAGCCACACGGGCTCGCTACGGGTTCGCTTTCTGGGAGTGTCACAGGTGGTTACTACGCTTGAGGGACCGCTTCGCTTTGCTGCGCTTGTCCCTCAAGCAGCACCGAACCCGGCCTTCCAGGCTCGAACAAGCAGCGGCTCGCCAACTCTGGCCTCAGCATCAGCTACTGCTTCTAGGAGCGCACTGTCATGGCCCCCGCCGCCACCGCTGAACCTGCAAACACTCGCCCCGCAACCGCTGAGCGTTCGTTCACCGATCAGCTGACCGAGCTCGCCGCCGCGTGGTCACAATCCCAACACCGGATCGTGATGTTGGCGGTGGCGTTGGCGGACTCGGCTGAATGGATCCTCGCTGGTTCCCGCACCCCCGCGCACCACATCGCGGCGATTGCTGATGTTGAGCCGTGCACGGCCCGTGAGTGGTTGCGTGTTGGCAAACGCGTCCGCGGACTCCCTACCACCGCCACAGCCTTCGCCAACGGCACCCTGTCGTATGCCAAGGTCCGGGCCCTCATCGTTGTAGCCACACCAGACAACGAAGAAGAACTCGAACTCCGCTGCGCCCCCTGCCACCACCAACGCCACCAACAAGACGCCGCCACGACATCGGGGCTGGCGGGCTAGCGATGCCATCATGCAAGGCTCTGCCTCTGCGAGTAGGTAGGACTACATTGCGGCGCAGTACTAGCCGGAAGCGTTAGGGTGGCTCGCCATGTACATCAATGGTGAATGGCTTGAGGCACTAGGCGGCGAGCGCTTTGAGGTGACCAATCCAGCGACTGGTGCGGTGATCGGCGACGCCCCAAACGGTGGTGCCAGCGACGCCCAAGCCGCTGTCGAAGCGGCGGCCGCGGCGTTCGGTTCTTGGTCTTCGACGACCGCCTACGAGCGCTCGGACCTGCTGTACAAGGCGTGGCAGTTGATGACCGAACGCAGCGAAGACCTGGCCCAGCTCATGACATCCGAGCAAGGTAAGCCGCTGAAGGCCAGCCGAGCAGAGGTCAAGTACGGGGCCGACTTCTTGCGTTGGTATGCCGAAGAAGCAAAGCGCATCGCAGGCGAGGTGCTGGCATCGGGGCGAGCCGACCAACGCTTCATTGTTCTCAAACAGCCCGTGGGTGTCGTTGCTGCGGTCACGCCGTGGAACTACCCGATCTCCATGCTGACGCGCAAAATGGGTCCGGCACTTGCTGCGGGCTGCACCATCGTGCTCAAACCCGCCGAAGCCACGCCCCTTTGCGCCATGGCTGTCACGCAGATCTTTGCCGACGCCGGATTCCCACCCGGGACTGTCAACCTAGTGACGGCCCGTGATCCAAAGCCCATTGGACAGGTCTTCACCAGTCATCCGGTCGTCGCCAAACTCACCTTCACCGGCTCCACAGCAGTAGGTCGCCAACTGGCCGGGGCCGCGGCCACAAATCTGAAGCGAGTTTCTGTCGAACTAGGCGGACACGCCCCCTTCATCGTGTTCCCTGACGCAGATCCGGTGCGTGCGGCCAAGGGCGCCGCCGCGCTCAAATTCTTGAACTCCGGCCAAGCATGCATCAGCCCCAACCGTCTTTACGTGCACAGCAGCGGCGCTGACGCGTTTACCGAAACCATGGTGGAGCGCGTGAGCCGAGTGCGCGCCGGCAACGGCGCCGAGGACGGCGTGGGTGTTGGACCCCTGGTTAACGAAGCTGCGGTCGCCAAGGTTGAACGTCAGGTTGAGGACGCAGTAGCGAAGGGTGCCGGTGCTCCGGTCGGCGGGCATCGCCTCACCGATGGAGCGTTTGCCGACGGCCATTTCTTTGCCCCCACAGTGCTCACGGGCGTGGCCGAAGACATGACCATCTATCGCGAAGAGACCTTTGGACCGGTCGCTCCCATTATTGGTTACGACGATGTTGACGCCGTGGTCGAAATGGCAAACGACACCAACTATGGTCTCGCCGCCTACGTCTATACCCAGAACCTCAGCACCGCCTTCCGGGCGTTCGAGGGTCTTCGGTTCGGCATCATTGGCATCAACGATGTCAATCCCACCTCGGCTGCTGCACCCTTTGGGGGCATGGGCGACTCCGGCCTTGGCCGCGAGGGCGGTCACGAAGGCATCGCCGAATACCTCGAAACCAAACTCGGCGGCTTCGCTATTTAGCGTCTTGGCCAAATGGTCAGCACCAGACTGCGTGACCCCAAAGCCAGAGGGACAGGCCCCGCGCAGCGACCCACCGAAGCGCACGGAGCCTGTCGTCCTGGTTCCCGCCAGGTCTTCGTTCACCGTCTTGCCGATTGGTGAACTACTCGCAGTGTGACCGCACCGACAGTTGGGCTGTAGGGCCTTTAGTCAGGTGAATGTGACCTTTGTTGCGTCGTAGGCGATTTGTGGTGTGCGGCCGGGCCCAGGCGCTGCTATGTCGCTGATCTCGTTCGGGCCGGGGCGTGGAGTGGAGCCGCTTCAGCGCCGCTACTTCCTGGACCGGCCAGACCGGCGAGCTCACCGGTTGGTGCTCTCCCAGCTCCTGCGGCTTGGGCTGCTCGCAGGTCGGCGAGACGACGTTGACGCGCATCGTCGACGGTGGTGTGGCGGTTTGGTGAGTTCTGCGAAGCGCGAAGCGCCCGCTTGAGTCGGCGAGCAGTTACGACGCGCAGGCCAATCAGAAAGACGATGATCTGGACCGAGGCCAACGCCGCGTATCGGAAGACCGTATTGGTGATGTCTGACCCCGCCTCTATGGCATGCACGGTCGTTGTCGCGTAGACGACGAACGCGGTGAAGTGAATCCAGCGCCACATCTTCCGGGGGATCTTCGCCATCATGAGCGAGGTGACTTCGACCGCGATCATGAGATACATCGCAGCTATGCCCCAGGCCACCGCGCCAGGCTGCCAAGGCGACGCAAAGGGCACAAAGAGCTCAGCCCACCCAAAGTAGACATAGCTGTCCGCAACAAGGGCGCCCATGTGAATACCCAAGAAGATCATGCTCAACGCCCCAAGGAGGCGGTGGACGTCGAGAAGCCACGCCGGACCGGCGGCTTTGCCCATGAGTTTGGTAGACAACGCCAAACCCCAGATGACCGATAACGTAACGGTGGCCCAGCACAGGAAGCCCGATGAGCGGGCGATATACCACCAGCCTTGTTCACTCAATTGGACAGCAATCATGTGCTCAAACTTCCTTCGCATGCGCCCACTGAGGTGACCGAACCGTCGACTGACACTAAGACTGCAGCCACGTTGTGCGTGTCCAGAAGCTGGCGCCCAGTGCCGCTTCCAGCAATAACAACCGCCTTTGCCAATGCCTCTGCCCACCAGGTCTCGCCGGCTATGACTGTTGCCGCAACGAGGTCGGAAGCAGCAGGCAGGTGTGTGGTTGGGTCCAGGAGGTGATGGCGTTCGATGCCGTCGCTGTCGGTCCATCTGCGATGCACTGACGTGCTTGTAGCCACCCCACAAGGTCCAACACGAACGTCGGCGATTACCTCGGACCGGTCCCAAGGATCCAAGACCTCCACATGAGTCTTAGTGGTCTCTGGGGCAACGACGCGAAGGTCTCCGCCGAGGTTCACGATTGCTCCATTCGGGCATTCTGGTGAGAGCGCTGATGCGACAAGGTCAGCGGCGTAGCCCTTCCCGATCCCGCCTGGGTCCAGGAGGTTGCCGTCTTGGAGCGCTGCAACGTTGGCCGGCGGGTGGAAGACGTCGATCAGGGGTTCTTCAGCGCGGGTTGAGCGGTCGTTCGCTTCGGGCCGATAGCCGAGCGCATCGAGCTCCTGGAGGAGGCACGGGTTGAAGAAGCCGCTGGTGCGT
>JAUIIS010000256.1 GCA_030431575.1 Acidimicrobiia bacterium | reverse complement strand
CAGCCTCCTACAGAGTGATGACGCCCCTGTAGGGCACAAGTTGATCGGCAGCTCCGGGGCCAAAAAGCGCTGCGGTACCTAGGCCATGCACCACGTCGGGCTGTGCCCCCGCAGCCAGGTGACACCAAGCGGACAACCCCACAGGTCCGTCATAGAGCGACGAGAACACCACTGCTACCCCGGCCGTCGTGGCAGCCCTCACCATGGCCACCGCAGGGTCGATCCCGCCCACCATTGGGGGCTTCACCACAACAAAACGAGCCAGGTTCTCCGTAGCCACGCGACGAACGTCGGCCTCTGAACGCACGAGTTCGTCGACAGCGCCCGCAACACCCACGGCGTTCCACTCCCCCATGTCATCCAAGCTGGCAACCGGATCCTCGACGTACTCGAGGCGCTCACCCAAGCGCAGCGCTGCCGCCTCCGCCAATCGCATTGAGTCGGCCACTGGCAGCGCCGAGTTGACATCGAGACGAACCTTCACCGCAGCGGGCACGACGTCGTTGAGCGCATCGAGGCGCTGGAGGTCGTCGCCCATGCCCAACTTGGCTTTCACACACACGTACCCCGCCCCCACAGCGTCTACTACAGCCTCGGCCAGCTCACCAGGCGTAGAACCATTAGCCAGGGCGTTTACGAGAACGTGTGGGCGCTCACCCGTCGCCGGCTCGGTTCCCTGGACAGCACTGGCCACCATCGCCCACAGAGGAACCCCAAGCTGGGCAGCCCGTAACGACCACTTGGCTGCCCCAATACCCGCCGCCAGCTCCGGGACAGTGGTGGCGAAACTATGTGGGGCCTCGCTGAAGGCCTTCAGCGGCTCTTCCAGATCATCGAGCGAACAGGTTGCCCAGCCCGGCAGCGGCGCTACCTCACCTCGGCCCCAACTGCCAGCTTCGTCGGTCAGCACAATGACTACACCGGAGCGCTCAAACACCATGCCTCGCGCCGTCGCCAGCGGCGTTTGCAGGGGCAAAGAGAACGTGTCGAGACGAACCTGTGGCGCTTCGGCAGTCATGGGGCCTCGGCCTTGCCAGAACCGAGGTGCGCAAGGATGGCCTCCACGACAGCGCTTTGGGCCTCGGTGTGCACCGCATGACCCACGCCATCCACAACAAGCGCTTTGGCATTGGGCAACCGCTCAACAAGTTGCCCGCTGAGACCCACGTACTTGGTGTCGAGCGAGCCAGCGATCACCAGCGTGGGCACCGCAACGTCGCCGAGGCAATGCCACACCGACGGCATCTCACCAGCGCCGAACCCGCGGAGGCTGTTGGCCAGCCCGGTTGCAGTGTTGTTCAACCGGCCAGCGCGGATTGCGTGCCGGCGGTCCGCGCCCAAGCCCCGCTGCGAAGCAAACAATGGCAGCGACTCCCAATAGTCAACAAAGGCAGCCACGCCCTCGCGTTCAATCATGTCGGCAAGCATTTCGTCGCTGCGTCTGCGGGCCTCGCGCGCTGATTCCTCGGCAATGCCAGCCGTACCTCCAATGAGAACCAAGCTAGACACAAGCTCTGGCGCAGCAACTGCGAACGTCAGCGCCAACCGGGCGCCCATGGAATACCCCACCACCGGCAACGGCGTCTGGTATTGGCCCACCACATCCTGTAGGTACCGCACCTGCGCATCCGCCGAGTAGGCCCCAACGTCTGAGGGGACCGGGCTGCTCCCGTGACCCACCAGATCTGGGACCACAACTTCGTGGCAAGCGCCCAGCGCCGTAGCCACATCCGACATCGCAACCGCCGATCCAGTGAAACCGTGCAGAAGCAGCAAAGGTTGCCGCTCAGCGGCACCAAATACGGTGACCGCCAGCGCTGCAGTGGGGGTCGATTCGCTGCTCATTCAGGCGTTGAGCCAGACGCCAAGCTCACCTCAAGCGAGCGGGTCACCGCTGCACGGAGCGCACCCATGGCCTCGGTGGTTCTGGCGGCCGTGCTAGTGAAGCAGACGAGGTTGGGGCCATCGCCGCCAAGGGCCTCGATCGCCGAGCCGATGTCTGCTGCGGTACTGAGTTGGGTTACCTGGTAGCCGAGTGCCTTTGCTACCGCACCAATATCGGTGCCGTGCGGTGTGGCAAAGAGTTCCTCAAACGTTGCGGCATCAATTGCTGAGGCAACAGGCAAGAAAGAGAAAATCCCACCAGCGTCGTTGTCCACTACAACCACCGTGAGGTTGGACACATCGTGCCGAGCCGCTGCGGCCAGCCCCCCAAGGTCATGCACCGTTGCCACATCGCCAATAAAGGCCACCACACGATGGTTAGGTCGGGCCAGGGCGGCGCCAGCAGCCGTCGCGATCACGCCGTCGATGCCGTTCGCACCTCGGTTGGCTAGTACCCGGAGCCGTTCTGACACTGGTGCCATAGCTGCATCAAGATCGCGGATGGGCATGGAGTTCGACACCATCAACGTTGCTGGCTTACGCGAGTCCAGCCACCTAACAAGGTGGTTTGCCAGGGCGATCTCGGAGTTCTGGGTTGCGAGTTCGCGCTGGACCGCAGCCAATGCACCTACTTGTGCGGCCCGCCAACGCGACCACCACTCGCTAATGCGGCAATGCCCCTCCACCGCCCCAAAGGCACCTTGCACTGGCCCAGGGACAACGTCGGTGACCAACCCAGTGGGGTCCGCCCATTCGACACCGGGATCGACAACCACAAGGCGACTCACGGGATGACTCTCGAGCCAGAGCCGATAAGCCTTGGACGTTGGCGACCCACCTACACGCAGCACCACATCCGCGGGGCCTATGGCGTCAACAAACGCTGGGTCCGAAAGCAGAAACTCTGCGGTAGAAATGACCGCCTCGTTGTCTACCCGCATGCCCGACGCGGGGTCAGCAACGATGGGCCATGCCCAATGCAGAGCAAAGGCTTCGATCTCGGCCCGAGCTGCAGGTTCGAGCCAGCAGGGCCCCACCACGATGAGACCCCGCTCATAGGTATGCGCCAGCTCACTGAGCACTAACGAGGTGGCCGACGGCTGTGGCCTGCTGGGAGGCAAAGACTCGGCGGCTGGAGCCACTAACGGCCCAGGCGGAGCCAGCGGTTCGCGGAAGGGCCAGTTGAGATGCACCGGGCCCGCCTCTTGGACCGACACAGTGATAGAGCGCAACGCCACAGCGCGCGCTGTCGAGGGGTCGACCTCGCTAGCCACAGGCAGTTCGTGGAACCAGCGAGTTGCCGCGCCATACATGTCGTTTTGCTGCACGGTTTGCCCAGCACCCCACATGCGCAGTTCAGGTGGACGGTCAGCGGTGCACACAATCATGGGCACGCCGCTGTGGTGCGCTTCGACCACAGCGGGCTGGTAGTTCACGCCCGCGGTGCCCGACGTTGCAATCAACACCGCGGGCACACCGGTTGCCTTGGCATGGCCTAGAGCACAAAACGCAGCAACACGCTCGTCGAGGTGCACCACGATCTTCAACCCTGCAGCATGAGCCGACAACGTCAACGGAGTCGAGCGGCTGCCTGGTGAAACCATGGCGGTTGTTACGCCTACGGCGCGAAGCTCTGCAAAGAACCTAAGGCAGTAGGCATACGTGCGGTCAGCTTGGCTGGTCACGTCGCCTAGCGTAGGCGCCTCAAGCCTGTGCGGAGAGTTGGGCCGCCAACTTTGCCCTGTTCACCAAAGCCGCCAACATCAAACAGTAGGTTAAGGCTGTGGACATCGAGGCTCTAGAAACCATCGTTGGCGCATCGGGCGTTATCACCGACACCGATGTCCTCGCCGGTGCGCTGGCGGACTGGACGGGCCGATACATCGGCCACAGCCAAGCCATGGTCACTCCCCAAAACACCGCGCAGGTAGCCGCCGTCGTGAACTGGTGCCAACAGAACGGCGTGGCCTTGGTGCCCCAAGGTGGCAATACCGGCATGGTGGGTGGCAGCGTGCCCATGAACGGCGAGCTTGTCCTCAGCACGCGTCGAATGACCGCAGTGACCGTCGATCCCGACGCTGGCGTGGCCGTGGCCCAAGCAGGGACCACGCTTGCCGCGGTACAAGATGCCGCTACGGAAGCCGGATGGCATTACGGCGTCGATCTCGGAGCCCGCGACACTGCGACCATTGGAGGCACCGTTGCCACCAACGCCGGGGGACTCCAGGTATTGCGCTACGGCGACACCCGCCACCAACTCCTGGGAGTCGAAGCCGTCACGGGCGCTGGCGAGACCGTTGGGGACCTGCGCGGACTCCACAAGGACAACACCGGTTACCACTTGCCCAGCCTCTTGGCCGGGAGCGAAGGCACCCTCGCTGTCGTGACCCAGGTGTGCCTCCGACTGCACCCCAAACCTGTCGACACTGCGGTAGCCCTCATTGGGTTCTCCCACGTAGCCGACGCCGTGGAGCGGGTCCCCCAACTTCGCCGCTCGCTCAGCGACCTCCAAAGCCTCGAACTCATCCTCCAAGCGGGCATCGATCTGGTGTGCGACACCTATGGGCAGCCACAGCCATTCCGCGAACCCGGCGCCGCTGTTCTGGTTGTCGAGGTTGCTGGACCCCAGGGTGTACTTGATCGATTTGGTGCTGCGATCGACACCTTGGGGCTCTCGAGCCACCAAATAGTGGTGGGCGAAGACCGTTCCACCCAGCAACGGCTCTGGCGCTACCGCGAGGCCCATACCGAAGCAATCGCAACGCTTGGTGTCCCCATCAAGCTCGACGTCACCATCCCCCAGCGACACATGGCGAGCTTTCTTGAACACATTCCTGGTGTCGTCGGCGCCTCTGATCCCGATGCCACCACATGGCTGTTTGGGCACGCGGGCGATGGCAACATCCACGTCAATATCACCGGCGCCGACCCAACCGGGAGTGGTTTAGATGGAGCAGTCCTTGAGTACGTGGCCGAACTTGGTGGCAGCATTTCTGCCGAGCACGGCATTGGTCGGGCCAAAGCCAACTACCTGCGACTCAACCGCAGCCAGGCCGAGCTCGACGTTGGCCGACGTCTCAAGGACGCGTTTGACCCGAACGGCATCTTGAACCCTGGTGTCATCTTCTTGACCTGCTAGCAGGGTGCTGAAGTTCGGCGGTGTCGTTATGGCGGCCAGGCGCCGTCCACGCAAGGACGCCGAATCCGGCACTCCTTGTGAGCGGAATGGCGGGTGAGGTGGACGCAGCGTGGGCTGATGCATGGTCGTTCTGGCGGCGCTGGAGAATTTCAGCA
>JAUIIS010000255.1 GCA_030431575.1 Acidimicrobiia bacterium | reverse complement strand
GCGACAGGCTCGTATGGCCAGCGGTTAAGCGCCAGCGGAGAAATGCGGGCCTACCCGCGCTCGATATTGCGTTGACGGCCTTGCATCGCTTTCGTACTGTCACGTCCATGTCGCTGCACGCTGAATCCACGACCACGCCGGATATGTCCGGCGTAGAGGCGTAGCGACAGTAGCGCGTCACCACCCGGACCGAATGGGTCCCGGGTGGTCGGAAAATTTCCCTCCTCTCTCGGGGCCAGGTCCCCGATTGAGAGGCAAGGAAATGGAACACGTAGATCACCGCAAGCTTGGCCGAGAGCTCGGTGTATTCACCAGCGACGAAGCATGCGGGCCTGGCCTGCCGCTATGGCTGCCTGCCGGGGCGGCCATTCGATCCGAGATCGAGCGATACATCGTCGAGCTCGAGCAGCGCAACGGCTACCAGCACGTCTACACACCGGTCTTGGCGAAACGCCAGCTCTATGAGCGGTCCGGGCACTGGGAGCACTATCACGACGACATGTTTCCGCCCATGGACCTGGGCGGCGAAGAACTGGTGATGCGGCCCATGAGTTGCCCGCATCACATCCTCGTCTTTGAAACACAACGGCCGTCGCTGGCAGAGCTGCCGTATCGACTAGCCGAACTTGCGCCGTTGTTTCGGTTCGAACGTTCCGGCGTTGTCAGCGGCCTGGCCCGTACCCGGCAGATGACACTGAGCGACGGGCACGTGTTCTGCACCGAAGACCAGCTCCAGGGCGAGCTCACCCAGATTCTGCAGATGGTCAACCAGGCCTATGAAGCCTTGGCGATTCCGCAGCCCAGCTTCAGGCTGTCGCTGCGAGATGGGGGAGCGAAGTTCATTGACGACGACGCCATGTGGGAATCCGCCGAGGGAGCGCTTCGCCGCACACTGGACGACCTCGGTATCGCCTATGTGGAAGGCCCCGGCGAGGCCGCGTTCTACGGTCCCAAGATCGACCTCCAGGTCAGTGACCCTCAGGGGCGCGAGGAAACTCTGTCAACCATCCAGGTCGACTACCACCATCCGCGCCGGTTCGAGCTCGACGCGCACAAGGGCGCAGAGAAGGTGCGCCCCGTCATGATCCATCGCAGCATCGTGTCCACCATGGAACGCATGGTTGCGCACCTGCTGGAGGTGCACAACGGAGCCCTACCACCGTGGCTGGCGCCTGTGCAGGTGTGTCTCATACCGATCGAACCCTTGCCCGAGGGCCACGTTGGCTCCATCCGCGACGCGTTTGTGGCCGAAGGGGTGCGGGTCAACATCGACGCTCGAGACGCAACGCTCGGCGCCCGCATCCGCGCGGCCAGCACAGCCAAAGTGCCCTACACCGCAGTTATCGGCCCACGAGAAGCCGAAGATGGCACGCTTGCGCTCCGGCTTAGAGGCGGCCAGCAGCTTTCGCCCATGAGCGTGCAAGCCGCAGTTGCCATGGTTCAGTCCGTAGTTCAGTCGCGCACCAAGCAACTGGTTCCATGAGGCCTAGGTCGGGGGGCATGGGGCGCGGCTTGGAGTCGCAGAGACCGATACCACCCGGGTCTGAGGGACAGGAAGGCTTGCAAGTCGCAATGCCTGCACAGCCCTAAACGGCTGGACACGCTCTGAGGGCACCGGGCGGAGCGCGTCGGCTTGCCCGCTATTGCCCCAGCTTGCCGCCAGTTGTCTTTCCCTTCGGTATGCCGATGTCATCACCGAGGAGACTCTTCGCCATCGGTATACCGATTTCATCACCGATGAGGTTGGAGATCGTTAGGGAATAGTCCGCAACCCCACCGCGGAATCCTGCAACTTCGTCCTGGCTGGCTGCTGCGAAGACTGCATCAAGCGCTGCTCGCTCGCCGTCTTCTAGATCCAACGCCTGCAGTTTATTGGCCAGCGACGCCGCGATTTGCTCGTTTCCGTTCATGACGAACCTTCCTGTGTCTTATCCTGTGTTTTCCTCCAGACGAGCGCGGTGCGTTTCGGTTACAGAGCCGCGGGCCCCGACCACTGTTCCGGTGCTGAGCTGGACCGCGTCATCGGTCTAGCTCGAGGGAGCTCCCAAACGATTCGTCCGCTAGGCGGACCCTGGTCCCGAGGCGAGCGTCAGCTTCGGCTAGGCGCTGCACGGTCCACGGACGCTCGTATCTCATCGCTGCAGCGTCGTGTAGCCAACCGCCCAGGAGGTGATGGATGGCAGCAGCGCCCACCAGCGGTTCGGTGGGGGCGGGGAACGCCGTGGGGAACATCACAAACGGTTCGGCCTGCTTGCCGCCCAGGCCGCCATGGAACCCAATGAGTTCCTCGAAGGCAGCGCCCTCGTCGGTCTCGGGATCAAAGAAGCTGTTGATCAACAGATCAGGTGCGTTACCGAAACTGTCCGTGCGGCGGATGTGCTCGATGGCTCGTGGCCCAAACGGTTCGAGTGGGTCTTCGCCCTCGATGCGTCCATCTTCGAGGTAGCAGATGCCTCGGGCACCAATCGCCATCGAGCCAAGCGTTGACGATTTCACCATCACGAATCCGATCCCGGGGTGCTCGGCCAGCCCGGCAACGAGGCCGGGGTAGCGCCCTGCGATCTCCTCCAATGTGGCCCGGCCCGCGATCCCCGGAAACGAGACCAGACCAAGGTTGCCCGAGGCCAGGACCACCGGCCCCGTGTCATCTGCTGGGTCTACCTGGTCATGGCCGTCCTCGCCCGGCCCCAAAACCACGTTGCCATCCACTGTGTGTTTGCGCACCAGCACCTTCACCAACTTCGACAGGTTGGAGCTTTCGTCTTGGATGGTGTCGGTGAGGATGCCGTTCAGGTTGCCCCAGCCTTCGGGCGACATCGTTGGGGCATCCACGGTTTCGCTTCGATCAATCAGCGACTCCACCAACTCGGCCAACGTCAGGTCATACCGCTGCAAGAAGGTGGAGCCCTGCGTTTGACCATGATCAGACAGCACCACAACGTGGTAGGGGCGAGGTGCTTCGTCGATGGCGCGCCGCAGACGGGCAAGCTGTTGATCGAGCCGGTAGAGGGTCTCCAGCGCATCGGGTGCGGCAATCCCAGAGTGGTGGGCAACCTCGTCGTAGCCAACAAAGTCGACGTAAGCCGAAGGGACGCCTCGGTAGATGTCTGCCATCAACGTGTACACCGTCAAGTCTTGCAACATCACGGTGGTGGCGGCCCGGAGCAGTGGGTAGATGCCACCCCGGTCAAGCCTCGGGACAATGTTTCGACGCCGAGCCCGGCGAGACGCCGCCAGCTCCCGTCCCACATCAGCGATGCCCATAACAATCAGGCGCGAGATTGCGTAAGGGTGCGCCATGAAGAAGTTGAAGCCTCGAGTCTGCGACCGTGACTTGTCGGTCACGGTGCTGAACGTGAACAACGAGTCGGGGCTATCGCCGGAGAAGACGTTCGATCTCGACACCCCACCTTCGGCCAGCAGGCCGTGGCCGGTTGAGCGGTCAGCTTCCATCTCTGCCGCGTCCTGTGGACGGTTGGATGTCAGTACCCGCTTCGATGCCTTGTCGTACCAACGAAACGCAGGCATGTCGGTGTTGTCGCCATGCAAGATCCCGGCCTGGCTGGCGCCTGTTTGCGACGAAAGGTCACACTCCCAGCCAACGATGCGGTGGCTGCCCGATCGCAGCCACTCGGCCAGCACCGGCATGTATCCCTCGCTGATAGCTCGACGCAGGACCGGCTCAGACAGGCCGTCGATCTGAAGAAACAGCACGCCTGGCACATCAGTCGCTTCGGGGGACTCCACCCGCTGCACCATGCGATGGACCACCTGACGCCGCCACACCGCGTCGTCGTCAAGGCTCAACACGTTGCCCAAGACCGCAGTCACCGCGGTCATGCAAATCGAAGCAACGGTTGCCACCCATAGCGACGACACCTCAAAGCCAGGAACCACCTCGGCAGCGGCGAGGAGGAACGTTCCATTCAAGACCAGCGCGGCTAGGCCAAGCGTGAACAGGATGAGCCCCGACGCGTAACGGGCAATTACTGGCCATACCAGCCCGTTGAGCGCGGCCAACACGCCCACGGCCAAGGCCAGGGCTCGCCACCCTGCAACCTCAAAGCCAGGGAGTAGCCATGCCGTAACCAGCAACGCAAACGCGCCGACCACCAGAACCATGACAAAGCGAACGAAGCCCTGCTTCGGGGCTTGGGGCTGAGCCTTGTCCGGTGCCGCTGTCGTTGCCACTTCCGGTGAGCCTAGAAGACCAAAGCGACGGCGGCCCACGCCTTGCTGTAACTCCGGGGATCACTACCGTCTAGTGACTATGGACTACACCAAGCAGGATGCCGAGGCGCTAATCACCAAAATCGTGGATCTGGATCTCAGCTCTGGTGAACAAGCTGCCCTCGACGCGCTGTTCGAAGCCGCCAGCGAGAGCGAGGTGCAGGCGTTCGGCCTGAACCGCCGACCGCAGTACCTGTCGGTTCTATGGCCAAAGCCAGACCTCAAGCCCTACATCGGCGAGACAGAGAAAAACGTCGTCTTCGAACCCAACGACGAGCCCTAGTCGCAGCCCCGCAAGCGTTGAGGTCGCATCTTCGGCGGGCGCTCGCTAACCCACCTACAGGTCAGGCCTCCGGATCGGCCGAGTCACTGGCGTAGACGTGGTGAAACGGGGCCGGTTCGGGTGGCAGAACCGTTTGCATCACGCAGAACTCATTGCCGTCTGGGTCCGCCATGACCACCCATGATTGGTTGGCGTCGCCGGCTTCGATGCGCGTTGCACCTAGCTGTTCGAGCCGGGCGACTTCTTGGTCTCTTGTGGTTCCCGTTGTGGGGCACACGTCGAAGTGGATCCGGTTCTTGTGCGCCTTGGTGTCGGTGGACTTGATGAAAAGCAGCGTTGGTGCCGAGCTATCTCCAGCCACGGCAACCGTGGTGTCGTTGCTGCCCGCAACGCGGTAGCCAAGAGCTGCAGACCAAAACTCCGCGGCAACGACGGGGTTGTTGCAGTCGACGACGATGTCGCCAATCCGTACTGACATGGGCTCATCGTAATGCCCGGCGGTGTACAGGGCGTCCAGAACGGAAGCGACCCAGAGCACAGCTGTGGCGTTGGTCACAGTGGTCTACGCTCACGAAATGGCGAACGTACCCCAAAGCATCGACGACGGATTGCACGGATGGCTAGCAACCGTGCTGGACAACCATGGCTCGCTGGCCAGTTCCCGCACGACCGTCATTGGCGCGGGCGAGGGGTTTGTTGGCCAGCTTGGCCG
>JAUIIS010000254.1 GCA_030431575.1 Acidimicrobiia bacterium | reverse complement strand
CGACCGCCGCCATCAGGTGCAGCACCGCCATGGCGCCGATGCCGAAGAAGGCGGCGTGGCCGAAGGACAGCATGCCGCCCTGGCCCATCAGCAGGTTGAAGCTGACCGCGAACAGCGCCGCGATCAGCACGTTGACCATGGCGTTCTGCCAGCCGAGCGGCAGGAACGGCGGCAGAAGCCGGTCCCAGACCGCAGCCCCCATTGTTCTCGCGCGACCGCGGTGAGCCTTCACGCCGAAACGAACTTAGAACGCGGTGCTGCGTTCGGCTAGGTCGTGGGGGCCAGAGGCTGGGTAGCCGTGGGCGGACCGGATGGCGTTGCCCCAGGGGACGAGGTGGTCGATGAGCTCTGCGGCGTCGTCGCCTAGGGCGGCGAATACTGGGGCCATCTGGGCGTCGGTTGCGGATTCGATGCGTTCACGTTCGCTCCTGCCGAGCTTGGTAAAGGCGCCGTTCGCAATGAGATCGCGTGCTTCGAGGCCTGCTTCGGCGTTGTCGAATTGGTCGTCGGTCCAACCTCGTGAGCGGGTGTAGGTACGCAGGGGAAGGCCCCAGTAGAGTTCGGTCAGCAGGCCGATCTCGATGGCGCTGAAGCCGGCGTGCACCCAAGCTGCGGTGTGGCTGTCGCCGCGGTATTCCCGCAACAGGTCGCCATGGCGGAACAGGGCCCCCAACGGATGATCGATGGGCGCTTGGCTCATAACGCCTGCGGCCAAGGGCCGGCCTGCGGGCTCGAGCCCGGCGGTAGCTCGCGCCAGTAGCTCGTCGACACGGTCTATACCGTCGGGGCGTGGCCCCAGGATGCGTTCGAGTTGGGCGATGGCGCCGCGGTCGCGTGCATCGCAGATGGTGGCGGCGTCGGTGAGCGACCAGCCATGAGTAACCGACGGCACCACTACGTCAGGGTTGAACACGCCGAAAGCGGCGGCGATGACATGGCCGTTGACTTGCCCCATAAGGGAACCCCGGCTGGTGAAGTAGGCCACGCCGTCGGGTAGCTCCACGCCCTTCATGACCCCAGCGTTGCCCGAGAAGCCCAGTGCTTGGTAGTTGGCGTGGCTTTCGGGCGAGAAGTACACCTGGCCAATGACGGGCTCGAGCGCTCCGCCTAAGCGTCGGGCCAGGGTTGAAAGGTTCGAGGTGGTGCCATCCATCCCGCCGAAGCTAGCAGGGTGCTGAAATTCTCCAGCGCCGCCAGAACGACCATGCATCAGCCCACGCTGCGTCCACCTCACCCGCCATTCCGCTCACAAGGAGTGCCGGATTCGGCGTCCTTGCGTGGACGGCGCCTGGCCGCCCTAACGACACCGCCGAACTTCAGCACCCTGCTAGTAGGTGCAGCCAATAGGGGCAGCTGGCGCTTGCGGCTATCGCTAGCCGAACCTGGACCGGCAGTTATGCCGGCACGACTGAGGAGAGCAGCAGGTAGCCGTCTTCGAGTGTGGGTTCAACCAACGTTGCGCCGACCGGTGGTGTTCCTAGGCAGCGGTAGGTGCCATCGGGTTGGCGCCAGCTAGCACGTACCCCCACGGGTTGGTCGGCCTGGACCCAGGCGCGGCCGGTGGCGATTTGGGCGAGCGCTGCTGGGGTGCCGTCGAAGGTGATTTCGCCGCCCGCCATCACCAATACGATGTCGCTGATAGCGGCTTCTTCGGTGAGGTGCGTGGATTGCACCACGGTGGTGCGGTGGCGGCGTTCGGCAACTATTTCGCGCAGGCGGAAGCGCTCGTCGGGGTCGAGGCCCGCGGCAGGCTCGTCCAGCAGCAACAGCGTTGGAGACCCGACCAATGCTTGCGCGACGCCAAGGCGTTGGCGCATACCGCCTGAGAGATCCGACACCTTGTCGGTGCAGCGGTCGGCCAGGCCAACTCGTTCAAGGGCGTCGAAAACCAGGTGTCGGCGGCGACGGTCTTCAGTGTGGTCTTTGAGGACGGCCATGTAGTCCACGAGGTCAAAGACTTTGGCAGACCCGGCCAGGCCAGGCTCTTGTGGCAAATAGCCCAATCGGCGCCTGATCTCGATGCGGTCGCTCTCGTGTACCGGGTCGAGTCCGTCGATCAAGAGCGACCCAGTATCGGGTTTGAGAACAGTGGCCAAGCAACGCAGCAGTGTGGTCTTGCCGGCCCCGTTGGGGCCAAGCACCGTCACTAATCCCCCACCCAATGCGAGGTCGATGTTGTTCATGGCCTTGCGGCCCCCGAAGTCCTTGCCAAGGCCGCGTGCCAAGATCTGCGCTGCGCTCATACAAGGCCCCAATGGAACAACCCCGAGATCCACGGATCCGAGTCGGCCGGGACGTTTTGGCGCAACCAGAACTCCGGTTGAGCGCCGAAGGCGATCATACGTGGCTCTCTAGGCGATCGAACTGTTCTCGTCGCAACCACACAACGGCAAGTGCGGCAATGGTGGAGACCAGCATGAGTGCTTGGCCTTGTGCACCAAATGCGGCCAACAGGTCACTGGACACGGCCCGGGCCAGGAACACCCCAACTATCCAGACCGCTGCCGCAACCCCTGCTGCGCGTCGAGGAGTAAGAACCGTCATCAACGCCAAGGCCAGGGTGGTGACCGCAAAAGCAGGGAGCACCCAGGCGAACGCCCATGGCGAACGACCGGGGGCCATCAACGAGACCAGCCCCAACACGCCCATAGATACCGCCATGATTACCGCGGCACGCGTGATCAGCAGGCGGATGCCGCGCATGGGTGTAGCCAAGGATGCTTCGTGGGCAGGGTCGGACTCGACCCCATAAGAGAACGCCACCCCGAGCACCGGAACCAGCGGTGCCAGTAACAACAGGTTGAAGAGGTCGTCGCGTGTTGCCGTGTCGTCAAATGGCGCAAGAGCCAGGACCACCACGATGGCGACGGCGAGGTACCAGGCCCTGCGCAGACCCGGCGTTGCCACCATCAAGCGAGTGAGGTGGGCGGGGAAGCCAACTCGACGGAGCCCAGCTTCGATAGGGCCCGGGCGTGGCGCGTCGAGCTCGATAGTGATGGCTCGCCAGTTCTGGTCGATGCGGGCGGGGTCTATGTTCCACTGGGTGTCACTCATGACAGAACGTCCTGGAGGTGTGTGCGGGCTCGGGAAAGCCGACTCTTCACGGTGCCTTGAGGGACACCAAGTAGCTGGGCTGCTTCTTTGGTTGTCAGCCCATCGATGGCGGTGGCGATGAGAACGGCTTGCAGGTCTGGTTGCAGGCCGCGGAGGGCGTGCCCGAGGTCTCCGTGGAGGCCGGAGTCAATGAGGTTGTCCTCAAACGACATGGCGGTGTCGAAAGTGCCAAGCACGTCTTGCGCCATTGGGGTGGGCTTGCGTTTGCGCATGAGATCAATAAGGCGGCGGACCGCTATCCCCCACAGCCAGGCCCCCACTGCGCCGTCGCTGCGGTACTTCTTGGCGGACTTCCACACGGACACGAATGTGTCTTGCAGCGCCATGTCGGCGAGGTCGGGGTCCGAGCAACGGCTCTCGAGGCGAGCGGTCAACCAGTACGCGTGACGGCGGTAGAGCTGCTCGAGCGCGCTGCGGTCGCCGCGAGCGATCCGGGCCACAAGTGCCCGGTCTTCGCTTTCGTCGTCGCTGCGCGCTGCGTCCATTACTTCTCTGTCGGATGAGCGGACCTATTTGGTTCGCTGCTTCGACAGATTCTCCCACCGATCTCATCGACCGCTGGGTCTGGGATGCGAACCGCCGGGGCGTGCGGGTCAGTAACCGGGTGCGCAGTCCGGCCGAACACCTGTGCGCAGCATCAGGCCGGTACGAATTCTAGGCCTTCGGCATGTGCGGGCTGCAGATCCCGAACTGCGTTGCGGTGGGCCACCTCGTCGAGGTACCCGACGTAGGCCACCACCGCTGGGGCTGTAGCAGCGAGGTTGATGAGGAAGTGGAACCAGACTCGGGTGGTTGGACCCCAGCTGGCGCCATTGGCGAAACCGAACAGGGTCGAGATGCCGATGGCATCGCCGAACACGAACACCGAACTCACCAAGAGCACATGTTCGACCACGTGCACCCACTGAACCACCGTGGCCGTGCGCAGGCCTTTGAGGTGCATGGACGGTTGAGACCGCTTGGCAACGCGTCCCAAAGCAATCAACCCGACAAGGAACAACGTGTTGCCGACGAGGTGCAGGGCCTCGACGCCGCGAACGCCGGCGCGACCGGCTCCGGGCAACAAGCTGCACCAGTAGCCAAGACCTTCGGCGCCGCTGGTGGCCCAAGGGGTCATGAACGGGGCTGCGCCGGGGTTGGCCACCCAGTAGCCGAGCTGGATGGCGTGCTCGAAAAAGTGGAACACCTGGAAGGCCAAAAGGCCGGTGGCGACGGCGGCCAGGTTGCGGTGCTTCATGGCGCTAAAACGCGGGATTGCCAAGACCACCAGCGCCGCGGCAAGGGCCAATGCGAGGCCGGTGGCGGAACGAAAGCTGAAGAGATCCTGCTGGAACATGCTCTCAGCCAACACGATGGACGTAACAGAATTCTTCGCGGTTCCTTAAGGTTCCCGTAAGAAGAACAGCCGTTTGCGCCCGTGTACCCCCGATCCCGCGCTGAGCGATCAGAGGCCCACGCTCGGTGAAAACTCGGTGCGCGCGCCCGCCTACGACGAAACGGGGCCGCTCTTGCCTGTTAGCTGCTTGACGGCGTGCGTTTCGCCATCCTCGATCTTGCCCGATGGCACAAAACCCTTCGAGCGATAGACACGCTCGGGCGAACCGGGGCCCTCTACATAGGACACCTCGATCGCCTCGGCGCCGAGAGCGCGACAACGTTGCTCAAAGAGGTCTAGGGCCTTCGATCCAATACCGCGGCCTTGATGCATGCGGTCTACGAGGAAGCGCCACAGGTAGGGGTTGGGGTGTGCGTCGGTGATCTCCGAAGCCATGATGAATCCGGCGATCTGTCCGTCGGCTTCGATGGCTCGAAACCATGGCACCACCGCAGCGCCGTTTTCTGAGGGAGGCACGAGGGCGTCGCGAAAGTTGCCCAGCATTTGGGTGACGAAGCGCTCCTGGGACTTGTGCGTTACCAACCTGCCAACAGCTCGGGCGTTCTCTTCGGTGACCGGCACGAGCTGGACGTGTTCTGGCCGGTGTGTCGGGCGGTCGCGCCAGGCCTCCCAATCAGACCGGGTGGCCCCGTAGAGCACATTGTCCGAGCACTCGTCGCCGACCCAGAACGACTGGCGGGTGCGGCCCTCGAAGATCATTCCGCAGGCCTCGGCTACCCGGGCGGAGGCCGGGT
>JAUIIS010000014.1 GCA_030431575.1 Acidimicrobiia bacterium | reverse complement strand
CTGCGGACGTCGGGTCTCGCGATCCGGGGACGCACGGTCTCCAACAACGAGATCGCTCTGGGGTTGGTGGATGATGTCTTGAACCACGCCATGGGCATTGCAGCTCCGCCAGGCTTCTCTCGCCATCACACCGGTCTGACCATCGACGTATCCTCTGGCGGCTTTGGCGGATTTTCGTTTGCGAACTCACCCGCGAATGCCTGGTTGAGCGCTGACAACTACGCCAATGCCATGGCGTTCGGCTGGATACCCAGCTATCCGCCCGACGCACGAGGCTTGGGACCGAACCCCGAGCCATGGGAGTGGGTGTGGATTGGACGCGATGCCGCAGCGTGCGCCCGATCGCAGAGCTGTGCCTCAGGTGCCCTCGATGCAACCTCGCCGCTGGTCACCGGCTGGGCCATCACCGACGCTGGCGAGCCAGCTGCAAGGTTCCGGCTTGTTACCGCAGTCAGTACCGAATCTCTCACCGTTACCGCGACCGCTCGCTTCGACGTCGAGGCCGCCTATGGCCTTACAGGAAGCGTGGGCTTCCGCGCCTCGCGAGACACCAAGCTCGGCAGGGCCAACTGGACGTGCGTCGAAGCAGCCGAAGCTGGCGGCCCGTGGAGCCGCATCGGCTGTTTGGACCTGTCGTGAATGCTCAGCCGTAAGCATCTGCCTGTTTGCGGTACATCTTGGCGTAGTACCCACCCCGTGCCATGAGGTCCTCGTGCGTGCCTAGCTCGACAACAGTTCCATGGTCGAGGACAACGATGCGATCCGCCATGGCTACCGACGAGAACCGGTGCGAGATCAACACGGTGATGGCACCGTCTTGACCAACCTCAGCTGCGGTGGTCCGGTAGTGCGCAAAAAGTTCTTGCTCGGCTGCGGGGTCCAACGCTGCTGTTGGTTCGTCTAAGACCAACAGCAACGGTTGCGCCGGCATCATGCCCCTGCTGATGGCTAAGCGTTGCCATTGGCCGCCAGACAGTTCCTGGCCGTCCTGATACGTCTTGCCTAGCTTGGTTTGAAGGCCGTCAGGCAGACGGGCAATGACTGGACTGGCACCACCGCGTTGGGCGGCGAGCAACACTCGCTCGGTGTTGTCGATCTGTTGGAGATCACCAATGCCGATAGTTGTATGCGCGTCGGTTTCAAGGCGGACAA
The DNA here is from genome assembly GCA_030431575.1 of Acidimicrobiia bacterium. Lineage (GTDB taxonomy): Bacteria > Actinomycetota > Acidimicrobiia > Acidimicrobiales > UBA8592 > JAUIIS01. Next base: position 29,145 of record JAUIIS010000014.1, on the reverse strand, counting down.
AGTCTTGGAACGTCCCCGAGGCGCGCGCTCGCCACTGACCGATGTCGAGCTCAACAAGGTCAGTGCCATCAATGACGATGCGCCCTTTGGTGGGCTGGTACATCCCCGTCAATAGCTTCACCAGCGTTGATTTCCCAGCGCCGTTATTGCCCACCAAGGCAATGGTGGTACCGGGTTCGATCGTGAGGTTGAGGTCAGCCAACACAGCGACATCGGTGTTTGGGTACGTGAAGGACAAATCCTGGAGCTCTATGCCGGTTTGAAGTTGCTCAGGTGGCGCTGTCCGCCCCGGGTAGCGCGCGTTGGCCTCACGGTGAAGGTCCTCCAGCCACAAGAATCGGTCGGCTGTGCGCAACGCAGCGGCGGCCCGGCGTGCCGCGTCGGCGGTTTGGGCAACGGTGCCACGAATGATGAGCGCCAGTTGCGACACCAACACGATGTCGCCAACTGTGGCCCGACCATCGAGCGCCAGATACGAGGTGAAGAGCAGCGCCGCCACGTAACCGATAGTCAATGCGAGCCAACCCAACGACGCGACCAGGGCCGACTTCACAGCACCGCGTAAGGCAACGTTGGCCACATCTCGCCACAACTCGTCTGCTCGGCGGTCCAACCACCCCGCGGCGTTGAAGACCCGCAGCTCCATTGCCGAGGTTGGTTTGAGGAAGAGCGCATGAAGGTGGGTGGCAGCCCGCTGTCGTTCGGCGGCCTCGGCCTTTGCGGCGTCTACGTAGCGCTCTGAGCGCGGCACGAGCACCGCGGTAGGTATGGCACAGATTGGGGTCAGCAGCAGCAGCGGGTGCACCGTGGCCAACAGCCACAACGATGCCGCCATGGTGATAGCTAACGACAACGTCCGAGTAACGGTGAAGACAGCACGCATCAGAGCCGGGCCACCACTGCGCACTAGCGACAACTTGTCCAAGAACGCAGGGTTCTCGAGGTGTTCGATGCCAGCGATCGAGGCCGTCATCTCCAGTGAGTTGCGGTCAATCAACAGTCCAACCTCGTTGGTGACCACGTGTTCGGTGTCGCCCATGGCCCGTCCGGCCGCGCCCAGTAGCCCGGCACCCACGCCACCAACGGCCACTGCGGCTATGGCGGTCGCCCAGCGTTGTTCGACGGACGCGTCGATCAGCCATTTGAGTCCGAGGCTCTGCAGCGCACCCGCCACCGCGCTGAGCACCAACGTTACTGCGAGCAAGACAATGAGCTTGCGATCGGCCATGCGGACGACGCGAACCATCAGGCCTAGGCGGCGTTTGGCTGATGCTTGGTCTTCGGTCATGACCCGCTGACCTTTGGTTCGTGACGGAACTGGTTGGCTTGGAGGTCGTAGAGCCTGGCGTAGGTGCCGCCTGCTGCGTGCAGCGTGGCGTGGCTGCCGTCTTCGGCCACGCGCCCCTCGGCTAGAACGATGATGCGCTCCGCCCTGCGAACGGTTGAGAAGCGGTGTGAGACCACGATGGCCGTTGCGTCGGCCGCGTGCTGAAGCAGTTGGTCGAACAAGGCAACCTCGGCGTCGACATCAAGGCTGGCCGTGGGTTCGTCAAGGATGAGGACCTCGCCTCCCACGGCCGCGCCGTACAGTGCCCGCGCCAGCGCAACGCGTTGCCACTGGCCCCCAGAGAGTTCTACCCCATCGGTGAAGGCGCGGGACAACATGGTGTCCCAGCCTCTAGGCAGCCCATCGATGAGGCCAGCGGCGCTGGCGGCTGCGGCTGCTTGGCTGGCCAGCCGACGAGCATCAGGATGATCAAGTTTTGCGAGAGCAACGTTCTCCAATGCAGTGAGTTCGAAGCGCGAGAACTCTTGGAAGATCACTGCCAAGCGCGACCGCCACGCGACCGGGTCCAGGTCTGCTATGTCTTGACCGTCCGCGGTGATCCGGCCCGCAGTGGGTTGATAGAAGCCAGCGAGCAACTTCAACAGCGTTGTCTTGCCGGCCCCGTTTTCGCCCACCAAGGCCACGGACTCACCGGGGTGGATCTCAACGTCCAACCCAGCAAGTACGGGAGTTTGCTGACCCGGGTAGCAAAAGTACACATCCTCGAACCGGATGGTTGGAGCACGGACGTTGGAGGCTGGAAGGGGATCGCGTGGATGCGTCAACGTTGATCGTTCGGTCGCATGGAACTCTCGGAGGCGCTCGACTGCGGCCAACTGAGGCACGGCGGCCTCGATCGAGAACGCTTCGAACCCCATGGCGCCCAACACTCGGGCTACGGCGACCACACCACCAAGCGCGGCCGCGAGAGCCGGGGGCTGGATTTCACCATCGACAGCAAGGCGTGCCAGCAGCGCAAAGGGCACGGCGACCGCCAGCGCGTTGAGGACGAAGATGGTCCAGTGGAGCCGATGGGCGCCCAGCAGCACCTTCGACAGCTCCCGAACTGGCACCTTGCCGTGACCGTAGAAACGCTGCACTGCCCAGTCGCCAAAGCCAAACAGCCGCAGCTCCTTGGCGCCGTTGGGGGTAGCGATCAGATCTGACCAGTAGGTGGCAGCGCGTCCCTCGTGGGTTGTGTCGACCATGCCGGTGGCGATGGCCCCGGCGTAGTGCCGTCTCAGCAGACTGCGTTGCCAGAAGATGAAGCCAAATGCGGCCAGAGCCCCCAGCGGCGAGTGCAGCGCAACGACTGCTGCGGCTGCCACAGCTCCCACAAACCTGGTCAGTAACCACAGCTGCCCTTCGGCCCCCGCCCCCATGTTGAACAGATAGGCGTTCTCCACGGGCAATGCTGCAGCATCTCGTACAACCTGAGATTCCAAATGCTCGATCCCCGGCCGAGCCGACACCGCTTGTCGTATGTCTTGGCGAACGGCGCCGTTTACCCGGGCGGCGACCCACGTTCTGAAGGGGACCAGCAGCGACTGCGTGATTTGGTCGAGCGTGAGGAGCAGCCCAACCACGGTCATTGGCCACGCAACGCTTGCGAGCGAGCTGCCAGCGCCAGCCGTGTCGATGACCTGAGCTACCAGCCACGCAACGGCAAGCGCCGTGAGGGCTGGCAACAGTGAGGCTCCCAACATGGCCAGCGTCAGCCCGGCCAGTGCTGAACGCGGTACCGCGCTCAACAGGCGGAGCAAGCCGATGCGGTCTTTGATGAGTTGTCGCGCTGGCGCCGTGATGTTCATAGAGCTGCGCGGACCGTACTAGCCGACCGACGGTCGGTCAACGAATTTCGGGATCAGGTAATCCAAACCCGAGTCGGGCAGACTGGAGCGATGGTGTCACGCAAGGAGCAGGCGCAACAGTCGCGGGCAAAGCTCGTCGATGTCGCGCTCGAACTCTTTGTCGAGCAGGGCTACGCCAACACCTCAGTAGCCCAAATCATCGACCAGGCAGGAATGGCGAAAGGCGCTCTCTACCATCACTTCCCCGACGGCAAGCGCAGCCTGTTCGCTGCCGTTGTCGACGTTGTCGACCATGACCTCCACGTTGCCTTCGACCGAGTACTCGAAACCTACGACTCCCCGACCGAGCAGATCATTCAGGGCATCGCAGCCTTACTAGAGCTGGCGTCCCAGAAGAACTTCGGCAAGATCGTCCTGATCGAGGCCGCATCGGCTATGCCGGGTGCATGGGAAGGCGGCTCCGAATACGAACTGCTTCGGGCCAACCTCATCTTGGCCATGGAAGCCGGCGAACTTCGCCCGGCGCCACCAGATGCTCTAGCAGTGGCCCTGTTCGGCGCGGCTCGCAAGAGTGCCGATCACGTCGCCGCCTCATCCACGCCCAAGAAGGCCGCAAGCGAAGCGCTCGCAGCGCTAAAGCAACTGATCGACGGGTTGCGAGTAACCGGCTAAACGTCGCAGCCTCGCGAGGTGACGGCTGACGATCGAGAATGTCACACCCTCGTGGGACAATGCAGGTATGGGATTTGGGGCGTTGTTTGACGAATTGGAGGAGTTGGACAAGTTGGGCGAGGGGCACCGCGGCTCCAACAAATCCAGCGCCGCTCCGGCCGATGGGTCCGAGGCGCCTGAGACATGCGACGACCCTGGGTTCGGCACGCTGGGCGACGGCCTTTTGGACGGGCTGCAACAGTTCATCTTTTCCGACCAGCGCCGGGGTGGCCGACGCCGCCAGACAGCGCCAGAGCCCGACCCAGCCGACCTGCTTCCAGAAACGCTGCCCGAGGTCGTTGCCGCCGAAGAGGCGCTCGACAATCTCCATGGCGCCATCGAGATCGGCCTCGCTGACCCCGCAGTCATCCTCGAGCGCGCCGCCCACATTCGGTCCATGGCCGAAGCGCTTGAGGCCGCAGCGGTGCACCAGTTGACGGCCAAGAACGCCGATGTCAATGCGGGTTTCCGCACGCCCACCACCGCGGTGAAGACCATCACCAAACGCCGCCACGGCGAAGCCGCCCGCCTCGTTGGCGTGGCCTCGAAGGTTCGCCACCTGCCGCTCACTCACGCTGCCTGGTCGCGAGGTGCGCTAACGACCGCTCACGTGGCTCGCCTGGTCCAAGCCTCGGGTGGCCACCGTCATCGAGCGTTCCTGGATTGGGAAGTGATGTTGGTCGAGGCTGGCCTGCGGTTGTCCTTCCTGAAGTTCTGCAACGTCGTTGCCCATTTCGAGCTCCTCACCGAACAAGACCCCGACGAGGCCGATGATCGCGAGCGGGCCAAACGCTCCGCAGAGATGCGGCCCAGCCGACGCGAACGCGGCGGCGGCAACCTTGAAGCCACGTTCGATTCCGTCGGCTACACCATCTTTCACAAGGTCTTTCGCGAGATCGAACGCGAGCTGTTCCAGTCCGACTGGGCCGACGCAGTCGACCGCCTCGGAGAAGCCAACGTTGGCCTAGACGACCTTCCCCGGACCGCTACCCAACGTCGCGCAGACGCATTGGTCGAGATGGCGCAACGAGCCGCAGCAATGCCTGCAGGTGCCCGCAAACCGCGGCCCTCCATCGTGGTCCACATCTCACACGCTGCCTTCGAGGCCGAGCTGAAGCGGTACCTGGGTGCCGAGTTCACCAGACCCACCTACCACTCGGCGCAGCTTGCCAACGGAAGCCCGGTGAGTCCGGCCACCGCACTGGGGCTAGCCATCGAGGGCGAGATCCGCAGGCTGGTGTTCGATGGCCCCGACATACAAACCCAATTTGGGCGCTCCAAACGCTTCGCAACGCCGCAACTGCGGGCAATGATCGAGGCTCGCGATCGACACTGCAATGGGCCCGGGTGCGAGGTTCCGGCCTGGGAATGCGACGCCGACCACATCTTCGACTGGCAGTACGGGGGCGTAACCAACGGCGACGATCTCGAGGCCAAGTGCTCTTGGCACAACCGAGTGAAAGACAACTACCGCATCACCACCGACCCCGTCACCGGCGCGGCCGCCTGGCAACGCAAGCCCCCACGCCGCCCAAAACGCCCGCCCCCTTAGGCGATAAGCCGGAACTCGCAGCCGGCGATCTGGTGAGTTCCGGCGGTTTCGGCTGAGAGCTCTACGGCGCTGACGCCATCGCCCCGAGGGCCAGCACGAACAAAGCGGATCTCGCCTTCTTCCAGCGTGATGGTGTTGTCTGCTGCACCCACGCCCAGGACCTCGGCCCAGCGCGCGGCCATTGCCGCGGGGTCGGACGCTTCGATTTCCACCGCCAAGATGTCGGTCACACCGGTGGTCTGGTGGCTGCGCCAATCTGGGCCAGCCCACGGCCACTCGCCCCAAGTGTCGGTTTCGTCAACCGACAAGATCGCGCCGCCGACGTCGGCCGGGTGCAGGTGTAGGCCAAGCACGCCGGGTGCTTTGGCCTCAAAAACGATCCGTACAGCTGCGGCTTCGGCGCGAGCGCGCATCGCGTCAGCGTCGTCGATTTCAAGGATGACCATGTAGCCACTGTCGCCGCCGCGTTTCTCCAGCAGGCGACCCGCGGTCGTGCCTTCCTGGTTGGGAGACACAACTTCGAGAAGCTTGTCGCCAATGGGATAAAGGGCATTAACAAGGCCGAACTCGCCCACGCCTGGGTCGCGGAAACAAAGCTCCACGCCCAGAGCATCGGTGATGGTTTTCTCGGTGGCAGCCAGATCGTGAGCAACGAGGGCCACTTGTCGGAGTCGCATGCGCATAACCAGAGTCTGCCCTATATCGGCACGCACGTGCGCGGTTGGCGCTGGTGGGGCAGGATCTTGGCATGGCCTTCACTCCGCGCATCCAACCAATAACCGAAACGGACGAAGAGCTGGCCGCCATCTTGGCCGATCCGGCCGCTGAGCTGCCGCCGATCTTGCCCACGTTGGCCAGTGTGTTGGGCGACCAATCGTTTCTCGACCCAGAGTTGCGCCCAGACCCAAACGCGTTCATGGAAGAACAGGGCGGCTGGACTGCCGAACAACAAGATCGTTGCCGCGAGCTGGCCCTCGAAGGCCTGAAGCGCTTGCGGGACAATGGCAAGATCGATCGCAAACTGAGCGACGAAGAACGCCACGACATCATGTGCTGGGCCACCGGAGCGGACCTTGAAGGTCCCTACGTGTCCATGCTCAGCGAAGAGCTGGCTCCGGGCAACGCAGACCTGCGAGCCACGCAGTGGGCCAAACAAGAAGTGGCCCCAGATCGCGACTTCACCGTCGCCGTTATTGGCGCGGGCATGTCGGGCATCTTGGCTGCCTATCGCTTCAAGCAAGCGGGCGTGAACGTGGTAATCCTGGAGAAGAACGACACCATTGGCGGCACCTGGTTTGAGAACACCTACCCCGGGTGCCGGGTCGACGTATCCAACCACGTGTACTGCTACTCGTTCATGCAAAAGCACGACTGGCCACAATTTCATTCCAGTCAAGACGTGTTGTTGAAGTACTTCAATGACTGCGCCGACGAGTTTGGGGTGCGCGATCTCATCCAGTTCCAGACCGAGGTCACGTCGGTGGTGTGGGACGACGTCGCGCACACTTGGACGCTTGAGACGGTGACTCCAGAAGGCGAGCAGCGCGTGACCGTCAACGCCGTGGTCAGCGCGGTTGGGCAGCTGAACCGACCGAGCTACCCCGACATTCCCGGCCGTGACTCGTTCGCCGGCGAGACGATGCACTCCGCAGCTTGGGATCACGATCTCGACCTCGATGGAAAAAGGGTGGCGGTCATTGGTACCGGGTGCAGTGCGGTGCAGTTCATTCCGCATGTGGCAGAACGAGCTAGCGAGCTGACGATCTTCCAGCGAACGCCCCCATGGCTCATGCCTCGACCTCAGTATCAACAAGAGCTGCCGCCAAACCTGATGTGGCTGTTCACCCACGTACCCGAATACAACAACTGGTTCCGGCTTCGTCTGTTTTGGCGCAGCCACGAAGGCCTCCTCCCCAACCTTGAGGTTGATCCGGATTGGCCCGAGGACCCGGAGCGTTCGGTCAGTGCTGGCAGCGAGGAGCTGCGTCAGCTTCTAACCGGGTACCTGCAACTGGAGTTCGCCGACCGGCCCGACCTGTTGGAGAAGGTCATTCCGCAATACACCATGGGTGCGAAGCGATTCGTCGTCGACGACGGCACCTGGGCCAAAACCCTCAAACGCGACGACGTCGAGCTCTGCACTACCGGGATCAAAGAGATCACTCCTACGGGAGTAACGACCGTCGACGGCGTTAGCCATGACGTGGACGTCATCGTCTATGGCACTGGCTTCAAGGCCTCGGAGTTCCTAACCCCAATGAAGGTGGTGGGTCGCGGCGGCCAAGACCTTCACGATGTGTGGGATGGCGATGCACGCGCGTACCTCGGCATCACCAGCCCGGGATTCCCCAACTTCTTCTACATGTACGGACCCAACACCAACATTGTCATCAACGGCAGCATCATCTACTTCTCCGAATGCGAAGCGCACTACATCACCCAGATGGTGCGCTACCTGCTGGACAACAACATCGACGCCCTCGACGTCAAAGCCGACGTGCACGACCGCTACAACGATTGGATCGACGAAGGCAACAAGAAGATGGCCTGGGGCGTGTCCAAGGTAAGCAGCTGGTACAAGAGCAAAGGCGGGCGGGTGGCCCAGAACTGGCCCTACTCGCTCATTGAATACTGGGAACAAACCCGCGAAGTCAACGCCGACGACTACGAGGTCATCTCTTGAGCGGCCAGCCTCCGCCAGCCCAAGGAACCGCTGTGGACTTTGGGTTCCAGCGACTCGTCGGCTTCGTTGTCGACAAGACCGAAGGGCCAGCCCGGGTGTGGCTTGACGTGGGCCCCCAACATCTGAACCCAAATGGTGTGGTGCATGGCGCAGTGCCATCTGCATTGATGGACACCGCCATGGGTGCCGCCTGCATGAGTGTGCTCGACGAGGGCCTCTACTGCGCAACAATCGAGATGCAGGTGCGTTTCCTGCGCGGTGCCAGCTCGGGCCGGCTGGAGGCCACCGCTGCTGTCATCAACGCCGGGCGCCGGATCGTGCACCTCGACGCCCGAACCGTCGATGACACCGGACGGCTTATCGCTACCGCCACGGCTAGCTTCGCTGTAATCCAACCGCCCGCTGCCTAGCCGGCCCTACTGTGCTGGAATGTCCCGGGTGAACGATCAACAGCCATCAGCAAGCCAGATGCAAGACCGCGTTGCCGTGATCACCGGCGGAGCTTCAGGCATTGGCGCAGCGACCGTGCGCTTGTTCCGCGATCAGGGCGCCCGAGTAGTCATTGGTGACCGTGACGAAGATCGAGGCTCGGCGTTAGCGGCCGAGCTTGGCGACGATGTGTTGTTTGTTCCCACCGACGTGTCACGCGAACAGGATGTCGCAGAGCTCATCGCCCACGCCGTCGACGAGTTTGGCCAGCTGGATTGCCTGTTCAACAACGCCGGGTTCGGCGGGGCACTCGGCCCGGTGGCTACAACGTCTGTCGAGGACTTCGACCTCACGTTCGATGTGCTGGTCAAGAGCGTCTTTCTTGGCGTCAAGCACGCCGCGCCAGTCATGTCGGCACAAGGCCGCGGCACCATCATCAACACCGCATCGGTGGCTGCGCTCCAAGCTGGCTGGTCGCCACACCTCTACATGACAGCCAAAGCAGCGGTTGTTGCGCTGACCCAAAGCCTGGCCATGGAGATGGCCGATGTCGGGGTACGCGTCAACGCCATCTGCCCAGGCGCGGTAGCCACTCCCCTGCTGGCCGGTAACCCCAAAGCGACGCGAGAGGACATCGACCGCCTCGGCGCAACGTTCGGTGCCTCAGTGCCATTGGGGAGAATTGGCGAACCCATCGAGCTGGCAAATGTCGCATTGTTCTTGGCCAGCGATGCATCGTCCTACATCACTGGCCAAGCCATCGTGGTCGACGGCGGCTCAACCACGGGCAAGGCCTGGCAGGAATGGCCCGAGTTCACCCGGACCCATCGCCCTATCCGGCACCATCGACCGAGCGACCGGTAGCCCAAAGCCACTACGCTGCCCGCCGTGACCGACCAAGCAGCAGACATTCATCTGGCCACCACCGTTGCCGGTAGTGGCACCCCCGTAGTGTTCACCCACGGGTGGGCCGACGAGCGCAGCGTCTGGGACGGCGCCATCGCCGCTCTAGGCGACAGCGTCCATTCGGTCAGCTGGGACTTGCGCGGGCACGGCGAATCAGACGTGCCCCCGCCAGGCAACTACACCCGCGACCACGCGCTAGCCGACATGGAACGCATCGTCGCCAGTGCGGGCACGCCAGCAGTTCTTGTTGGCCACTCGCTGGGCGGGTATCTGGCGTTGGCATACGCGCTTCGGCATCCCGACCAAGTCGCCGGCCTCGTGTTGGTGGCGGCGGGCCCAGGCTTCCGCAAAGACGAAGCACGCGAACAATGGAACGAAAACGTCGACGTCTCCGCCAAGAAATTAGGCGTACCCGAAGGTAGCGAGTTCATCTCCAAGCACGTCGACAGCTGGGTCATCGACTCCTTAGGCGACATCAAAGCCCCAACCATGGTGCTCGTTGGCGAATACGACAAGCGCTTCCAAGCCTCAGCCGCTGTCTTTGGCAAATACATGGACGTCCGCAGCAACGTCGTGGTCCCCGACGCCGGCCACAGCGTCCACAAGAAGAAGCCCAACGACATCGCCGCCGCAATTACCGAACTCGTCGCCCAGCTCTAAGGGTGGCGTCGCACTCACCCGATGCTGAGTTGCGCAAGGGTGGTACCGCCAAAGACGGGGACCCACAGGACGTCGTCTATGGCCGTGGGCGTGGACACGGCGCCGCCGAGACGGATGGTGTCGACGACCTCGAGGGAGGCAATGTCGATCTGAACGATGGTGTTCTCGCCGCGGCTGGGGACCATGACTGACCGCTCAGTTGCGCCGGGCGTGCGTGGCGACAGGCCAACGTCGACCACTGCATCGACGGCTTGGGTGGCAGTGTTGATGACCGACACCGTTGCGTCGTCTTGGTTAGCGACCCACAGGTAACCCCCAGCTACGAGAGGACTGTCCGGCAGCGCACCCACGTCGATGCTGTTCACCACTTCGCGAGCTACCGGGTCGATCACCTCGATGGTGTTGGCCTGCCGGGCCGGCACCCACAACAAGCCATCGGCCACCGCGGCCCAGTCGGGGTCTTCGCCGACCTCGAGCCACTTGAGATCGATGGTGCCGTCGGTATCGAAATCTCGGTAGTTCAGCGAGTTCATGCGGTTGTCGTCGCGTGTGGGGAACCAGATCTCATCGTCCACCACCACTGGGGTCAGCGGCTCGCCGCCCAGCTGCACCCTGGCCTTGATGGCTCCGGAATCAAACACCTCTGTGTTGAGATCGATGGCAACAAGCTCGTTGGTCCCTCGCAGCGGAACCCACAAGTGGTCACCAGCGACCACGGGAGTGTCGGGGTCATCACCAACGGCCACGCTGTCTACCACCAGAGTGTCCATGTCTACGCGAGCGACTTCGCCACCCTCGCGCACCGGCACCCACACGTGCCGCTCAGTGGCCACCACTCGATCCAGCTGCTGGCCGACCTCAATGTCCACCACTTCTGCGGTTGCCGGGTCGACCCGGCTCAACGTGGTTGCGTCAGCCGATGGCACCCACAGGTAGCCACCAGCAACGGTGGCCTCGCGTGGCCCGGCACCCACCTCGACAACTTGTTCCAGCGTCAGCTGCTCGACGTCGGCCCGCCCGGCGCTGGCGTCGACCGCTTGCTCGTCGGCTCCGTCGCTGGCGTTGGGAGTTGCAGGCTCGGGGCTTTCGGGCCGCTCCGCGCTAATCGTCGGTTCATCGCTGTCAGCCTCGAACCAACCGGCTGCATAGCCGGCTGCGCCCACCATCAGAACCGCCGAGGCAGCGACGGCCAACAACCGGCCCGGTCGGCCAACCCGGGACCTGAGCGGACTCGTCAGCTCAATGACCTCGGCCTCGCCTCCTGCGTCAAGCTGGCTCACATCGCCAGGCATTGGTGACTCGACACCTATCAACGGCGTTGCTGAGGGATGGCCACTGAAGGACTCACTGGGCCGCGAGGCTAGGTCGAACAGTTCGCGGAAGGCATCGTCGGCTGCCTGTGCCTCGTTGCCTGTGGCATCGTCGGCATCGACAAAGCCGGCCATGTCGATGAAACCGTCGTCATCAAAGCGCAGCTCAGGCATGACCGTGCTCCTTCAGCACCGTAAGCATGGCTGCACGAGCCCGACGCAACCGTGTGTACACGGTGTCTTCGGCCACATAGTTCCGTTCTGCCAGCTCCTTAACGCTGAGCTCGTCGAAGTAGTAGCCCACGACCATGTCTCGATAGTCCGGCGGCAACGTGCCAATGACCAGCTCGGCCAAGGCTTTCGCATCCAACTGCTCGGCCGGGTACTCGTCGTGTGCAGTCGCATCAGCGAACGAGGTTGTATTCCGCAAGCGCTCCGCCGCGCGCTGGCGAGCCGCCTTCGAGCGAGTGCGGCCGATCGCGCTGTTGCGCGTGACCGTGTGCATCCAGCCGCAAGGGCGATCAGGAGGGTTGGCCTTCGGGAATCCGGCCACGATGGCCGCCACTGCATCCTGACGAGCATCTTCGTAGTCAACAAAGCGTGGCGTGTACCCGGCTGCGGTGAGCCCGCGCCCAATGGCATCGGCGCATTGGGCGATGAGCGCGCCGACGTCTACTTGAGTGCCAGCGTCTTCAGGGCCCGCGCCACTTCGGCGATTTGGCGACTGATGCAAGCTGGGCTCCCTCGACCAAGGCTGCGTGATGGGCAAACTGAGTGTAGACCCACCTCTGCCCAGGCTTTGGCAGTCTTCGCTTTCGATGGTGGTGACGTACGGCATCACAGGCCAGGACGCGCCAAGCGTGGGAATTGTTCAAAAAATCTGAATTGACCCGCTGCTAACTCCAATGCCTCAGACAACGGCAAAACAACTCTGAACAAACCCGGCACGTGGAGCGTCCTACCCAACATGGAGACAAGAAATACGCAACGCACCATCGGGCCGCTGGCCTTCGTCTGCTTGGTCGCAGCGATCCTGCTATCAACGCCGGGCGCAAGCGCCGCGCCGGCTGGTGTACCAGCAATGCTCGCCGCAGACGTGTCTGGGCCGTATTCGTGGCAGCTGACACCTGATGAGCAGTTCGTTGTCTACAGAGGCAGGTCCAATGGAGGCAACAGTCGGCTTTACTATGTCCCTACACGCGGGGGCGCCGCACGGGAACTCGATAGCAGCATGCCCCCAAGTAGCTCCGTGGACAGTTTCAACATCTCACCGGACTCAAAGCGCGTTGCTTACACCGTTAGAGACCGCACCGTTGACGGTGCTGGGTTGAACGTCATCGAGATCGGCAGCGACATTTCGACCAAGCTGTACGGCGGCTCGGACTCGTTCGGGCCGCCAAAGTTCTCGCCCGACGGCCGTTGGATTGCGCTCCCCTCGTTGGGAGGAACCTCGGTTGTACCGACCAGTGGCGGCGACTCACTTGTGATCGAGCCTCCAAGCGATCCGTCCATCCATTTGCCGGGCTACCTCTTTGTTGACAATTCCATCTTCTTCTACGACGCGATGGTCCCGGGGTTCGCCACGTTGTACCGGCAGGAGTTGGACGGGTCACCCGCGGTACAGCTAGGTGAGTTCGAAGGTGGGGTCAGGCAGCTGGAGGTCACTCCAGATGGCAGCCATGTCTTGGTGGCCCAGAACGATGGGGTGGTTGCCTACCCCACGGACGGCTCGCCCGGCTTCCGTATTGGACAAACCAGCGTTACCGAGTGGAGCTTTCAGGTGCGACCCGATAGCGACACCGTGGTGCTGACCGGCTATCCCGACGGGGACCGCGAGATCTTTGTCACCACTATCTCGGGTCGCACGGACCGTCGCTTGAACCAACCCTTGAAGGCAAACGAGCACATATCGGCCATGATCCTGGATACACCTGGCGATGAGGTCTTCTATGTGGTGTCGCCCGACAATGAACCAGCTCGGCTGTATGGCGCAAGCGTTCATGGCGGTACCCCTCGCCTCGTGCCTACCGATGACACCTTGACTGCAACGTCGACCATCCAAGCCGCAGGTTCGGACCACATCGTGGGACTGACAAACAAGACGGTCCACAGCTACCCCACCAACAGTCAGGGCCGCGTCGTTCGGCTCAGCAGATCCAGTCACGAGGCATCCAGCGCAATAGCAAGCCCTGACGGCAAGCGGACGATCTACAACGACAGCGACGGTCTATTCGCAGTCCCCACCAGCGGCGGCGCCACAGTGCGTCTAACCGCAGGCCTGGGGGCGAAGCCATATGTCATTACAGAGGACTCAGCGACGGTTATCTACGCAGTTCGGGGCAGCAGCGGCCAAAGAAGCAGTCTCTTTAGTGTTGACAGCGGGCTGCGGTGTGGGGGCGAGTTCGCGACAATCGTTGGCTCGAACAAGTCTTCTACCCAGATCGGTACGTCAGGTCGCGATGTGATCCATAGCCAGGGCGGCGATGACGTCATCAAAGGTTTGGGTGGTGATGATGTGATCTGCGGTGGTGACGGTGACGACACCGTCAACGCCGGCTCAGGCGCAGACCGCGTTTACGGCAACCGCGGTGATGACATCATCCGCGGCCGAAAAGGCAACGACATCCTCAAGGGTGGCAAAGGTAACGACCGCATCTATGGCAACGCAGGACGCGACACGCTGCGCGGCCAATCAGGCGACGACACTCTCAACGGCGGCAAAGCCAAAGACATCTGCAAAGGCGGCAAAGGCGCAGACCGCCTCAGGCGCTGCTAGCTGAGATTCGGGCGGTGGGTGCCCTTGAGCTCAGCCGGCGAGACTGGACAGCAGTTCGGTCAACGCCGTGCTGAGCTCGGGGTTGGTGAGCTCCCCGGCTTCGACGTCGAAGTTGTCGTGGAAGAACGGGACCGAGAGGCTACCCACGAGGTTGGCGCCAAAGAAGGGGGCGGTGGTAGTGGCTGCGGCGAGAACACCTTGGCCGCCACGGCCACCCGGTGATGTAGCCAGCATGGCGACGGGCTTGCCTTGATAGACGGCCATGTCGATGCGAGACGTCCAGTCGTACAGGTTCTTGAATGCGGCGCTGTAGGACCCGTTGTGCTCGGCATAGGAGATCAGTACGGCGTCAGCGGCGCCGATCTTGTCGTAGAAACGTTGCGCTTGTTCTGGGATACCGGTCTCGTCTTGGCGGTCCTGGCTGTAGATGGCCATCTCGTAGTCGTTGATGTCGAGGACCTCGACGGTGGTGTCTGGGATCAAGCCGCCTTCCAACAGCTGGGCTGCGTGAGAAACCAAGGCCTTGTTGATGGAATTTCGGCTGTTGCTCGCTGCAAGTGCCAGAACATGCATGTGGGGCCTCCTGGGTTTGACGACTCGCTGACCTGGTGTTTCACGCCAAGATCACGGCCGCATTGGATAGTCCTCTCATCGAGTTGCCCAGGACGGGCAGCACCACAGAGGAGAAATCAGATGGCTAAGAATACCGGTCTCATCACCAGCGCACTTATTGGCCTGACCCTGCTAGGCACGGCGTGCGCCAGCACCCCAGCCACCGCCACCCAGTTCCTCGCCGACATCGGCAGCAGCGGCGCTGAGCCAAGCGTCGGGATCCAACGCTTCGACCGAGACGACCACGATGACGTCGGGCGCAGCCGGCCCCTTCCACCGGGTCAGCTCGTTGCGCTTACCAACCCGCTGGAGCAAGAACTGTCCGCCATCATGATTTTGCACAAAGCCCTTGGCGCGAACGACGGCGTCGGGAGCTGTGGCCAACCACTCCTGCCAGGCGCTGCGTGCCCACTGCCGCGGGCTAATCGTGACCACGTGATGGTGTAGGTGGGGTGGGTGGTCTCGGGGGCTCCCGGGTTGGGCGTCGACTAACGACAACAGATCCAGGATGGGGCGCACGCCACCCTTGGCGGTCAATACAGGTGCTTGGGTCTGCGACTGCACCCATTCGCGAACCGGTGCTTCAGGGGCCAGGTCAGTTTTTGTCAGCACCACAACGTCGGCGCCACGCAACTGGGCCACCACGGTTTCGCCCACGTACCGGTCGACGGCTTGGGTCTGGATGGTGGTGACGTCGGCCAGCGTCAGCACAGCTTGCAGGGTGAAGCCGGGGGTCCTCCCCCACTGCGCCACCTTCCACGGGTCACCCACGCCGCTGACCTCAACCAAGACGTGATCAATGCCGCGTTCGGGATTTGCGAGTTCGGTGAGCAGTTCGCCAAAACCGTCAACCATCTCGCAGCACACACAGCCATTGTCCAGCGTCACCATGTCGCCGACCGATGAACCCAACAGCTCTGCGTCAACGTTGATTTCGCCGATGTCGTTGACTACAACGGCGTAGCGAACGCCCCGCGGGTCGGCCAGAATCTCGTTAAGCAGCGTTGTCTTGCCCGCACCGAGGTAGCCGCCAACGACAGTGAGCGGAATTGATTGAGACACGGTCACGACGCCGGGAAGTGATCTCCGCCAACCACAGTGCCCCAGACGGGGATGTCCTTGAGTTCGGTGGGGTTGACCTCGAAGGGATCTTCTTCGAGGACGGCAAAGTCGGCAAACTTGCGAGGAGCAATGGAGCCGACCTCGTCGTCCATCTTGAGTTGGTAAGCGCCTCCCAAGGTGACCGCACGCAAAGCGTCATACACAGAAATACGTTCTTCGGGGCCCAAGATGTCTCCCGAAGCGGTCTGGCGGTTCACCGCGCACCACGCCACGTGCAGCGAGCCAATGGGGGTCACGCCCGCGTCGGAGTGCATGGATAGCGGCACCCCTGCAGCCAACGCTGTCGCAGCTGCGTTCATGCGCGCCGCACGATCGGGGCCAACCGTAATATCTCGATGCTGGTCGCCCCAGTAGAAAACGTGGTTAGCGAACACGTTGGCGCACAGACCCAGCGCAGCCATGCGTCGGTATTGCGCCGGCGAGGTCAGCTGGCAGTGCTGCACTGTGTGGCGGTGATCGAACCGCGGGGTTTCGGCCAACACGGTCTCCACAGCATCGAGGAACACCTCGGTGGTTTCGTCGCCGTTGCAATGCGCATGCACGGTGATGCCCGCCTCGTGGAACGGGCGCAGCCGATCAACGATTTGTTCGGGTGGTACCAGCCACAAGCCGTTGGGTTTGTCGCCCAGGTAGCCAGGCCAGCGCAGCCGCGCAGTGAAGCCCTGGATCGAGCCGTCCAAGATGAGCTTCACATGGCCGAACCGCATCTTGTCGGTGCTGGCGGCGCGGCGATCCAGCACCATCTGAGCGGCTTCGGCGGTGGCGTCGACCCCTGGGCCGTGAAACATGGAGACCCGTCCTGGAAAGGCGGGATCGTCAACGACTCGATGCCAGCGGGCCACAATGCTGTCTTCGGCAATCGACGCCGTACCCAAGTCGGTCATGGTGGTCACGCCTTGGTTGCGGGCCAGGTGACCAAAGTTCCAGATGCCTTCATCGACACCCATGGCCCGGAACATCTGTTGCACGGGCTCGCCTGCCAAGAACATGGCAGCCGGTTCTTGCAATTCACCGTTCGGGCGGCCATCGGAACCCTTCACCACGCCTTCGGCCAAGGTGTCTTCGTCAATGCCCGCGGCATCGAGGCAGGCGTTGTTGACCGTGGCCAGGTGGCCGCTGGCATGGATCACAAAGATGGGCCGACGGTCCGATACCTGGTCGAGGTGGATGGCGCTGAGGCGTTCGCCCGCAAGATAGATGGGGTCGAGACCCCATGCACACAGAGCTTTGTTCGGGTCATCGAGCTGGCGCTCGGCGTCTTGCAACCGCTCGATGATCTGATCCATAGACGTGCAGCCAGGCCAGTACGTGCCGTTGGGGTCGGTGCGACCGAAGTACCCGCAGTACGTGTACTGCCAGAAGGCGCCCTCGAAGCTGTGCGAGTGCGCTTCGACAAAACCAGGCAACAACACCTTGTCAGCAAAGGTTTGATCGACCGTCGCGTCGCCCCAAGCCTTCATTTCCTCAACCGTGCCCACCCCAAGGATGCGCCCGTCGCGTACCGCCACCGCTTCGGCAGTGGAGCGGGTGGGCTCCATAGTGTGCAATGCCTGTGCGGGATAGATCGTGATCATGGCTGAGACCTTAGGCGCTGCCCAGAGGTACCAACTACGTTTGTGGCCCACACACCTAATCGGGGGATTTCCATGGCAGGACCGCTCGACGGAATAACCGTCATCGACATTTCAGCAGTGATCTCAGGCCCAATGGCTGCGCAGTTGCTCGCCGACCAGGGCGCCAACGTCATCAAAGTCGAACCCATCCAGATGGGCGACATCACTCGCATCGGTGGCTTTCGCGTCGACGACATCTCCGCCATGTATGCCAGCGCCAACCGGGCCAAACGTTCCGTTGCCTTAGACCTCTCCAACCCCCAAGGCATCGAAGTGTTCAAGACGCTGGCAGCCAAGGCCGACGTGCTCATCCAAAACTTCCGGCCCGGGGCAGTCGATCGGATGGGTATTGGACCCGACGAGTTGTTGGCCATCAACCCCGACCTGATCTACGTGTCGATCTCGGGGTACGGACCCAGCGGCCCCTACCGCGACGGGCGCGTGTACGACCCGGTCATTCAATCGATCTCGGGTGTGGTGTCTATCCAACAAAGCCAAGACATCCCAATACCTGACCTTGTGCGCACCCTCATCTGCGACAAGAGCACCTCGCTGATTGTGGCTGGCGCAGTTTCGTCGGCGCTCTACGCACGGGCCATGGGGACCACCAAAGGCCAACACATCGAAGTGCCTATGCTCGACACGGCGTTGTACTGGTTGTGGCCAGACGTGTTTATGGGCCACACGTTGCGTGGCGACGACGTGGTGCCTGGCGCGCTGCTCTACCAGATCTACCGGCTGCAGCAGACCGCCGACGGCCAGATGGTCTACTTCGCCGCCTCCGACAGCGAGATGTTTGGCCTCTTCAAAGCGCTCGGCCATCCCGAGTGGCAAGAAGACCCCCGTTTCGCCGACGCGGCAACGCGTCAGAACCCTGAGAACTTCCAAGCACTCGGCGCACTCCTGCACGAAGCGTTCCTCTCACTAACCACCGCCGAAGCCATGGAGCGGCTCGCCGAGAACGAGGTTCCTGCAGCGCAGGTCAACACCCTTGACGAGGTGTTCGAAGATCCGCAGGTGGTCCACAGCGAGATCATCGAATCGTGGGACCACCCCGATGCGGGTCCAGTCACGATGGCTAAACCACCAGTGCGTTGGGGCACAACCGTGCCCGAAATGGACCGCCGGGTAGACCACCTGGGTCAGAGCACAGACGAAGTGCTGGCCGAGCTGGGTTATGACGCCGCCGCTCTGGCCGAGTTGCGCGATGCCGGAGTGATCAAAGCAGATACCTAGACCACGGCGGTCATTGCCCTCCACGGGCTCCTGAGTGGTGACCACTAGCCTTGCTCTCCATCATGCAGGTCCCGCGCAACCAGCGATATCGACGGCTACTAGGCGCCGCCACCATCTCCCAAGTTGGTGACTGGTCTGCGCGTCTGGCTTTGGCTGCGCTCCTCCTCGAGGCCACCGGCAGCGCCGTTTGGGTTGGAGCCGTTTCGGCAGCCTTTGTGCTGCCTTGGATTGGTCTAGGGCAACTCCTCACCGCTTGGACCGAGCGCTTCAGCCGCGCCCGGGTCATGATCAGCGGCGACACACTTCGCGGGCTGATCTTCATCTTGCTTGCCATGATCGATATGCCCCCAGGGCTAACGCTGGTTGCCATCGTCGTTGCTGCGTCAGTCGACCCAGTGTTTGAGGCCAACGCCACCAGCGCGGTCATCGAATCACTGAGCGACGAAGATCAAGACACCGGAATTCAAACCAAACAGGTCGTCAGTCTGTTGGCCCAAGTTGCTGGCATTGGCGCCGCTGGTGTGGCGCTGCGCTGGTTCAGCCCCCAGCAAATCCTTGCCGTCAACGCGGTGTCGTTCTTTGTGTCGGCCAGCATCATCGCGAGCGTTGCCAGCAGACTTGGCCAAAACAGCGCCCCTGCCGACAGGGGTGAGGTGCTCGAGGGCCTGCGGCTCGCCGCCGCGCAGCCCGACATCCGAGCCGCAGTCGGCACCACCATGATCACCGGGTTCAGTGCCACGACCATCGAAGCCCAAGTCGTGGTGCTGGCTTCAGGAAGACCTTCTTGGACGCTGCCGCTAGCAAGCGCCCTTATCCCTCTTGGCGCTGCGGTGGCCGCAGGTCTTGCTCCAACAAAGGGGTCTACGAGTTCGCTGATACGGCGCAGTCTGGGGCTGAGCACCGCCGCGGCCATTACCGCGGCGATCTTGTTGGAGATCGACACCGCTCTTGGCATCGTGGTCATTGGCGCCCTTGTTGGCATCATGTTCCAAACCACTACGACCGGCCAAGTGGTTGCGTTCCGGCATCTGCCTACTCTTGGCCGGGCATCGGTCATCAACATGTTGCAGACCTTGGTGTTTCTGGCGATAGCTGCTGGCGGTTTAGCCAGCGGTCTCGCTATCAGAGCCAGCAATCTCCAAACAGGCCTACAGGTTTGCGTCCTGATCACCTTGCTTGCCTGGCTGGTCCCGATGCCGCCCTATCTGCCCAAGCACGGCATGGAGGGTGTCCTGGAAGACTCCGGCGCCACCTATGCACGCCACGTCAAGTGGTCAGGGCCCGATCGATAAGGGTCATAGGGTGCTCGGTAGCCACACCGGCACCGCCAAGGTGCATGCTGCAACCGGGGTTAGCCGAAGCTACGACGTCGGGTGAGACCCGTTGGATCGCGTCCACCTTGCGGGCCCTGATATCGCCCGCAAGTTCGGGTTCAAGTACCGAGAACGCACCGCCGGCTCCGCAGCACAAGCCATCGTCGTCGAGCTCGACAAGTTGGCGCACAAAGGGAGCCAACACCGTACGGGTTGCCAAGTGCACCTTTTGGACATGCCGCAAATGGCAGGGATCCTGCACCGCAACCACCAAGTCCAAGGGCTCAACTTTTGGGAGTGAGGCCACGTGTTGGGCCAACCATTCTTGGATATCGAACACCCGCGCCGAGAAGGCTTGCGCCTCGGGGGTGCCCAGCAAGTGGCCGTAGTCCTTCATGGCGGCACCGCAACCAGCCGAGTCGACAAGGATGGGTCGGTCGTCTCCCGAGAGGCTCGACATCATGGTTTGGGCGAGATCTCTTGTTGTATCCAGCAGACCTGCGTGAGCCTGAAGGGCACCGCAGCAGGGCGCCAAAGAACCTGTTGGCGTTACGCCAAAGCCTGCGGCTTCAAGGACGCGTTGTCCCGCGGCGTGGACGTCGCGTTGCCATGCGTCCATGACGCAGCCAGTGAACAGGTAGAGGTCGTCCCCCGACGCGGTTAGCGACTCCTGGCGCACCGCGAGGTCGGCCGGCAGGCCCAGGCGCTTGGGAACCAGCTTGGCTTTGGCCGCAATAGCTAACGCGGCGCTTCCCATCTTCAGAGCCACTGGTTGTTCAAGCGGCTTGAACGCTAGGCGTTGCCACAGCGGGGTGATCTCACCCGCCTCGGCCAGGGTTTCGCGTGTTTGCTCCATGAGGTGGCCATACGGGACCCCGCTGGGACATGCAGGCTCGCACCCACGGCACTGCACACACGTCTCGAACGAACGGATGACTTCTTTGGTCAGCGGTGCGTCGTGGTCTTGGACCTCACGCATGAGCTTGATGCGCCCGCGCGGCGACATCGCCTCGTCGCCGGTCACTCGAAACGTTGGACAATGTGGCAGGCACAAGCCGCACTGCACACAAGTGTTGAGCTCTTCTTTGTTGAGGTGGAGGTCCATGGCCTAACGGCTCCGTCCCGGATTGAGCCGGCCCGTGGGATCGAACAGTGCTTTGGCGCGTTGGGCTACTGCGGCGACAGCCGGGTCTTGAGGTCGTGCTGGTTGGGGCTTGTCGGCCCAGATCGTGCCCACGCCAACCGACGCCACAAAGCGATCGGCGCTGAACCCGGACACGTCCTGGGGGCGCACAAGCCAGCGGTGTGGCGGCAGCGCTGGGGGGCCCTGCACCTCTTCGAAACCGGCAAGGTCACCGAGCACTGATGTCTCGGCGTCGAGGTCCGGAAGGTGTCCCTCAAGATGCACCCAGGTGGTGTCCCCGTCCCACAGCACCGCGGATGGTGCAAGCACGGCGTTGCGGACAGCGCCAGGGTCGACGCCAGTGGCTTGCAGCCAACGGCTAGCGGCCGGAATGGGGTTGGTCCGCAGGACAACCTCGACAATGCTGCCCAATACGCCAAGCGACCCGGCAATGAGCTTTGGCAGGTTGAAGCCGCTCACGTTCTTAACCACCGGGCCCCCGCCAGTCACTAGCTGACCGTCGGCGGCCACGTAGCGAACTTGCAGGACTGCGTTGCGAACCGACCCGCGACCAAGCACCTCGAGATGGTTCTCCCCAACTGCAACCGCTCCGCCTACGGTGCCCCCACGCTCGGGCAGCGACGTGCGCTGACCATGCTCTGCTAACACCTTATGGAGCTCAGCAACGGTTGTGCCTGCACGAACCTGCACGGTCATCTCCGCGGGCTGGTACTCAACGACGCCCGTCGGTGCCTTGAGCAGCTGAACCCCATTGGCCAAGGGGCCCCCGACGTCCCAACGGGTGCGGTTTCCTTCTACGGCGATGGGGCTGTTGGTAACGGTCTGCCTAGCGAACTCAACCAAGACTTCGTCTGTGACTGCGAGCGTGCTCATCCCCACACCCCTGGTGGGGTCTGGCGCAGCGACTGGATGTCGGCGCATGAGTGACCCATGGGCAGCACTTTGCCGGGGTTGGCGCGACACACCGGGTCGAAGGACTGGCGGAGGCGGTTCTGGTGGTCAAGGTCGGCGTCGGTGAACATCTCGGCCATGTACGGCTGCTTCTCGACGCCCACGCCGTGTTCGCCAGACAGCACACCGCCTGCGTCTAGCGACGCGCGAACAATCTCTGCACCCGCCGCATGGACCCGCTCGAGGGTCCCTTCGACGGTGCGGTCGAAAAGCAGGAGAGGATGAAGGTTGCCATCGCCTGCGTGGAACACATTCATGACAATGACGTCGTGACGGTCTGCGATCTCATAGACCTGCTCTAAGACTGCGGCCAGCTTCGCCCGAGGCACCACCGTGTCGTGCAAGTAGTAGTCGGGGGCGATTTGGGCAATAGCGCCAAAGGCTGTCTTGCGGCCTTTCCAAAGCAACGCGCGCTCTTCGTCGGTGGCCGCAACCCGCACCTGGGTGGCGTTGTTGGCCCGACCAATCTCACTGATTTTTTTGGCGTCGAGTGCAACTCCCGCTTCGAGGCCTTCGACCTCGGCAAGCAAAACCGCGGCGGCATCTCGCGGGTAGCCGGCACCCACGTAGTTCTCCACTGCCACCGTGATGCGCTGGTCCATGACCTCCATGGCCGCGGGCACCACTCCGGCAGCAATGACTTCGGAGACCGTATTTGCTGCATCGGCCACCGAGTCGAACGACAGCAACAACGTTGTGACCGCAGGCGGGTTCTTTGTGATGCGCACGGCCACCTTGGTGGCAATACCGAGTGTGCCTTCACTCCCCACGAAAGCGCCGCGAAGGTCCAGCCCATCAGGCTCGTCCTCGAGGCCGCCAAGCATGGCCACGCTGCCGTCAATAAGAACTACCTCGACGGCAGCCACGTGTGCATCGGTCACGCCATACGCCAAACAGTGGGGGCCGCCGGAGTTGTTGGCCACGTTGCCGCCAATGGTGCATACCTGCTGGCTGGACGGGTCGGGCGCGAAGTGGAAGCCAAAGGGGCGCAAGTGGTTGGTGAGGTCGAGGTTGACCACACCGGGACCCACCCAGGCCACCCGGTTGACGGTGTCGACGTCGTGGATCTGATTCATCTTGGTGAGCGCCACAATGACCGGCGCCCCCAGCGGAATGGCACCACCAGCGAGGCCGGTGCCCGCGCCGCGAGGCACGACGGCACGCCCGTGCTTTTCTGCCACGGCCATGATGGCCACAACTTGCTCGGTTGTTTCGGGGTAACAGGTGGGTCCAGCAAACCCGGCGTCGAAGACCGAAGCGTCATGGGCGTAGAGCGCCCGGTGAGCGGCGTCCACCTTGACCGCATCTGACCCCAAAGCATCCACCAAGTCGTCTACGAGGGGGTCATTGGACGCAGATGCCCGCCCCAACAGATCCTTGGCTTTGCCCAACAGATTCATGCCGGGAGCTTACGGCATGACATCGGCGCTCACGCGAGCAATGACTTCCGCTTTGCAGTCCAGCGGCGGAAGCAACACCAGCTGGTTGAGCCCTGCTGCTTCTAACGCTGCGACACGTTCCCGAAGCTCAGCTGCGGTGCCCACCATGCACGTTCTCTCGATCAGCTCCTGGGTCACGAACTGTTCTTCCTCGGGGATGACCCAACAGTTGTGGCCCAAGTGAATGCGTTGATGTCGGCGTTCGATCGGTGTCGTCTCCAACATGGCAACGTAGTCGTCCCAGAACGGTTCGAGCGTGGCGCTGGGAGCTCGGCCAAAGTTGACCCACTGTTCGTAGGCGTAGTGCAGACTGGCAATGGCGAACGCGCCGGTTTGCTCTTTGCAGCGGGCGCTGCCTGCGCTCTCGCCTTCATCGAGGACACACACGGTGGTCAAAGTGGCCACAGGAAACTCCAACGGGTCACCGGCGACAGGGTCGATCTCGGCCAACTTCTGGCGAAGGCCCGCAACAGCAGCTGGCACTGGAGGGACAGACGTGATGAGTCCGTCGCCGTGCTGGCAAGCAAGGCCGAGCGCTCTGGGACCGAAGGCCGACACATAAACCGGGATTGCTGGCTCGAACGCCACGAAACCCATGTCGGGCATGAGGTGCTTGACATGGGCGGTGTCGCCTCGCCAGGTGAATGGCGCCTCTTCGCCACGAAGCAGCGGCACGAGGGTGGCCAAGTACTGGTCGAACTCAGCGATCTTCATGGGTTTGTGGCCCATCGTTCGCATGGCAGTGTTGCCAGTGCCTATCCCACAAAACGTTCGGCCGGGCGCCAGCTGATTAATGGTGGCCATAGCGGCTGCGGTCACCGGTGCCGGGCGAGTCGGTGCCACGGCCACCCCGGTACCCAGATGCATCGTCGTGGTGCGTTCGGTCAGCAACGCCAGCATGGCGTACACGTCTGACCAGATCATCTGGCTGTCCGCCATCCAGGCGTGGGTGTATCCCAGCGACTCGGCTTGGACCACGTAGTCCAAGTCGGCGGGACGCGATGCAACACAGATGCCAAACTCCATGCAAGCCATCTTTGCTCAAATTGGGCTGGCGAACCGGGGGCATCAAGTATGACCATTCCAGCGGACCTAAACGGTATTGATGTTGCGTGGGCCAACGAGGCGCTCGCTGAGCGACGTGGAGACGCCAGCGTCGAAGCCGTCGACGTCGTCAACATTGGCGAGGGAACGGGCGTCTTTGGCGAGATCGCCATGGCAACGTTCACCTACGACCGAGACACAGACGCCCCTACGTCGGGGGTGGTGAAGCTTCCTTGTGTCGAACCCGAGAACCTGGCTGTGGCGCATGCCCTTGGGTTGTACGAACGCGAACTGCGGTTCTACGAGGACATTGCCCCAACCACTCCCCTGCGCATCCCCGAGCGCTACTACGCCGACCGCAGCGACGATGGTCGCTTTGTGCTGCTGCTTGAGAACATGAGTGCTGGCTACCGCGTTGGCGACCAGGTTGTAGGGGCCACAACTGCCGAAGCGCTGGCGATCGTCGATGCACTGGCTCCCTTGCACGTGGCATGGTGGGAGTCGCCAAGGCTCGGCGCTCTTGATTGGTTGCCGGTCCCCAACGCACCCGCCTACATGGGGGCCGTGCCAGACATCTACCGTCAGGGCCTACCCGTTCTGGAAGCTGATTGGGCCGACAAAGTGACGCCGGGTTCGGTGGACGTGGCTCGTCGCCTTGACCCAAAGTTCGAGGCGCTGATGCATCGCACGGCTGAAGGTCCAGTTACCTTTGCTCACTCCGACACTCGGTTAGACAACATCTTCTTCCCCGTTTCTCCCGCCGATGGGGTGGCCTTCATTGACTTCCAGTTGGTGCTTCGCCAACGCGGCGCCGCAGACATTGCGTACTTGGTGGGCACTTCGATGCAGATCGATGCGGCTCGGAACGACTGGGAACCCGTCTTGCGGCGCTGGCATCAACACCTCGTCGAGGGTGGCATCAGCTACAGCTGGGACGACTGCGTACAGCACTACCACGAGGCTGCGCTCTATTACCTGTGTGGCGCCATGAGCTTGATTGGCTCGTTCGACACCGGCAATGAGCGAGGCGCTCAGTTGACCCACGCCTACACCACACGGGTGTTTGACCATGCGGTGACCATCGGCGCCGACCAGGTGCTTGACACGCTCTAGGGCCCAACCCCTGGACAACGGATATTTACGGTGTAAGTATAGAAAGAACTCGTTACCCCTGGAGGCCGGCATGACCGACATGCAATCGCGCCCTGACTACGCCCGAGACTTCGACCACACAACCGAAGAATGGGCTAACCACGCGCCAGAGATCTGGGACGAATACCGACAGTCCTGCCCCGTAGCCAAGTCCGACATCTTTGGCGGAACCTGGTTGCCCACACGACACGTTGACGTTTCGGCCATCGCTCACGACACCGAGAACTACACCAGCCAAGGTGTCATTGTGGGTCCGGTCCCCCCAGATGTCGACGCACCCATGGGGCCGGCGCCGCCAATCACCTCAGACCCGCCATTCCATGGCATCGCCCGCCGGCTGCTGTTGCCACCGTTTGCTCCGAAGCCAATTAATGCGCTGGAGCCATACACCCGCCAGTACTGCAACGACCTCATCGACACGTTGCTCGCTAGCGAGGGCGATGAAGTAGACGCCGCTGTGGGCTATGCCCAGCACATCCCTGTGCGCATCATCGCCAAGATGTTGGGTTTGCCCGAGGAGGACGGCGAGATCTTCCGCAAGTTCATCCACGCCATCATCGAGACACCCGGCGCCGACGAAGAGCTACCGCCAGACGAAACCCTGGACGCTTACCTCGACAACCAAATAGCCCAACACCGCGCCAATCCCAAGACCGGCGACGATGCGGACCTGATCGACTACCTCGTAGCCGCCGACATCGAGGGAATGCCGCTGTCAGACGAGCACGTCCGCGGTTCTATTGCGCTGCTGCTTATTGCTGGCATCGACACCACATGGTCTGCCATTGGTGCGAGCATCTGGCACTTTGCCCAGAACCCCGACCACCGTCGCCAAGTTGCCGAAGACCCCTCGATCATGCCCTTCGCCGTCGAAGAGATGCTGCGGTACTACGCGCCGGTGACCATGGCTCGCATTGCGGCCACCGATCACGAACTTGGTGGCTGCCCGGTGCAAAAGGGCGATTGGCTATTGCTGCCATTCCCCGCAGCCAACCGCGACCCTGAAGCGTTCGAACACGCAGACCAGGTGATCTTGGACCGCAAGGCCAACCGCCACGGCGCTTTCGGCCTCGGCATTCATAGGTGCTTGGGGTCCAACTTGGCCCGCCTCGAACTCAGCAT
This sequence comes from Acidimicrobiia bacterium, assembly GCA_030431575.1. Classification (GTDB taxonomy): domain Bacteria; phylum Actinomycetota; class Acidimicrobiia; order Acidimicrobiales; family UBA8592; genus JAUIIS01. The sequence goes on along the minus strand of JAUIIS010000014.1, from coordinate 2,232 downwards.
CGCTCTGGAGACGTGGCTCGATCGTATACCCGAGTTCGAACTGGCCGACCCAGAGCGAGTACGTTGGTCAAAGGGGCAGATTCGGGGTCCCCGTGAGCTCCCGATTCGTATTCTTTAGGACAGAGAAGACCTATGAAGATCAAGTACAACCGTGACGCCTGCCAAGGACACAACCGGTGCTACATGCTGGCACCCGAGGTGTTCGACGTCGACGACGAGGGCTACGCAATCTTGTTGATCGACGGCGACGTGCCAGAAGAACTCCAAGAAAAGGCGCAGCTCACCGTCGACAACTGTCCCGAGTTCGCCATCGAAGTTGTTGAGGACTAGCTGACTAGCTAGGCCTTATCGTCGTCGTCTGCGTCGGCGCCTTCGGCGAGGCCATCCCTAAACTCTTTTTGCGCGCGTCCCAGCGACCGCGCCAACTCGGGAAGCTTGGCACCGCCGAAGAGAACCAACAGCACGACCAAGATGATGATGAGTTCCGATGTTCCTAGGCTGCCCATGGATATCTCCTCGCGTGGCTACCAGTAGCCCAGTCTACGGTCCTAAGTGCCCTCACGGGAAGGCGGCCCTGCCGTTGGACCCAAGCGACGGCTAAAGAACCGCACAACCTTGCCTGGCTCATGCTCGAGATCTTCGACGGCAGACCAGCCCGACGCCTCGTGAAAGGCAATCGAAGCCGGGTTAGGTGGCTCGACGTTGACCTCGCACAACAGCGTCGGGCGATCGGTTGCTCGCGCGTGGGCCGCAAGGCTGTCGTAGAGGCGCCCTGCGAGGCCCCGCCGACGGTGCGTTTCGGCCACCACGATTCGGTCAACGTAGGCGAACTGGTCATACCGTTCGCTTAACCACTGGTAGTTCCTGCTCTGGTACGGGGCGCCCGGCCCAAAGGCCACCAGCAAGGCGCCGATAGCGGTGCCGTCATCGGCCACCCACGCGCGATCCGCCATGGCAACAAGCTCAGCGAAACTTGCCTCGTCGTGGGGGTTCACTGCGGGAACCGCACCGTTGTTCAGGGCCAACATCGCCGGGTAGTCCTCAGCTCTGGCGAACCGGATTTCAATCATGGACCGCACTCTAAAGCGGTACGGTCACGAACTATGCCATCGCTGCGCTATCACGTTGCCCTCGACGACACCGAACTGGCTGCTGGATTCCAAGCCATCCGAGACGAGATTGGCGTGGAACCCTTCTCTGAGGCTGTCTTGGCAGACGCGCAAGCTGCCGCCGAGCGCGGGCCCACGCTTCCTCCTGACGCCGATCTCGCGGGCTGGCAAGACCGCACAGACCTCGACCTCGTAGCTATCGATCCACCGGGAAGCTTGGACTTGGACCAGGCCTATGGTGCCGAACGCCGCGGCGAGGGGTACCGCATCCACTACGCCATCGCCGACGTCGCGGCCTTCGTGGCGCCAGGGTCGCTGACCGAACAGGCTTCACTAGAACGCGGGGTCACCCTCTATGCGCCAGACAAGCGCACGTCACTGCACCCGCCAGTCATCAACGAAGACGTTGCCAGCCTGCGCCAAGGCGTTGATCGGCCATCGGTGCTGTGGACCATCGATCTCGACGCCGCCGGCAAGTTGCTGGACTCCACCCTCAAACGCTGCACCGTGAACATCAACGAAACCATGAGCTACCGGGCAGCCCAAGACGAGATCGACAGCGGTAGTGCCCGAACGTCGCTGGCGTTGCTCAAAGAGATCGGGCAACTACGCCAACAACGCGAACGAGATCGCGGCGCTGTCAGCCTCAACCTGCCTGCGCAAGAGGTGGAACGCGACAGTCACGGACACCCACAGCTGGTGTTCGACCAGACGCTGCCTGTCGAGAACTGGAACGCCCAGATCTCCCTACTCACTGGGATTGCTGCGGCGCACCACATGGTCGACGCAGATATGGGCTTGTTGCGCACACTGCCAACACCCGATCCCGAAACCATCGAAGGCCTGCGGCGAACGGCCCGAGGTCTCGGTGTACCCTGGCCCGACGACATGAGCTACGCCGATCGGGTGCGCGACCTCAACCCGAACGAAGCCCACGAGGCAGCGTTGTTGATGCGTTCTGCGCGTGGCCTCAGAGGCGCGGGCTATCTAGCTTTGGCTCCGGGCGCGGAACGCCCAAGCTCGTTTGAGCACTCAGCGATTGCCTCCATCTACGCACATGTCACGGCGCCGCTTCGGAGAGTAGGTGACCGCTACGCCAACGAGATTGTGCTCGCCATTTGTG
>JAUIIS010000253.1 GCA_030431575.1 Acidimicrobiia bacterium | reverse complement strand
CCCAAACCGTTGCCGCTAGCGCTGGAGATCGCATCAGGTGTCCAGCTCAGCCAGTACGCCGACCACCTTGACGTCGACGAGCCTGCCGGGATCGCCCCGCTACGCGAACGGATCGCCCAACACGTCACTAAGGGTGGGCTGCCCACCCGGCCTTCACAGGTCCTGGTGACCGCAGGCGCCCAGCAAGGATTGGCCCTTGTCAACCAGCTCTTTGTGACCGCAGGCGAATACGTCCTCACCGAAGACTGGACTTGGCCAGCCGCAGTCGACGGCGTCAGCAGTCTTGGGGGTCGGGTCCACGGCTGCGCAATAGACGCCGATGGTGTCATCCCCGAACGGTTGCAGTCAGACATCGAGAAGTTCCGTCCCACCATGGTGATGCTCAACCCGCACCACCACAACCCCACCGGGACACGCACCACCGAGGCGCGCCGCAACGAGATCGCTCGCGTCGCTGCCGAGTACGGCGTCGTCCTTGGCGAAGATCGAGCCAACGCGCACATTGCGTATGACGGTGTGGTTGCTCAACCGTTTGGAGCGTACGGCCACGGTGGCCAAGAGATCATCATCGACTCGATCTGCAAGGTCGCCTGGCCCGGCTTTCGGATTGGCTGGGTGCGCGCCGACGCCCAGGTCATTGCCAAGCTTCGCCAACTGAGAGCATTGGCCGATCTCTCATCACCCATCCCGATGCAGATCGCAGCCATCGACGTGCTGGATGCGTGGGAAGAGCTAGTAGCAGCGAGAACAGCCCAGATAGTCGAGCGCCGAGATGTGCTGTTCCAAGCATGCGCCGAGTTCCTGCCGCAATGGCGGGCCAACAAGCCCCGGGGAGGGCTGGTGTCGTGGTGGGAGATCCCGCACGGCGCAGCCGCGGAATTCGCAGCGTTCGCGCAACGCTTCGGAGTGCAAGTGGCCAGTGGTAGCCAGTTTGCGGCCTACGTCCGAGATGACCGCCATGTTCGTTTGCCCTTCACCTCTAGCGAGGCCGAGCTCCTTGAGGGCGTTCGGCGCCTTGGCCTCGCCTGGTCTGAGTACTCGGTACAAGCGGCGTAGGCGGCTGGGTAGTTCATCGCACCCATGTGGGCGTACCCCTGACCGCTGTGGGGGTCGGAGCACACACATCGGGTGATGCTTGGTTGACGTATTCCCTTTGGTCAGGTTCACTCCAAGCGTGCATGATGGAGTGCAAGACCACTGCGCCCAGCGAGATTCTGGCAGCCTCGAGGGGCAATCTCCGGCCGACACCGTCGGCTGGGGCCAACTGTCGACCTCGGAGCTGGCTGCGGCAGAAGCCGCGCTCCTCGGCGAACAAGGCGCTGCACTTCGTCGAGCCATCTTTCAGCTTTCCATCGGCCAGCAGGCAACTCGCGGTGTTGGACTCGACCTGGCGCGCTGCCTTGGTTGGGTGGAGGGGGACGTGCTGACGGAGCTTGGCGAGGCCGTCGTAGGACCGATCCGAGAGTTCGTATTTTGGGAACAGCGCAATGGCAAGCTGCCTTCCGCCGACCTCGTGCCAACGCTGCGACGGGACGAGTACAACGGAAAGACGGTGGTCGAACTCGGCTGTGGCGGAGGCTGCAACCTGTTGAGCCTCACCGGTGTGCCGGGACGTCAGGTGGGTGTCGATGCCATGCCGGCCACTCTCCAGTTGCAACCTATTCTCGCTCGACTAGCCGGGCTCCCCGCTCCAGAGGCCGTGGTAGCTAACGCCGAGCACACGCCATTTGCCGACGACGAATTCGACATAGCACTCTGCTACTCCTCCCATCAGTACATGGACCTGCACCGAGCTTTCGATGAGATCGACCGCATCGTCAACGACCATGGCCAGATCTACATCATGGGCGCAATCTTTGGACCGTTTGTGCGAGAGGCCATAGGACGATTGCTCCGAGGCCGCGACCTCGGGATTCTAAAATACGACACCTACGCCGTCGTGAACACGCTCACCTACCAACTGTTGGGTCGACGCGTGCTAGGAGTTCGGTTGCAGAGTTCTACTGCCACGCCTATTTACCCCAGTTCTCGATGGATGCGCCGGCAGTTGAAGAAGCGAGGATTCGTTGTTGACGACGTGCGGACAACTCGGCTCCCGGGCTCGGAGGTGGCGCTCATCGCCCGCCGCGTTTGAGCAGCTGCTTGTTGGTAGGTCCGCTGGCCGACGGACCGCTTCAGTGCCAAGCTGACCAGATGGCACGGACAATCGACACCGGAACTGACGACCTTCTAGCTCGCGTGGAGGGCAACGTTGGGGTCATCACGATCAATCGCCCGGAGCGACGCAACGCTCTCTCTGAGGGGGTCTACACCGGCTTCGCCGCAGCCCTGCCTGTGATGGCCGAAGACCCCCAGGTGCGAGTGCTGATGGTAACTGGCGCCGGGGGAGCGTTCTGTGCCGGGGGCGATGTGAAAGCCATGAACGATTCACACCAGTCTGGGGTCCCCAGGGCAGGTAAGACCGGCGGTATCGAAGATCGGGTTGCTGGCTTGCGGGCTCGCCAGCGTCAGGTCTCGCTGGCCCTGCACCAGTTCCCCAACCCGGTCGTGGCAGCGCTCCCTGGCGCAGCAGCCGGAGCAGGACTGTCTATCGCTTTGGCTGCGGACCTGCGGCTTGCAGCCGAACGAGCTGTTCTGGTGACGGCGTTCGCGAACGTAGGCGCGTCGGGCGACTTTGGGGGCACGTGGTTTCTCACCCAGCTTGTGGGCACAGCCAAAGCCAAAGAGCTGTACCTGACCTCGCCCCGCATCACCGCGGCTGAAGGAAAAGACTTGGGCATGGTGAACGTTGTGTTGCCCGACGAAGGCTTCGACCAAGCAGCCCTCGAATGGTGTCATGACCTAGCCGGGCGGGCTCCGATCGCAGCGCGGCTGATGAAAGAGAACCTCAACCGGGCCTTGCATGTCGATCTGGCAACAGCCCTTGATGCAGAGGCACCAAACATGGTGCGCGCCATGTCTACCGAAGACCACAAAGAGGCTGCCGCCGCCTTTGTCGAGAAACGGCCGCCGGTGTTTAGGGGCGAATAAGCGCCATAGCGGCGCTACTTGCGGGTGACCCGCACGGGTAGGTCGGCATAGCCGTTTACAAAGGACGAGAAGGTGCGGTTTGGTTCGCGCTGGATCTCGATGCGTTCGAATCGCTTGAGGATTTCCTCCCACACGATCCGCAGCTGCAACTCGGCCAGTCGGCTTCCCATGCAGAAGTGGATGCCATAACCAAACGACAGGTGGCGGTCTGCGTTGTGACGTTCGATGTCGATGCTGTCGCCATCCGGGAAGATGTCTTCGTCGCGGTTGGCCGACACGTACCACATGAGGACTTGGTCGTGTTTGAGGATCTTCTTGCCGCCAAGCTCGGTGTCGTGGTTGGCGGTGCGACGCATGTACGACAACGGGGTTTGCCAACGAATGATTTCGGGCACCATTGAGGGAACCAGGTCTGGGTTGGCGGTGAGCTTGTCGTACTGGTCGGGAAACTTGTTGAGGCCGTACACGCTGCCCGACATGGTGTTGCGGGTGGTGTCGTTGCCGCCAACGATGAGAAGCAGCAGGTTGCCCAGGTGCGCTGCTGCCGGTTTGTCCTTCGTGGCTTCACCGTGGACCAGCATTGATACAAGGTCGTCGCCAGGGTTCTTGCGGCGTTCTTCCCAAAGGCGTTCGAAGTAGGCAACGCACTCCATGAGCTCGTCACGCTTTTGGGTCATGGACTCTACGACGCCGCCAGGTTCTGGGATGGCAAAGACAATGTCGGACCACCGGGTCAGCTTGCGTCGATCTTCCATGGGGAAGTCGAACAACGTGGCCAGCATCATGGTCGTCAGCTCGATGGAGACCGTGTCTACCCAGTCGAAGGTTTCGCGTTCGGGTAGTGAGTCCAACACGTTGCTGGCTCGTTCGCGGATGAGCGGTTCGACGTTGCGGAGGTTCGCGGGCCCAGCTACCGAGCGGACGGTGCGACGCTGGTCGCCGTGGCTTGGCGGGTCTTGCGCAATAAACGACGTGACCTGGCCGCCCTCGATGGGGGTGTCGGTGACCTTTGGCCCAAGGGTGATACCGCTGGCTGAAGAGAATGTCCTCCAGTCGCCATCGACCGCACGCACATCTTCGTACTTGGTGACTGACCAGTAGCGGCCGGCGGTTTCGATCTCGTTGAGATGCACCGGGTCTTCGGCGCGGAGCCGAGCAAAGTGGTCTTGCCAGCGGTGCTCCTTGAACAGGTGCGCGTTGAGGGGGTTGATCTCTTCGATGGAGAGGTCTTTGGCATCGGGAACGTTGGCACCCTTGGCGGCTTGTTCCTGTTCGGGGGTTCGAACGTTGTCGTCTGGCCACCTGGTGCGGTCGGTCGTTGTGTCGGTCATCGCTGCCCTCTGCTCGGTCGAGACTTACAGTGTAACCCAACCAACGAATCCGGGTGCAGCGATTTGCCACACCTCCATTGACTACGCTGCATCAACCGACCGGCGCCCGCCGGCGCACAGCAAGGCAGGACAAGGACGCATGGACATCACCGAAGTCAACAAAGGCGTAATCGAAGAGTTTCGAGCAAATGGCGGCGTGTGCAGCGGCTGGCTAGAAGGCGCACCCGTGGTGCTGGTCACCATGACCGGCGCCAAGAGCGGCCGCGAGCTGACCTCGCCTTTGGTGTACTCCACCGACGGCGACGACCTTGTGATTATCGCGTCCAAAGCCGGTGCCCCCGAACACCCAAACTGGTACTACAACCTCGTGGCCAACCCCGATGTAACGGTCGAGGTCGGAACCGACAAGTGGGAAGCAACCGCCCACCTCTGCGAAGAAGACGAACGGGCGCGCCTCTTTGCTACCCAGGCTGCCCTCATGGACAACTTCAACGACTACGAGAAAAGCGCCGCTGAACACGGCCGAGTCATCCCAGTCTTCCGCCTCGTCCGCAAGTCGTAAGATGCCTAGCGCCGGTGGGCGCTCCAACCGACGCTGGCATCCCCGGTCGCGGCAGCCGCCTTATCGCGAGTAGGGCCGGGCCGGTGCGGGAGTTGACTCTTGTGCGCGTTGCTCCCTACGTTGCCTGTTCATATGACCGGGGCCGATGACAGCGCAGATGCAGGGACCGGCGCTGGGAATGCTCCGACTCGCCTGAGCGTCGTCGATGCGGCCACGATGGCTGTCACGTTTTTTGCACTGGGAATCACCCTTCAGGTGCTGTTGGTCGACATGGGCGTATCGCCGGTTCGGGCATTCATTGCGTCGGCCGTGATCTTCTCGGCCACGGCGG
>JAUIIS010000252.1 GCA_030431575.1 Acidimicrobiia bacterium | reverse complement strand
GTAGTTGACTTAAACTTGTATACATACATGTCTAAGACATGTATGGTTGCGGTATGGAGCTCATCACGATCGGCCTAGCTGCCTTTGCCACCTCAATCCTCAGCGCATTGGCTGGTTTAGGTGGCGGGATCGTGCTGCTCGTGGTCCTGACCCAGTTCTTCACCCCAACCGTTGCCATCCCCATCCATGGGTCCATCCAACTGGTCTCGAACGGGTCGCGTGCCGCGATGCTGGTGGACAAGATCAAGTGGAGCGCCGTTGGCTGGTCTGCAATCTTGTTGCTCCCGGCTTCACTCCTGGGGGTAGCGGTCGCCACCGCCATGCCCGAAGCTGCCACCCGGTTGCTAATTGGCCTCTTTGTCTTGGTCGTGGCCTGGAAACCCAGCCTGTTGAAATGGCGGGGCGCCGATCAACTACCAGACAAAGCACTCATTGGGGTGGGCGGTGTCTCAGGCTTCCTGAATACCACCGTCGGCGCTAGTGGCCCCGTGACATCCCCGTTTTTCAAGGCGGCCACGGCCACCCACGTTGCCTTTGTCGCCACCGCTGGCGCCGCGCAGGTGCTGGCCCACGGCTCAAAGATCGTGGCGTTCTCGCTTGACGACTTCGCCATCGGTGATCACCTGGGCGTCATCGGCACCGGTGCCATTGCGGTCACCCTTGGGAGCTTCGTAGGCACTCGGCTGCTGGGACGCGTCAGCGACGCCCACCTAGACACCCTGTTCAAAGTTGTCTTGACGGTGCTGGCGGTCCGCCTGATCGGTCGAGCCCTGTTGAGCTTCTAGCAGGGTGCGGCGACAAGCTGAAGGGTTGGGAGGTCGAAACACGCCAGAATCGCGGCGGCCGACGCTTGGTCGCCCTCCAGCGTGACTTCGCCGGCCGCAAGCGCGTCGACAAGCGACGTCTTGCGTCCCAGCACATGAGCAAACGTGTGTTGGGACATCGTCAACGAGACGTCGGCGCCCTCGCCATTGGTAGGTATACCAACAGCGTTCCTGATCCGGAGGCCACGGCTGGTCTCACCAACGTGGAAGCAGATGTGACCCGAAACCGCCGCGGCGACCTCGGGAAGAACAAGCACACGAAGCGCATCGACAAATAGCGCCGGGTCGCCATGCTCCACCAGGCTGGCAGGGAAACGGTGCACCCGGAACCGATCTCGGTTGAGGGTGCCCTCAAGCTCCAACGCCCTAGTCAGCGTCCAGTTGCGCACGTTGGCCGACATTGTGCGTTGCCCGATGGTGCGAAGCACAGACGCCAAGAGCGCACGTTCTTCAGCCGACCCTCCATTGACCGTGTCTACGCCAGCACTGTTGGGTTCGGATCGGACCAACCAGGTAGCAAGTTCGAGGGCCCAGCGCAGATCGTCTGCCGCAAGTGCAACTTGTGCTTGACGAAGTACTTCGGTTCGTCCCCCAAACCCCTCGATGAGTCGCTGATTGCGCTCACCAGTCGGCAGAGGAAACAGGTTGGCTTCGTCTTCGTCGAACCAGCCGACCAATCCCGTTCGGATCTGACGGGTGTGGTGCTCGGCGAGGCCATAGAACTGACTGGTCAGGTACGAGTCGTTGTAGAACTCGGGAAGCTGTACAAATTCGGCCAGCTCGGTGGAAGTAAGGCCACGATTGAGACCCCGCACGGTCTGGTCCCACAAGAACTGGATCGCGTCGCGATAGCGAGTGACGTCGTCGCGGATCTGCTGTGCGCCGCTCAAACTCGGGCCGTGGGTATTCACAAGATGTTCGGCGCCGAGCGAAAGAAGTTGGTCGATGCCCTTCAGTAGCACCCTGGGGTCCCGGTATTCTTCGCCACGGATGGCAAAGACGTTGAACAGCACGGGCCACACCAGGTTGTTGACCGCCGTTGAGAGCTCGGGGAACCAGATGGTTACCGAATCGTTTGCATCCGACGGGGCTGGCATGAACACGGTGGTGAGGCCAGCGATTGTGGCCGTGGTCTCTTTGCTAAAGGTGTGGTTGGCCTGCACATAGCCTTCGCTGTACGGGGCATGGTCGGGATTGCGGAACGAGCGGCCGATGCCAGCCGACAAGCTGGCATCGGGTCCAGATGTAGGGAGGTTCACGCCGAACTGCGCGTCGATGCCGCGGCCGTAGCTAGCAGAAATCTCGGTTGCGGCTCGTGCTCGGTTGGTATGGATCAGCTCATGTCCCCAAATGGGAAGGCTCTCAAGAGAACGCTCCGCCTCCAGCGCCATCGTGCCGGCCACGTAGTGGAAGTGGGTATAGATAACCGCGGCCACTGACTGCTTGGTGTGCTCGCGCACCGCCGCTAGGGCAGCCGCCATCTCTTCGACGCATTCGCCGGTGTCGATCACAATGAGGCCTTCAGGGGCCTCGACAAAGGTGGTGTTGGAAAGCCCGTTGCCCACAAAGGTCCAGACTCCTGGCCGCGGATGCTCGAGCGTTGGTCCCAGACGGGACAGGTGGCTGATCGCCTCGCGGTGAGCGAGCTCGCCCTTTGGCCCCGTTTCGGTCGAAGAACCGTCGTGGTGAAAGCTCGCCGGAATCATCATGCCCCCAAGGTTGTGCGGCGCGCCGCAGATATCGGACGCTCACTGTAGAGCACCGTCACGGCCCAAAGCCGAAGATCGAGCGCCCAGCTGCCGATAGATACTCATGAATAGGAGCGGGATCAAAACCATGGCCTCGATCGCGTTGGTGCTGGCGCTGTTTGGTGGTGGCTTCTACGCGCTGACGGCTGACGATGACGGCGACGAGACGTCCACGGCGCCTGGCGAGGCGAAGCTGGCGCTCACCATCAACCCAAGCGAGGGCACAGATGGCCAGAACGTCACCATTTCGGTCACGGGAGCCAACGACACCGCGGCCACGGTCACCTACGACAACGGCGACCTCAGCGACCAAATGACGCTTGCCAATGGCGCCGGCAGCGTTACACACGTCTTTAACAAGGCCGGCAGCGACATCGTGAACATCACGGTCACCGCCGGTGGCCAAACTGCCACCGGTCGGTTCAAGTTCGTTGATCCGAATGCACCGGTTCAACCAACCATCACGCTCGAGCCCAGCAGCGGCCCGCCCGGAACGAAAGGCGACATTGTTGTGACCGGCGACAAGAGCGCTTCGGTGACGCTGAAGTTTGACGGCGTGGCTGGCAACGCGGGGAAGACCGACGCTGACGGCGAATACACCTACGAGAACTATGCGTATCAAGGCGATCCTGGCAGCACGGTGACCGTCACGGCGCAAACTGGCGCCGGCCCCAGTGCCCCAATCGCTACAGCCGTCTTTACCATCACCGACGGCGCCGAGGATGCAGAGGAAGTCCTCGTCAGCCTCAGTCCCGCTGAGGGGCCAAGCAACACCAAGTCCAAAATCACCGTGACTGGTCGACCCGACTCGGCCGTGACACTCACCATCGACGGCAAGACCGAAGACGGCTCCCCAGAGAAACTCCAACGCACCGGAAAGACCAACAGCAAAGGGGTCTGGACCGTTGATCACATCTTCGTGGGCCCTGCCCCTGATGACGTTGTGGTCACCGCCCAGATTGGCGAAGGCGTCGACGCGCCCACAGGTGAAGCCATCTTCAAGATCACCGAAGCAACCATCAGCGCCGGCCCGTTCATCTTTGTTAGCTCGTTCCAGGTAGCAACTGACCCCGCCAAGCACGCAGGACCGATTGGCATGCCCAACGAAACGGAGCTGGTGGTTCGGATCGGGTCGATCTTCATCGATGGTGAAGCTCCGTTTGTTCCCGTGTCAGGCGAACTCAGCCCTGATGGAACTTTTGATGTCAGCGCGAAGGGCACTGTTGCTGGGTTTGATGACATCACCGTGCGGTTCGTGGGCACCCTTGCGGCCACAACGTTGACCGGGCAGTACATCATGGGTGTCGATGGTGGGCTGCCAACCGGCGAACCCATCGTGTACGACGTGTCCGGCGAGCTGGCAGGACAGGCACCCGCCGACGAAGCGCCAGACTTCGAGGCGTTCTACCAGGACTTCAACAACGCCCAAACCAGCGGTGACGTCAACGCCCTGTTGGCCGCGCTACATCCAGCGGTCATTGAGGTGTTCGGCGAGCCCGCGTGCACTGCGTACCTCGAGAGGATCGTCAACCCCGACGTCCGCGTTGCCTACGTCGACCAGCTCAGCGACGCGGAATCTTGGCTGTTCGAAGGTGCCGACCAAGAGGTGACGGTCGAGGACGCCTACACCCTCGAGGTGGCGATCACCGTTGGGGATGCCGATCCCGTCGTGCAGGAGACGCACTTGGCCGTCGCCGATGGCGAACTTGCCTGGTTCACCCAATGCGATCAGCAGTGACAGCTGGCCTTGCCGCTCAGCCGCAATCGGCTCGGCATTTGCGCTAGCTAATTCGAACGACAGTGCGCCCCACGCGTGCAAACGTTGGGGATGGCCTCTCTGGATTCCGCGTATCCACCCGACGAGCATCTCGATCCTGCGGTCGCTGAAGCGTACGACGACTCGGTGGCCGAGCGCTTCTCTGCTGAGGATGTTGGGCCTACCGTTGCGGTGCTAACCGAGCTTGCGGCCGGTGGATCGGTGGTTGAGTTTGCGGTGGGAACGGGCCGAATTGCCTTGCCGTTGCATGCGGCTGGAGTAGACGTGCAGGGCATCGACTTCTCGGAGCCAATGTTGGCCCAGTTACGCTCCAAGCCCGGCGCCGAAGCCATAAAGCTCTCCCAAGGCGATATGACCAGTACCCAGGTGTGTGCTGACGCCTCGCTGGTCTACCTGGTGTTCAACACAATCACGAACCTGCGAACCCAGGCGCTTCAGACAGCGTGCTTTGCCAACGCGGCCGCACATTTGGCCCCGGGCGGACGTTTTGTGGTGGAGAACGGTGTCCCCAAGCTGCATCGCTTGTCGCCGGGCGAAACCATTATTCCGTTCGACGTATCGCCCGAGCATCTCGGCTTCGAAGAGTACGTCGACCTTGTCAAGCAAATCTCGGTGTCGCATCACTATTACATCGACGGTGACCGGGCCCGGACGCTGGCTGGCGTATTCCGCTACGTGTGGCCATCGGAGCTTGACCTCATGGCCCAGCTTGCCGGCATGGAGTTGGAACATCGCTGGTCAAACTGGCGCCGCGAGCCGTTCACCGGTGATTCACCGTCGCATGTGTCGGTGTGGCGAAAGCCGGTCAAATAGTCAGGATGAGTGGCCGGTGATCGGACACTTCTGGATACGCAGGTGTCGAGAAGGAGCGAACGGCGTCGGGGTCCGACACCAGGAAGTAGTTTGCGCTTCTGATGGGCTTCTTGTACAGC
>JAUIIS010000251.1 GCA_030431575.1 Acidimicrobiia bacterium | reverse complement strand
AGGCGGGGCGCAAGGGTGTGCCGGATACCCACCGAAACGTGACTACCCGGCCACCCAGCAGCGTCCTGGTATCTCGGCCGAAGCGGAACTGGAGGGCCAAGGCCCTCCAGTTCCCAGTTTTGGGTTCCGCATGGTCTGCCCGAAGTCGCAGCTGTGCGGTGCTCGGACCCAGGGCCATCTACCGTTCCAAGGTTGATCGACGCTGCAGCGCTCTCGCTGCGGCTTGGATCTACGTTGCGCACTAGTCTGTGCCCGCACCCGCATGGCTCGCGCTTGCAGCCTTGTTCACTTCAAAGGGGGGACCTGTACACATGCTTGTACCGATGACCATTCGAGATCATCTCCAACGCGCCGATCTCGTCTACCACGACCGTGTTGGGCTCATAGACGAGCCCGACCAGCCTGCCCAGCCGCTGCCCGACCTCACCTATGGCGGGTTCGCGGCGAAGGCAAAAGCCATGGCTCGTGGGTTCGAGAACCTCGGCGTTCCCTTCGGCGGACGCGTAGGGCTGGTCTCACACAACTCGGCCCGCATGATGACGTTCCTGTTTGGCACCGCAGGGTGGGGCCGTATTGGTGTGCCCATCAACTTCCGCCTCAACCGAGAAGAGATCCGCTACATCGTCGAGCACTCCGGCTGCGACGTGCTGCTGGTGGATCCCGAGGTGGCCGACGACTTGTCTGACATGCCGGTCAAGCACATCTTCGTGCTGGGTAGCGAAAGCGACGCCACCCTATTTGCCGATGGCGAGCCCACCGAGTGGGAGTTCGACGAGAACGCCACCGCCACCATCAACTACACCTCGGGCACTACTGCACGCCCTAAGGGTGTCGAGATGACGCACCGCATGCTGTGGACCAACGCGGTGACTTTCGCTCTGCACGCCGGGGTGAGCGATCGCGACGTCTACCTCCATACGCTGCCAATGTTCCACTGCAACGGCTGGGGGATGCCCTTTGCCATGACCGGCATGGGTGTGCCCCAAGTCGTGCTTCGCAAGATCGACGGGCCAGAGATCTTGCGTCGGGTCGAAAACCATGGCATCACAGTCATGTGTGCCGCGCCAGCTGTGGTCGCCGCCATTCTCGACGCCGCCAGGACGTGGGACGGGCCTATCCCTGGTGCTGGCCGCACCCGGGTCATCGTGGCTGGTGCCCCACCACCAACCGCAACGGTCGAAGCGGTCGAAACCGAACTCGGTTGGGAGTTCATCCAGATCTATGGCCTCACCGAAACTTCGCCGTTGCTGACCATGTCGCGGTCTCGCCCGGAATGGGACGACCTCTCAAGTGGCGAACGGGCCCAAAAGCTGGCACGTGCTGGGGCCCCGGCGTTGGGTGTGACCATGAAGGTGTCCGAGGACGGCGAGATCTGTGCCCGGTCAAACGTGGTGCTCAAGGGTTACTGGGAACAGCCAGAAGCCACAGCCGAGGCAATCAGGGACGGCTACTTTCACACCGGCGATGGTGGCTTCATCGATGACGACAACTTCGTGAACATTGCCGACCGCAAGAAGGACGTCATCATCTCTGGCGGCGAGAACGTGTCTTCTATCGAGGTCGAAGATGCACTGTTCTCGCATCCGCAGGTCACCGAAGTTGCCGTCATTGGCGTACCCGACGACAAGTGGGGCGAAACCGTGAAAGCACTTGTTGTTGTCGACGGCGACCTCACCGAAGCGGAACTCATCGACTATTGCCGCGGCCGCCTGGCGCACTACAAGTGCCCCACGTCGGTTGAGTTCCGCGACGAACTCGCTCGCACCGCCACCGGCAAGCTCCAGAAGTACAAGCTGCGTCAGCCCTACTGGGAAGGCCTCGAAAAGGCCGTCAACTAGCCGCTCGGCCGCTTGGCCCCTAGACGCTGGCGATTCAAACAAAGGGAAGGTCTATGCAGCTCGACATCATGAGCGGCCCGTTGTCCATGCCCCAGATGGCCGAAACCGCTGCCGCGGTCGAGGCCGCTGGCTTTGGAGGGCTGTGGCTCACCGAAGGTGGCCGCGAAGCCTTCCTGCCGAGCGGCGCGGCCGCAATGGCTACCGATTCCATCACGCTCGGCACCGGGGTGGCGGTCGCGTTTCCGCGCAGCCCCATGATCACTGCGCAGAATGCCTGGCAGCTGGCCGAGGCCAGCAACGGACGGTTCGTGCTTGGGCTTGGCACCCAAGTGAAAGCGCACGTCGAGCGGCGTTATGGCACGCCGTATTCGCACCCCGGCCCGCGCATGCGCGAGTACGTGCAAGCAACCAAGGCCATCTTCCGCGCGTTCCGCGGCGAAGAGAAGCTGTTGTTCGAAGGCGACTACTACCAGTTCTCGCTGCTGCCAGCGCAGTGGTCCCCTGGCCCCATCGGCCCACCAGACCCCGACGTCTACATCTCCGCAGTGTTGCCCTACATGTCCCGGGTCGCTGGTGAGGTATGCGACGGCGTGCACGTGCACCCGTTCCATTCACCTCGCTACCTCAGCGACGTCCAGATACCGGCAGTGACAGACGGGGTGCAACGGGCCGGTCGATCCCTGAACGACATCACGTTTGTATGCCCGGTAATGACCGCGGTCGGCGACACCGAAGAGCAAGCCACGGCCGCACGCGAACATGCCCGTTCCATGATTGCGTTCTACGGGTCAACCCGAACCTATAGCCCGGTCTTCGAGCTCCACGGGTTTGTGGGCCTGTCAGATCAACTGCACGCCAAACAGCGCGAAGGCGACATTGCCGGCATGGTGGCGCTGATCAACGACGAGGTCTTAGACAACTACATCGTCTCGGGCACTTGGGACTCTCTGGGCCCCACGCTTGTGGCGCGTTACGGGAACCTTGGCGTCAACGTCCGAGTCATGAGCTACACCGCCATGGGCCAAATCAACAAAGACCCTTCCTCCCTCGAACGCTGGGCTGCTGTCGCCGCCGCGATGCGCGGCTAGCTAGCAACAACCCTCGTGGAGGGCTTGTGAGCTGCCGGTGTCGAAATGAGCGGTGGTCATTCGACGACTAGACAGTAAGTAGGTGCCAACCTGGTCGAGGTGCGCTTGTTGGCAAGGAAGGATGACGTTGTGAGCACATTTGAGGGATACCCCAGCGAGGCCCTGGCCTTCTTGGCGGCCTTACCATCGCGCAGCGCCGACTGGTTCAAAGCCAATCGTAAGACGTACGAGGAGCTGCTGGTGGGTCCAACCAAAGCCTTCGTCTCTGCCCTAGGCGACGAGCTCCAAGAACGTCGACCCGACATAGCGGCGCAACCCAAGACCAACGGCTCGATCTCACCAATCAACAACGATCTGCGTTTTGCGCCCGACAAGTCGCCGTACAAAGACAACGTGCTGTTGCGTTTCTGGGAAGGGCCAAACAAGAAGACGGCGCCGACGCTGTTTGTCCGAATCAACCCCGAAGGAATCGGCTTCGCCTCAGGTGTCGTGCCCGCAGATCTCAAGCGTTGGCGAGAAGTGATCGATAGCCCACACGGCGCCATTATCGCTGACGAGGTAGCGGCGCTGGCCAAGGCGAAGTCTGCCGACGTTGCTGGGGTGGGCCTGAAGAAGATTCCTGCCCCTTACCCGGCCGACCACCCCCAGGGCGAGCTGCTGCGCCACAAGATGTTGCAAGTGCGCTGGCAAGAACCGGTGCCGGCGTCTATCCACAAGCCCACGTTCGTTGATTGGTGTGGCCGTCGCCTCGACCAGGCCACTGCACTTCACGAGGCGTTGGTGGAGGCCAGGCTATGAGCACCGAAACCGAGTCCGATCGGTTGTTTTGGGACCTTGCCGCCCCGCTGCTGGCGCTTGACGGGACCGAAGAAGGCCGCATCATGAGCAGCCGTTGCCTCCGTAAAGATGGCGACTTCGTTGCCATGGTGGCCAGGTCTGGCCAGCTCGTCGTGAAGCTCCCTGCCGACCGCGTCAGTGAACTGATAGCCGCCGGCACCGGAGAGAGTTTCGCCCCCGCAGGCAAGGTCTTCAAGGAATGGCTGGCCGTCGTCGGGCAAGACGAAGCCACGTGGCAAGCACTGCTCAACGAGTCCCATAGTTGGGTTGGCGCAGAGCCAGGCTGAGCAAGGAACTCTGCGGCCTAAGCGCTAACCCGCTCAAGCCACGCATCGATAAGTTCGCGCGCAATAGACGGCTTCCCGGGGATCATGGGCAATTCGTCGTGGCTGAACCATCGGGCGTCGGCGATTTCTGTCGGGTCGATGCGAATATCGCCCCCAGCCCACTTCGCTTGGAAACCAATCATCAACGAGTTCGGGAACGGCCACGGCTGGCTTCCAAAGTAGGTGACGTCTTTGACGTGCACACCCACCTCCTCGTAGATCTCACGATGCACTGTCTCCTCGAGAGTCTCGCCCGGCTCAACGAAACCCGCCAACGTGCTGTACATGGGCACATCCCAGCGGCTGCTGCGGCCAAGAAGGCAGCGGCCGTCATCTCGCTCGACCAACATGATGACGGCCGGCGACAGGCGCGGGTACACCGACAAACCGTCCACGGGGCACTGCATGGCTCGCTCGCCGCCAGAACGTTCCAATGGCGTTCCGCAGCGCCCGCAGTAGCGGTGATCGCGCAGCCAATCGAGGACCTGAGTGGCTCGGCCCCCAATGTTCCACTCGGTGTCGTCGAGGACACCGTGCAAGCCGCGAAGCCCGTCGAGATGGTGGCTCTCTTCCAGCTCGTTGTCGTCGACTTCGGCTTCGATAGCCCAATAGAGGGTTGTGGTCGTGCGGCCAAGCACAAGCTCGGGTTCGCCAAGCCAAGACAGGCTTCGAGCCTCGTCGAGGGTAAGCGCCCGTGCTGTGGTTGCATCGATCCGCTGCACCAGGAGGCGCCCCGAGCTGACAACAAAGACGCGATGGTCGAAGTCGCCAGGCGGGGCTTCTGCCAGCGGCTCAAACGCAGCGGGATGGTCCGATTGCGTTATGGTCGGTCCCCAAACTCGGGACTCTCGGTGCGTGTGCGCTTGAGCTCCCAGAAACCGGGGACCGTGGCACATGCTATGAAGCCGTCCCACAACCTCAGTGACTGCTCGGTGGTTGGCACACGGGTGATGACCGGGCCAAACAGCGCGACCTTTTCGTCGTCATCGTTCTTGAAAGCGATAATTGGGGTGCCTACGTCTTGACCGGTGAGCGCTAGACCAGCATCCATACGGGTCCGAATTTCGCTATCCCAGGACTCGTCGTCAAAGGCGGCGGCATGGCTGGGATCAAGGCCCGCGGCTTTCAGCGCATCGGCGGGATCGAACGAGCGATCCTTGTCGTGATGTAAGCGAGCCCCATACTCCCAGTACAGCTTGAAGAACGCGTCGTTACCTTCGGCTGCAC
>JAUIIS010000250.1 GCA_030431575.1 Acidimicrobiia bacterium | reverse complement strand
CGGTGCTGTCCTTGAGGTTCAACAACAACTGGCCCGCACCGATACCGCCCATGGACACAATCATGTAGATAGACAAGATGCGCCCACGCGTCTGGTTGGTTGACGCGCCATTGAGCCACGATTCCACAACCACATAGAGCCCGGCCATCGACCCACCGAAGACAAACCGGGTCCCGACCCAGACAATCGGTTCTGCCGACAACGCCTGAACAAGCACAACAGCCGAGGCCAGCGACGCCAGCGCCGAGAACACCCGGATGTGACCCACCTGGGCGAGGGCAGATTCGCTGGCTTTCGCCCCGGCTAGATAGCCAGCGAAGTGCGCTGCCATGACAACCCCGCTGATAGCCAGGCCAAATCCTTCGGCCTCGCTACGCACACCAACTACGGCGCCATTAAGGCCGTTGCCAATCATCACCATTGCCAGACCGGCAAAGAGGGCCCAGGTAGATGCAGCTAGCGAAGCGGATCCCGACGCCAACTCGTGCGCATCTGGTTGCCCACTGGTCGCTGCAACTGGTTGGGGCACCACAACGATGTCACCTCCTGGGCAGTGACTGCTTGGCGAAGCATCAGAATTCTGACGCGACGCTATCGGCACATCATTTGGCTACCGCCCCACTAGTCTCAATTTTGGACCTGCTCATGAGCGCAGGCCTAGGTTTCAGAAGGGAAATCGGCCATGGAAAACAGCCGCAAGTTCTACATCAATGGCGAGTGGGTTGAGCCATCGGGTTCGGCCACACTCGAGGTCATCAATCCAGCCACCGGAGAGGCAATCGAGACCATCGCCATGGGCGACCATGCCGATGTCGACGCCGCCGTCGCCGCAGCCCAAGCAGCGTTCGAAACGTTCTCGCAGACCTCGGTCGAAGAACGCGTTGCGCTGCTGAACAAGATCACCGAACTGCTCGGTGCTCGCAGCGAAGACCTCGCGAACGCGATCACCTCGGAGATGGGTGCCCCTGGCGGTCTCGCCAAGGCAGCCCAGGCTCCCACCGGTCTGGCCCACTTCGCCACCACTGCTGGCATTTTGGCCAACTACACCTTCGAAGAAGAGCTGGGACGGTCTCTTATCGTCAAGGAGCCCGTGGGTGTTGTGGGCATGATCACCCCATGGAACTGGCCCCTCAACCAGATCGCCTGCAAGGTTGCCCCTGCCCTGGCCGCAGGTTGCACCATGGTGCTCAAGCCATCCGAGGTAGCGCCCCTAAGCGCCATCATCTTCGCCGAGATCCTCGACGAAGCCGGTGTGCCCGCTGGCGTGTTCAACCTTGTGCATGGCGACGGACCAACCGTTGGCTCGTACCTCTCTGGTCACCCCGGTGTCGACATGATGTCGTTCACCGGCTCCACACGCGCTGGGGTCGAGGTAGCCAAGAACGCTGCCCCCACCGTCAAGCGCGTCGCCCAAGAGCTGGGTGGCAAGTCCGCCAACATCATCCTCGACGACGCAGACTTCGAGGCGGTTATCGCCCGCGACGCCTTTGGCATGTGCATGAACACCGGCCAGTCCTGCAACGCCGGCACCCGCATGCTGGTACCCAACGACCGCATGGACGAAGCCGCTGCAATCGCTGCTGCTGGCATGGCCAACCTCTCCGTTGGCGACCCAACCAGCGATGGCACCACCGTTGGCCCCGTTGTTTCCGAAGCCCAGTGGAACAAGATCCAAGGCCTCATCCAAGCGGGCATCGACGAAGGTGCCACCTTGGTATGCGGCGGAACCGGTCGGCCCGACGGCCTCGACAAGGGCTACTACGTGAAGCCCACTGTCTTTGCCAACGTCACCAACGACATGACCATCGCTCGCGAAGAGATCTTTGGTCCTGTGCTGGTCATCATTGGCTACCAAGACGAAGAAGACGCCATCCGCATCGCCAACGACACCGTCTACGGCTTGGCTGGCTACATCTCTGGCAGCCAAGAACGCGCCGTGGCTGTGGCCAAGCGCATCCGCACAGGCAACATGCACGTCAACGGAGCCGGCCCCGACTTCAACGCACCCTTTGGTGGCTACAAGCAGTCCGGCAACGGCCGCGAGTGGGGCGAACACGGCCTCGAAGAATTCCTGGAGACCAAAGCCATCTTGGGCGCCAACGTCTAACCAACGCATTCTTGGTTGGGGGCGAGACTCGATCTCTCGCCCCCAACCAAGCTGCCACTGGCCTCCATTGGGCAGCGTGACCGCAATGGCGTGTCACAGAAACTCTGGGCACGACCCATCCCCTCCACCAAGACCTGACCACAATGGACGCCGTGACTTCAGCGCCAGACACCGCAATCGTGTGGTTCACCAAAGACCTGCGGCTCCGCGACAACCCAGCATGGGCTAACGCAACCAGCCACCACGGCGAGGTGCTTGGTGTCTTTGTGCTGGAACCTGCACTCATCCAGGCCGCTGGACCGCACCGACGCAATCAGCTGTGCAGCCACCTCCAAGCACTAGACCACCAGCTCAGGCAGCTTGGTGGAAACCTCTGCATCCGCACCGGGCCCCCAGCTCGTGCCCTCGCGGCCCTGGTTGGCGAAACGAACGCGTCGTCGATATATGCAAATGCCGACGTCAGCCCATTCAGCCAACGCCGCCTGAGACAGGTCGAAGCTGCCAGCGAGGTGCCGCTAAGTCAACACTGGGGAACGCTGGTGCACGAGCCCGGAACGGTGCTCACCCAGAAAGGCACGCTGTCACAAGTGTTCACGCCCTTCTACAAGACCTGGATTCAGACGCCACGACCCGACATGCCGCACGCGGGCGACGCTCGGGTACTGGCGTTCACCGGCGAGCCCACACCAACTGCGGATGGACCGGCCCCGATGCCCGGCGGCGAAGAGGCAGCAATGGACCGGCTGCTCCAGTGGGCGGATCACGTGGACGACTACCCCGAGACACGAGACCTCCTAGGCATAGACGGCACCTCGCTGCTGTCAACCGATCTCAAGTTCGGGACTTTGAGCCCGGCCACCGTCCTAGATGTCATCGACACCAACTCGACCGGAGGGGCCGCCTTTGTCCGTCAACTTGCCTGGCGCGACTGGTGGGCCCACACGCTGGCCGCCAACCCAAACTTGCCCCACCGTGCCGTCCGGGCCGACTACGACAAGATCCAATGGGCCAACAACCGTGACGAGTTCGAAGCGTGGTGCACGGGCATGACCGGCTACCCGGTTGTCGACGCAGGCATGCGCCAGCTCGTTCAAACCGGTTTCATGCATAACCGCGCCCGCATGATCTGCGCCAGCTTCCTGGTCAAAGACCTGCTGGTCGACTGGCGTTGGGGCGAACGGTTCTTCTTCTATCACCTCACCGACGCAGACCCCGCACAAAACGCCGGGAACTGGCAATGGGTGGCGGGCACCGGGCCCGATGCAGCTCCCTACTTCAGGATCTTCAACCCCACCACGCAAAGCCGCAAATTCGACCCAAACGGCGACTACGTGCGGCGCTGGGTGCCCGAACTGTCGAGCCTAAGCAACACCGAGATACACGAACCCGCCTCGGTGCCGCCGCTGCGCCTTGCCGAAGTAGGCGTGCACCTAGGCGACACGTACCCATTCCCACTGGTCGATCACGGCCAGGCGCGCGACAGCACGCTCGCCGCATACAAGGCAGCTACAGCCTGACCTTGGCTACACATGGACGTCTGGTGACGCAATGTGGGGAGTTCTAGCGTCCTGGATCAACAGCTCGAGTGGGTAGTCGGTGCGCAACGTCCCTAATCGTTCGACCTGCACAATCGGCACTGTAATCGCGGCGCTAAAGGCTCTACCCTCCTCACATGAAAGAGCTCGTTTATCACCGCATGCTGTTGCCCGCCCTCGACCGTCACGCCAACAAGACGGCCTTCATTGACGGCGCGTATCAGTCCACCTATGCCCAGCACGGCGACCGAGTCTTTCGACTGTGTCACGCCCTGAGGAACGAACTCGGCATTGGTGCCGGCGACCGCTTTGCCGTGATGGCCACCAACTCGCACCAATATCTTGAGCTCTACCACGCAGCATTCTTAGGGGCAGGGGTCATCAACCCACTGAACCTTCGCCTCGCTGGGCCAGAGCTCGACTACATCGTTCGTGACTCCGGGACCGAAGTCATCTTCGTGGATCAGTTCTTCGCCCAGCATCTGCACGATGCAATGGCCGCCAGCGACGAACCCAGCCCGCTGCGACACGTAGTACTCATCGGCGATGCTGAGGTGCCCCACACCATCAAATACGAAGACCTCATCGGAGCGGCTAGCCCCCTCGTGCTGGACGAGCCAGAAGAAGACGACTTAGCCGTCCTCATGTACACCGGCGGTACAACCGGCTTGCCCAAGGGTGTTGCGGTAGAGCACCGCGCCGAGATGCTGAATCTCTACCACATTGGGATGAGCATCCCGTTCGAAGAAGACGGCAGCTACATCCACCTCACCCCCATGTTCCATGCCGCCTCAATGGGCGGGATCATGGGCACCCCGGCCGCTGGCGCGACCTCGGTCTTCATGCCCCTCTACGAACCCGGCGCGGCCATGAGCCTCATCGAAGCGCACGGCGTCACCCAGACAATGATGGTGCCCACCATGATTGCGATGATGCTTGGCCACGCCGACTTTGCCCCCGAGCGATTGGCCTCGCTGAAGTGGCTCACCTACGGCGCGTCCCCCATGCCCTCGGCTCTCCTCGACCGGCTGCTCAGCATGTACCCAGACCTCAACATCACCCAGGGCTACGGCATGACCGAATCGTCATCGCTGCTCACCTGGCTCAATGAAAACGACCACCGCATCGGTGGGGCTCGGCTTCAGTCTGCGGGCAGGCCAGCTCCTGGCGTTGTGCTTTCTATCCAAGACGAGGCCGGCAACGAAGTGGCCAAGGGCGAAACCGGCGAAGTGTGCGCCAAGGCCGGCAACTTCATGCGCGAGTACTGGAACAAGCCCGACGCCACCGCCGAGGTCTTTGCCAACGGCTGGTACCACACCGGCGACGCCGGCTACATCGACCCAGACGGCTTCTTATTTCTCGTCGACCGGGTCAAGGACATGATCGTGTCGGGCGGAGAAAACGTGTACTCCGCCGAAGTGGAGGCCGCGGTCTCCAAGCACGAAGCCGTGGAGCAAGTAGCGGTCATTGGCATCCCGCACGAAACTTGGGGCGAACAGGTGCACGCCATCGTGGTCCTACGCGCCGGCGGCGAGGTAACCGCCGAAGAGCTCCAGGAGTTCACCAAAGAACGCATTGCTGGCTACAAGGTCCCCAAGTCCATCGAGTTCCGCGCCGACCCGTTGCCCCTATCTGGCGCAATGAAGGTCCTCAAGCGCGAACTCCGCAAGCCCTACTGGGACAACCAAGAACGAGCGGTCAACTAAG
>JAUIIS010000249.1 GCA_030431575.1 Acidimicrobiia bacterium | reverse complement strand
CTTGCGCCAACGGCAAGGAGACCAGCTCGAGTTGCTGGACGAGCGCGACGATGCGCCAGCCTTGAAAGCGCAGACCCAACAAGAACAAGAGCCAGCCAACACCTAGCAGTCCCACGCCCCGTCGGCTGCTGGCCTGGGGCTCTGGTCACGCCTTAGGTGACTGGCGCTGCGCACGCGCTTCGCAGCGCCACCGCTAACTACTGTGCGACCGAAGCTCCCCATCCGGGGGTCGGGGGTGTCGGCATCGTGTCAGGAACGGCCGGCATTGCTTCGGCCAGGGTTGCTGCCTGTTCTGGTGGGGAATTTACGGGGTTGTTCTCTTGAAACCCCGACCGGTCCACCGGCTGGCGGGCCGACGCTGTCCCATGCGCTAGGTCGGCGGGTGCTGGTTCGAGGAAGCCTGGCTCTGACGACGCTTGTTGGAAGGGCTTCGGTTCTGCCAGGGGCGCTTTGCTGCGGTGGGGCTGTTTTGTAGCCGGTTGGGCGGGGCTTTGTTGTTCGGCCTGCGCCTGGCTGTCAACGTGGGCGCCACGCTTTGCTTTGGATGGTTGCCAGCCGAAGTCAAGAAAAGCTGCGTCGACTCGCTCCGCACTTGTTGTTGACCCAGCGTCAGGTACAGCAGCGTGGCCCGACGAAGTTGTATTGCTGAACGAGCCAGCATTACCCGACGAATCCGCCGTGTTGGATGAGCGAATAGATGACGAGTTCGCCGTTGCTGCGTGGGTCGTGGAGTCTTTTGCAGCAGACGCTGGCGAAGCAGTGGCTGGTGCGCGTTCAGCCAACGTCGGCGCCAGCGGGCGAGTGTTCATGGTGAACCCAGCCAACACATGTGCCGGTGGCGACGGACGCATTGGTTTGTGCTGGCTGGCCTTGCGCTGCCCACGGGGTTTGCTGAGTGGTTCGGTCCGAGATCTTGCCGCAGGCTGCTCGTCCGGTGATGACAGCGCGTCGAGCGCTGCGCGGGGATCACGCAGCGAGGCCGGATTCCGAGAGGCACGAACAGCGCGCACAATCACAAGGATGGTCAAGATCACGATCATGGCCGCGGTGGCAACAATGAAGGCGCGCCCTGCGTCAGTCCCCGACTGGAATCCATGGAGCGTGGCAAACCCAAACAGGCCAGCGCTCGACCAGTGGATGTAGCGCCAAATTCGCTTGGGCATGCGGCGCATCAGCAGCGAGGTAACTTCGATCGCTACCAGTAGGTACATGCCAATGACGCCCCAGGCCACAGCGGTGGGTCGCCACTGCGACGCCCACGGAACGAGAACTTCAACAACACCAAAGTCCACAAAGTCATCCGCCATGATGGCGGCTACGTGGATGCCGGTGAAGATCACGGCCAGGCCGCCACAGAACCTGTGGATCGACAGCGTCCACGGTGGATTCGTTTTCTTACCCAACGCGCGGCTGGAGAGCAACAGGCCCAGCACCAATGAAGCTGCGAGCAGGCACCAGGCCAAGATGCCGCCGGACCGGGCGATGTACCAGGTCAGCTTGGACGCGTTCATGCTGCGCTCTCCGACGTGGCTTGTGCCATGGCCGCGGTGAATACAAGTTGGCCCGTGTCATGCACCAGCATTGCTTCGACACCGTTCGCCGAAAGCATCTCCAAGGCCGCTTTGGGGTGCATGACTACCGCGGCGTTCGCTAACGCGTCGGCCCGCCAGCCCTGGCCTGCCACCACCGTTGCGGCCACAGTGCCGCTTTCGGCCGACGTGCCTGTTGAGGGGTCCACAATGTGATGATGGGTCGCCGCGTCTTGTTGCCATCGTCTCGCTGAAGTGCTCGAGGTTGCAATGGCCCCCCACGGCAGCGCCACGTAGCCCACAACGTCCGCGGGAGCGAACGGGTTGGCGAGGGCGATCTGCCAGCCGCCCGAAGGAGCGGTGCCGCCCACGCAGATATCTCCGCCAATATCCACCAGCGCCGAAGTGGCCCCGCCTTTCAACGCGGCCTCCACCAGCAGGTCGGCGGCAAGGCCCTTGCCGATACCACCTGGATCAAACCCCGTGCCGGTCGGTAGTGCCACGGTGCTGGCGGAAGCGTCGATGCGGATCGCAGCGGCAGGGCCTGCCCAGGTGCGGACGAGCACTCGGCCAGGCGCGCGATGGTCGCGCATGGCCACCAGCGGCAGGTTGGGCGAGGGGAGCAGGTCGAAGCTCTCGCTGTAACCAATGCGCTCCATGTCGTGCAGCACCAGCGGGTCAAAGGCGCCTGCGGTTGCCCGCGAGGCTTGCACAGCGCGCTTCACCAGCAGCAGCGTCGCGGGGCTCACCTTCACGGGCTGGCCCAGGGCGGCGTTGAGCTGGCAGATCTCGGAGTCTTCGATGAACCGACTCCACCGTCGTTCCAATTCGTCGAGTTGGACCCGTAGGCGCGCTTCAAGACCAGTGGGGCCACCCACCAGGTACAGCCGCGCCATCGTGCCCATCGCCGGGGCCACGGTGTCAGCTAGGGCCACTGGTTGGGGTAGGTGTTGGCGGTGGGGGCATGGGCGTCGGCGTGGGCGGAATCGTGGGCTCCGGCGTTGGTTCCACAGTGGGTGGTGCTGGAGGTGTGGTGGCGGTTGGTTGGGGCTCGGCCCTTGGTTCCCCGGTCGGCCCATCACCTGGACCCTGGTCTGGGGCCGGTGTTGGGGCGGCAGTCTCTTCTTCGCCGCCTGTGTCGTTTGTGTCTTTGTCCTTCTTCTTCGGTTTCTCGGCCTTTGGCTGCGCCGGTGTTGGCGCGATGTTCGTTGGAGTGGGTGCCGCGGTTGTCGGCGTTGGGGTCGCGGTTGGTTCCAGCGTTGGCGTGGGGAAGACCACATCGTCGAAGTTCAGAACCAGCTTTGGTTCCTCCGCACCCAGCGTTGGAGTGGGCGAAGGCACCGCTGTGGGCTGCTCGGTAACCGTGGCCGTTGGTGGTGCGAAGGCAAGGTCATCCGGTGCCGCTGACTGCTGGGCAGATGCATCGACGGCTTCGGCATCATTGGCGCTGTCGGCCAGTGCGATGGCGCCGGTTAGCCCCACGAATGCAGTCGTCGCCGTCCCGGCCAAAACCTGGCGCGATCGTGCGCCGGGTTTGGCGCGTTTGGGACGAGAAGAAGGAGAGGTCATGGCACACATACCTGTGTCTCTCATCGGCCAGTTAGCCGCCAGACTGTGCACCCTTTGCCCGCACTGAGCCATCCGACCTAGGCGGGTGCCTGCGCTAGCCGGCTAGGGCGCTAGATAGTTGTGCGCAAGTCGCGTTTGAGGACCTTGCCTGTGCCGGTCTTAGGTAGCTCGTCCATGGTCACAATACGTTTCGGCCGCTTTGGGCCTGACAGTTGCTGGGCAGCGAAAGCCCGAAACGCGTCCTCGTCGTAGCCGTCCAGGGGGACCACTACGGCACAGACGGCTTCGCCCCATTCGCCATCTGGCAGACCAATCACGGCCACTTCGCCAATGTTGGGGTACGCATCGAGGGCGTTTTCAACTTCGGCTGGGTACACGTTCACTCCGCCGGTGATGATCATGTCCTTCTTGCGGTCGCAGATGTAGAAGTAGCCGTCCTCGTCTCGATAGGCCATGTCGCCAACCGTCTGAAAGCCGTCCCGGTGGTCCTCGAGGTAGCGGTCGTGAGCCTTGTGATAGGTCTCAAACAACGCCGCCGACCTGGCATACAGCTCACCTGGAACATGTGGTTCGGTTATCAGACCACCGTCCTCGTCGTGTAGCTCGATTTCGACACCAGGCGCGGGCAACCCACACGAACCGGGCTTGCGCAGCTGATCTTGGGGTGCCAGCGCCGTACAAACCGACAGCTCGGTGGAGCCATAAACCTCCCAAAGCGAATCGGTGGGGAAGTCCGCCAGGTAGGCCTCTTTGAGGGTCATGGTCCACGGCGCCGCGTTGGCTATGAAGCACCGCATCGTGCTGAGGTCGTATCGCTGCTTCACGTCGGCTGGCAGCGTGGTGATCCGGCGAACCGGCGTGGGGGCCGAGAACGTGCAGGTAACACCGTGGGTATCCACGAGGCGCAACCAGTCTTCGGCATCGAAGTGGTGTTGGGTCACGATGGTGCCGCCTAGCACCTGAGCGCGCAACGAAAACCCCGATGGTCCGGAGTGGTAGAGCGGCCCGGTGGTCAAGAACACCAGTGGATTCAGCGCGCTCATACCGAGATGCTCCAAAAGGGCATTGAACTCGTTGGCGACGCCGCCAACGCGGCGGATGGCTCCCTTCGGGCGCCCGGTTGTGCCCGATGTGTAGATCATGGTGCGCGTCGTGGCCACTTGACCTTCGGCTGCTGGCGTCGTTGGCTCGCCAAGCATGTCGTCGAAACGGACCTGGCTCTGGTGGGCGGGCTCACCCTCGAACACGATCACTGATCGGAGGTGTGGAAGGTCGCTGGCGATCCTGGCAACGTTTTCAGCGTAGGTGGCGTCAACAAGGACCGCGACGGCGTCGGCATTGCCCAACAGGTAGGTGGCCTCCACGTCGGTGGACCGGTAGGGGATAGGGACCGACACGGCCCCAGCTTTGCGAATGGCGTGCATGGCGCAGAGCGTTTCAAGGCTGTTTTCGCCCCACCACGCCACATGGTCGTCGGGCTGAATGCCGAGGTTGGCGAGGCCGTTGGCGACGCGGTTGGTGAGCGCGTTGAACGACGTGTAGTCAAGCTTGCGGACGTGTTGGTTGCCGCGGTCGTCTATTACGGCCAGCCGGTCGCCGATGGTGTTTGCGTGATGCGTGAGGTGGTCTACGGGCACGCAGCGAACTTACTCGGCGTCGTTGGCTGCCGCTCTCGCTTCGTGTTGCGCAGTCGAGTACAACGACACCAGTCGTGAGAGCAAGATGGCGATGAAGAGCTGTCCAAACAGGGCCTCAACGACAGTGATGCGTTGAGCTAGCGAGCCAGCGGGGGAGATGTCGCCGAAACCCAGCGTGGTCAGTACCACGTAGCTGTAGTAGATGGGGACCTCACCGGCTTGGCTGGGGTCAAGCACAGATTCGTCTGTTAGGCCAGGAAGCATGAGGTAGATCCACGCGAACACTTGGCCCAGCAACAGGTAAGCCGCGGTGGCCCCGTAGATGGTGTGGGACTCCACAGTGGGTTGTGTGGCAACGCGCATTGTTGTGGCCACGCATAGTGTGCCCAGCACGGCCACGTTGGCTAGTGCCCCGAGGGCGGTGGTTGCGTCGGGTCCGTCGGCGAAGCTGACAACGACGCTGCCCAGAATCCCGGCAAGGAGCAGGGCCCCGAGACCGACTATGCGACGATGCTCCCGTGTGGCCGAGAAGCCAATGATTAGGGCGGCTGCGTTGATGAGCCCAGATGCAAGCCGGACTATCCCGGCGTCGCTTACCCCCGTGACCATGATGTTGCACAGCAACAGCACCACCACGATCGCCGCG
>JAUIIS010000013.1 GCA_030431575.1 Acidimicrobiia bacterium | reverse complement strand
GAGGACCGGGGGCATGCGCTGGCGGATTTCTGCCGGCAATGCGTACAGCCATCGGGTGGCGCGTGCGGGCCCCACTTGGGCGGCGTTCGCAGCAAGGAGGTCGCCTGCTTGCTCGTTTGCGCCCGCTTCGATAAGCAGACCAATGCTGGTCATGGGGTCTGTGGCCGACAAGGCTGCGGCGGCTTGTCGACGCCATTTGTTCGCCTGCTCGTCATCGACTTGGCTAGTCAGGTGGGCGCGAGCGGTTGCATGGAGCTGCCATGTCCCAGCGGTTTCGGTGAAGAGCGAGGTTTGCTGAGCAAGCTTGTGGAGGCTCTCGGTGTCGCCGACGCCGAGTTCGGCGACAAGTGCAGGCGACAGGTACGGCAGGACCGCAGCGCTGTGCGCAACCGGGGCGAGGGGTCCAAGGGCATCGGCGGCAAAGAGACGCCCCAGGCTTTTCTCGATGCCTTCGGCAATGCTGCCAGCATCGGATGCGGTGGCTAGCGCGGCCCCGGACGGTCCTACCGCCTCCAATAGCGACGCCGCGGCCGATTCGTCTGCGTCTCGTTGGGCCAGGAGCTGGCGAGCTTCGCTCTCATCAAAATGCAGGTCGGTGGCGCCTACGAGGTTCAACAACGCCGGGTCTACTAGGCCGATGAGTTCTGCAGGTCGTCGTCGGGTGGTGACAATGACGGCTGCCTGCTCGGGCAGGAAGGCTGCTACTTCGGCCAAAAGCCTTTCGGCATCGGAGCCTTCGCTTTCGTGGAGATCATCGATGACCAGCGACGTGGGTTGATCTTCGAGGAGTTCGAGCAGCTGACCTGCCGCCACGATGAGGTCTTCTGTTGGCGCATCTGGCGCCAGGCCGAGCGAGTCAAAGGCGAGAGGCACGATATCGGTGGCTTGGCTCCAACCCGGAGCCAAACGACACCAGCCTTGTCGTTCGAGGTTGAGGGCATCGGTGAGTTGTGCAGCAAGCACGCTCTTACCCGATCCGCTGGGTGCTTCGATGATGGTGAGCTTGCCTCGTGCAGGTATCGAAGTGAGACGCGGACGTGCCGCAATACGAGCATGTCTGGGACGCCTGGTTAACCCCCGCGGATAGCTGGCCACCGGTCCACTGTAGATGGCACGCACCGTTGGGCTTGGCGCATTGACGCACTGCAGTTGGGACTACGCCGCGCTGGCCTGCGCTGGCGGGGCTCTTCGCCGAAGTACTGTTGGAGCAATGAGTGACGACCTCGCGGGGCGCCAGCTCGGTGGTTTTGTGCTCACCGAAGCGCTAGGTGCTGGAGCACATGGCAGCGTGTGGCGGGCCAGACAGGTTCGCCTCGACCGCGACGTCGCCATCAAAATCCTTGACCCGGTTGTGGGTAGAGATCCCGAGACGGCGCGTCGCTTTGAGCGAGAAGGCCGTGCGGCAGCATCGTTGGATCACCCAAACGTGGTGCCGGTGTATGAGGCTGGCGAGCAAGACGGCTTGGTGTTCTTGGCCATGCGGCTGGTTGACGGCCCAACGTTGGCCCAGCACTTGACTGAGCACGGGCCGTTAAGCGGCGAGGACACGGTTCGGTTGTTGGGACCGGTAGCGGAGGCGCTGGATCATGCGCACCAGCGCGGCCTTGTCCATCGCGACGTTAAGCCCAGCAACATCTTGTTGGAAGACGACCGGGTCTGGCTTGCCGACTTTGGTATCGCCGCGTCGGTTCGCGAGCTCGGGACGTACACCACGGGAGCTTTGGGGACCGCCGAGTACATGGCGCCCGAGCAAGCGAACGCCGCCGACGTCGACCATCGGGCTGACCTTTATGGGCTGGCGTGCGTGGCGTACGCGGCCCTGGTGGGCCACCCGCCGTTTCCTGGCACTGATCTGATCTCAACGCTGATGGCCCACGTGAACGAGCCGGTACCTGCCACCGGTGATGCCCAACGAGATGCGTTCTTTGCGAAAGCGTTGGCCAAAAACCCAGAGGACCGGTTCGATTCGGGCGCCGACCTCATCGCTGGTCTGCAAACAGCCTGCGCCGTAAGGCCACCCACGTCGGCGCTCAACCCCGTGGCCGCAAGGTCAGACGGTGGTCGTATTGGGGCAGCAACCCATCGCGAATCGCTGGACGGCAAGCCAGGCGGCCGCCGCTGGTTGGTAGCCGTCGGCGCGCTCGCGGTCCTAGTTCTTGTGGGTGTTGTGATTGCCATCACCGGAGGAGGTGACCGAGGCGCGGATTCGGACCTGGAAACGGCTGGCACACCGGTTCCCAGCCCCGACGCCGACGCGGCAGCCGGAGAAGAAGACGACGCATCCGCCGCGCCCCCAGCCGAAGCCGATGAACCAACGGATGGCGAGGAAGGAACGGCCCTCGACCCGAACGAAGAGCCAACCGTTGGCAGCACCGCAGAGCTTCAGCCGGGGGGCACGGTTGAGGTCGGAACAACCAGGTCGCTGCGCAGCGTCAACCCGCACGTGGACCGTCTTGTTGAGCCCTTCATCAGTACCCACGTCTTGCCCACGTTGATGACGGTCAACAGCGATTGGACGTGGTCGCCCAGCTTGGCCGCCGAGCCACCCACCGTTGTCAGCGACTCTCCGCTGACGCTGCGTTGGACGTTGCGCAATGACGCCGTCTGGGACGACGGCACACCAGTGACGGCCACCGACGTGGAACGCACGCTCGACTACATCAACGACCCCTCCTCGGGCGCCACCGGCGTGCTGCTCTACCAAGGCGCGGAACTTCGCGTCATTGACGATCTCACGTTCGAGGTGTCCTTCAACGAGCCGATCGGGGGTTACGAGGTGCTGTTCTCTACCGTGCACCCGGTTATCAAGGCCGCGGCGTACGACGCTCACATCGGTGGGGGCGAGTCGCCAGCGACGTTCCTTGAGGACGGCATTGGGTTCTCGGCGGGGCCATACGTGGTGTCGGGTTTCGACAGCGAGGAGCGCCTGACGTTGGTCCGCAACGATGCCTACTGGGCCGAGCCTGCGTTGCTTGATCGCATTACCGTTCGCAGCTACGACAGCGCCCGTGCCCAGCTCGATGCGCTGGAATCGGGCGAGCTTGACTTGGCGTATGTGGAAGATGCCCGGGCCACCGATGCGGCCCGAGCGCGAAGCTTTGAAGACGTCAGCGTCGATGTTGGCGTGGCCGATCAGTTCCTTCGTCTTGAGATGAACACGCGTAAGGAGCCTTTGGGTGACCTGGAGGTTCGGTTGGCGGTTGCCGAAGCCTTAGACAGGGCGCTCATTGCTGAGTCTGCTGTTACGCCCATCACCGGTGAGATCGCGGGACCGCTGGAAAGCCTGGTGTGGCCCGGCACCTATGGCGGAAACGGCAACCCGTTCGACCGCTATCGCGGTGAACCGGCGGCGGCCGAAACGCTGCTGCAAGAGGCCGGGTGGGAGCTTCAGGGCAACGAGCGGTTCAAAGATGGTCAGCGCCTTGAGGTCAGCCTCAAGAGCCTGGAGGGTGCGCCGTTGTCTGAGCAAACGCTGGTGCAGTCGCTGGTGGTGCAGTTGCTTGACGTTGGCATCCGTGTCGAAGCCACTGTCCACAGCGATGACGAGTTGTTTGCCGATCGTCAAGCGGGCGAGTTCGATCTTGTGGTGGCCCAAGACGTGGTCAATGCAGACCCGGTTGCTGCTGTGTTTCGGTTTGGCTCGAGCTATTGCCCGGCCTCCTTTGGGGTCTCGGGTTGCTCCAGCGACATTGCCAGCAACCTCACCGGGATCAGCGATGCTGAGCTTGATGATCTCTTGGCACAAACCTCGTTGGCCACCACCACTGAAGAACGCGACCGGCTATTTGGCGAGGTTGATGCTCGTTTGGCCGAGGTCGTCCCTGCATTGCCGCTCTATGAGCTCCCTACCTTTGTTGCAAACAGTGTCCGCCTCGGCGGTGTCGTTGTAGACACCCACCGAGGCGGACCGTTTGCTGGGATGGCTGGTTGGGGGTTCGTGGCCCCGCCAGAACTGGAGTAGCTCGGTTGGGCTTATTGGTCGAGGTCGTCGAGGAGTTCGCCAATGATCCGCAATGCGTCGGCGGGGTTTTGGCCGCAGTAGGTGGGCAGGTAGGCGTCGAGTTCGACGAGCTCGGGGTACATCTCGAGGTACATGAAGCAGTCGGCCTCTAGCTCGGCGGTGCTGGGCTCGGTGGAGATGTCTTCAGAAGCGGGGGCCTCTTCGGGCGTCTCAGCGGGCTCTTCTTTGGGAGCTTCTTCGGTTTCGACTTCCTCGACGGGGATTGGAATGAAGCCGTTGTCCACACGGGTTTCGTTGGCTTCTTGTTCACGGTCTTCTTCGGGTTCGCCGATTGGTTCTTCGGCCACCTTGCCCTGAGCCTTCTTCTTCACGCTGAACTGCACCGCTTGCTGCTTGCCGTTGGCAACGGTGGCGCTGCCAGCGCCCACTACCTGGTAGCCGGAAGGGGCCACGTAGTCGAGGTCGAAGCCGGTGGCCAAAGAAACCGTGGCGGCGCCGCCCTTTGTGGGGTAGGTCAACCGGAGGGATCCGCCTCGGGGCCCATCGAAGGTGACGTGGAGGGTTCCGCCGTCGAAGCCGGCGCCGGTGTCAACATCGGTGACGGTGACGTTGGCGATGCTGCGGGTGGGTAGCTGGATACCGGTTGTGGGTGTGGGAACGGCTGCGGTCTTCTTAGGGTGGGCACCCATCCGCACCGGGACCAGCTTGTCGACGACGAGGGTGAGGGTGTGGGTGTCGTTGTGGTGGTGATGGGTGGTTGGTGGGATCCAGGCAACGCTGTAGGAATCGCTGGCGACCTGGATGACTTCCTTGGCTGCTTTGTGATCTTCGGTGTAGATGACTTTGTTGTCACTGAGGCGGGTGATGATCACTCGGCCGCCGGCAAGGTCTTTGTCGGTGCTGGAATCGAAGGTCGAAAGCGATACGCGAGGTTCTGGTGTCAAGTCGTTGGCTTCAACGGTCAGCTCGGTACGTGGCGTCTTGTCGCCTTCCAACGTGACTTCGGCGCCCTTGAGCTGGACGGTGATGCACAGGCGGTGATCTTCGCCTTGGCACAGGCCAGGCTGTTCTTTGTCGATATCGGTGCGTGGGCTGTAGTCGCTGGGTAGTTCGGTGTGGATGCTGTACCAGCCGTCGGTGGGGAGATGGACCAGCGCTTTGCCCGTGGCATCGGTGGTCTCGGTTTTGCCAGTGCGGTTGTTGGCGTCGTCTTTGACGCTCACCTTGGCTTTTTCGACTGGGTCGCCTTCGTCGTCGGTGACCACCACGGTGACGCTGCCGGGGACGCCGGGTGCGGTGGGGCCGGCAAGATCGGCGTTGGGTGAGAAGAACAGTGCGCCAGCAACGATCGAGCTGGCCAGTGTTCCGAGGATGATCATGGTTGCGAGTGCGGTTTTCATGGTTGTTCTCCTGTGCGTTGGTTGATGCCTTCACAATCGTTGGGCAGCGTGAAACCACCGTGAAACACCAGAAAACCCCTGGTCAGGGTCGCAAGATGCGGCACTGCCCAGGGGCGCTGGATGGGGGCTGGAGGATGGGGTGAAGGTGGCTGGGGGCTCTAGGCCCCGCAGGTTGTCAACCACCGCAGGGTGTTGTCGTGATCAACCAGGTGGAAGATGACTGGCTGGATAAGGCCGGACTGGGCAATGGTCCATTCCGCGGCGACCGGCACGGCGTTTTCAAACACCAAGGGGTCGTTGCCTGAGCGCTGGAGCTCGTAGGTGGTGGGTTCGCCCACCCCAACCACGGTCATGTCTTGGATCGAGCCCATGGTCTGTTGCACGTACTCGGCGCAGGTTTGTGCATCGAAGCTGGCATAGACCTCGGGGTGCAACGTGCCAAGCAGGAAGCCGAGGTCACCTTCTGCGTGTGCTTGTGCGAAGGCGTCAACAAAGGTCTCGGCGAGTCTGAGGTCGTTGTTGGTAGGAGCCTCGTCGGGCTGGGGAAGAGGCGGGTTGGCCACGATGGTGCGTCTGGCGGTGATTTCGTCGCTGCCGGCGGCTGCGTTGGAGATGGCTTCGACTGGCTGTGGGGTGGTCGCCGACGCTGGCGCTGTGGTGGCCGAAGGTTCAGGAACGGCCGCCCGATCGTCGGGGCTTGCGAGGCCTCGGCCGAGGAACAGGCCAGCGACTATAGCGAGCGGGACAAGTATGGCTAGGGCGATGAGGGCTGGTCGAGGTGCTTCCATAGGTTGCTCCAGTTTCGTGTTGGAAGGTGTCCCCAAACACTGGAACCCCGCCGTGAAACGAGCGTGAAATGGAAGCCCAAGGGCCCCCTGCTAGCGCTGCTGGTTGCGAAGCTCCGCTAGCCAGGCCTCGGCGTCTTCCCAGGCCTCGTCTGAGCGGGCCCGGACCGCTTCGCTGTGGACGCCAGCAGCGGGGTAAGAGCCCAGGAACTTCAGGTGGCCCTGCTTGGCGTGCAGGTTCTTCAGGCAGTCGGCGACCAGCTGGTCGGCAATGTGGCCATCGAGGTCAAGTAGAAAGCAATAGTCGCCCAAACCTTGGCGGGTAGGCCGCGATTCGAGTTTCGAGAGGTTGATGCCTCTGGCTGCGAACTCTTGCAAGATGGCAAGTAGCGAACCGGGCTTGTCGGCGCGCTGGTAGATGACGACCGTGGTTTTGTCGTGTCCGGTGGGCGCGGGAATGCCGCGGCGAGCCACAGCAACGAACCGGGTCTGGTTGCCTTTGTGGTCTTCGATGCCGGCTGCTGCGATCTCGAGCCCGTACTTTTCGGCTGCCAGCGCGTTGCCGATGGCGGCTTGGTTGCCACTGCCAGACTCGGCCAGCAGGCGCGCCGCGTCGGCCGTTGAGTTAGCCGCGATGGTGTCGGTATCGGGGAGTTGTTCGCGGATGTAGGTGCGCACTTGGGCTAACGCATGCGGGTAGGAGACAACTTCTTTGATGTCTTCGATCGCTGTGCCTGGGCGCACCAGCAGGTTCATGGTGATGGGGATGATTACTTCGCGTTGGATCAGCAGCGTGGTGTCGAACGCCAACGTGTCCTGGATGACATTGACCGTGCCTTCGATGGCGTTCTCGATGGCGCAAAACCCCATGTCGGTCTCGCCGTCCTGGGTCCGAAACAACACATCTGAGTGGCTTCGGCACAGCACGTGTTCGGCTTCGGCGAAGTCTGGTTGGGTCAAGATGGCTTGTTCGGTAAACGTCCCCGCTGGGCCCAGGTAGGCAATCGACGCTGGCGAAGGTGCATGTGTGGTCACAACACGCCAGGATAGAGCCGTGACACAAGGCTCCACGGTTGCTTGGTTCCACTGTTTCAGCGGCATCGCTGGCGAGATGGCTATGGGCGCGCTCATCGATGCGGGCGCAGACCTCGACGAGGTGCGCTCGTTGTGCGACCGCCTGCCACTCGCTGGGTGGGAGCTTGACGCAGAACCGGTGCTGCGTGGCGGCATTGCTTCCACCAGCGTGAAGGTCCGCTACGGCGACACGTCTGTCGTGCGTACCGCCGCACACATCTTTGCCATCATCGACGAGGCCCGCTTGCCCGAACGCGTTCGGGCGCGGGCTCATGGCGCGTTCGACGCGTTGGCTCGCGCCGAGGGGCGCATTCACGGACGCCCACCAGAGAAGGTGCATTTTCACGAGCTGGGCAACATCGACTCCATCATCGACATTGTGGGCACGGCCGCTGCACTTGAGGTTCTGGGCATAGACGAGGTGTACGCCAGTGCGGTTGCCCATGGCACCGGGGTGGTGCGGCGGTCCAGTGGGTTTGGCCCAGTGCCGTCGCCGGTAACCATCGAACTCCTCCAAGACGCCCCCACCTATGGTCTCGATGTGCAAGCCGAGCTAGCCACGCCTGCTGGCGCAGCTTTGCTGGCATCGGTTGTTTCGGGTTGGGGACCAATGCCCGCCATGACCATCGAGGCATCTGGCTTTGGGGCCGGCCACCGCGACCTTCCCGATCGCCCGCACGTGACCCAAGTGGTGTTGGGTTCGGCGCAGACAGAACTTGTCGCTGGCCAGCCCGTCACCTTGTTAGAAGCAAACCTCGACGATGCCACCGGCGAAACCTTGGCTCACGCGGTCGGGCAGGCGCTGGACGCCGGAGCCCATGAGGCGTGGGTTACCCCAGTGCTTATGGGGCGCGGCCGCCCCGGGCACATCATCAGCGCCCTGGTTGACACTGCGCTGTCGGCCCAGGTGGCCCAAACCCTGGTGGCTGAGACGGGCGCCCAAGATCTGCGTGGGCACAACATGGAGCGATGGCCAGCCAGCCGTCACACAGACGAGGTGGACATCGAGGGGCGCCGGATCCGGGTCAAGGTCAGCGCTGGCCGGGTGAAGGTGGCCCACGACGATGCTGCCCGGGCGGCGCGCCATATTGGTATTCCGGTGCGCGAGGTGGTGTCGTTGGCCGAAGAAGCGTGGCGGCGCCGCACGCGGGGCGAGCTCACCGAGGTGGTTCCGTTGAATCCCACAGACATCGCCCCAGCCCCTCCCGACGATGACCCCGAACCTCCCGATGGCTCGGTGGCCTAGGGTCTCGCGGCCCGGGCCTTAGGCCCAAGAACGAGAAAGGCCGTAAGGATCTGCATTGGGGGCCCGACTCCTATACCTTTCGGGTGTGACTGAGGACAGGTTCTACTTCCGGCAACTACTCGCAGGTCGAGACATCGCAACGGGCGACATGTTGGCCCGACAGATGGTCAACTTCGTGTATCTCATTGGCGACCGACAAAGCGGGGAGGCGGTGGTTGTTGATCCCGCATATGACCCGCAAGGCATCTTGGATGTGTTGGAGGCCGATGGCATGACCCTCACGGGCGCTTTGGCCACGCACTACCACGCAGACCATGTTGGCGGCGACATGATGGGTTACTCCATTGCTGGGGTTGCCGAGTTGTTGGAGTTGGCCTCGGTGCCAATCCATGTGCAAGACGACGAAAGCCGCTTGGTCACCAAAGTCACCGGCGTGACCGACGCCAACCTGGTTCGCCACAGCAGTGGTGATGTGGTCAGCGTGGGTTCTGTCGATATCGAACTCATCCACACTCCGGGCCACACCCCAGGGAGCCAGTGCTTCTTGGTGGAGAATCGCCTCGTTGCTGGCGACACGCTGTTCTTGGAGGGCTGTGGCCGCACCGATCTGCCAGGCGGCGACCCGGCCGAGATGTATGAATCGCTGACCCAACGGCTGTCGCGGGTACCTGACGACGCAGTGCTGTTCCCGGGTCACCTTTATTCTGCTGAACCGTCGGCCACTATGGCCGAGACGCGAGCCCACAACTACGTGTTTGCTCCCAAGACGCCCGAGCAGTGGATGGCAATGTTCGGCCACTAGTGCCCGACCCAACCGGTGCCCGCGGTGCTGTGACAACACGGCAAATCGTGTCTTGATACCTGCCCCCTATTGGGTAGGTCCAGCGGCCTAGGCCGGTTGGCCCGATCGGTGTAGGCCATCGGGCGGACTCGGCTTTACGCGGTTGGTGCTGCAACCGAACCTTGTTGGGAACACCCAAATGGTTCGAAGGAGTCCCGGTGAGCGAACAAACAGTGGCCGAGCGCGTCGGCGTGTTGCGTCAGCAGATGCTTGCCCTCGACGAAGCCATCGATTTGGCCCGCAATGAGGCAAGGCGCCTCGAAGCCAGCGCCAAGTCCAGAGCGTCATTGATTCGCCTTGAACGCGCCGTGACCGCACCAGCGGTAACCGTTGCTGTGCCAGCTGCCACGGAGTCCAGCGCGACAAAGCCACCGGTTGTGGTGCCCGAGGACGCGCCAGCATTTGGCCATGTCGAATCAGTCGCCGTGGCGAAGCCAGCGCCGAAGCCGGAACCAGACGTTGAGCAAAAGCCGCCTGCCTCGCTTCAAAGCGCTTCGCACCTCACGGTCGTGAAAGACACCGAAGAAGTGTCGAAGCCAGCTGTGGCCAAGGACGAGCCCGCCTTTGGCGAACCAATCCGTGATCCAAACAAGCCCCAGGAGAGCTCGCCGTTGACAGTTGTTGACGACGAAGTTGAGGCCGCTTTTGACAAGTTCTTCTCCGCTGAAGTGGAGCCCGAACCCGCTCAGCAGTGGCTTTTGTCAGACTAGATGGCCCATGGCGCTCACAAGGCGCCAACTATTTTGTTACCGATCGGTAGCCCTATCAGTCATGAATGCCCCGCAGTCCTATAGCCTTTTCGGTATCTCCTTCCAAGAAAGGTGAACCCATGGGTTTCATGGACAAAGTAAAGGGTTACTTCGGCAAGGCCACTGAGGTGGCTGGCGACGCGGCTGAAAAAGCCAAAGACGTCGCTGCCGATGCAGCTGAAAAAGCCAAGGATGTAGCGGGAGACGCTGCAGAAAAGGCCAAAGAAGCAGCTGGCAAAGCCAAAGACGTTGCTGGCGATGTTGCCGACAAGGCAAAAGACGTCGTCGAAGACGTCAAGGACAAGGTGGACGGCGACGACGATGCCGCTTCTGATGCAGCAGATGCTGCCTCAGACGCTGCCGATGCCGTTTCTGACACCGCTGATGCGGTGGCTGACAAGGCCGCTGATGCTGCCAGTGCAGCAACCGACGCGGTCGACGACGCGACCAACAACTAGACACGGCGCCCTTGCGGGCGACCAGCATGCTGTCGGGGGGCCCACGGGCCCCCCTTTGCGCGCCAGGGGCCTACATGGATTGTGCACATAGGCTCAGAGCATGACTGACGCTGCCACCCCCTTTTTGGTATCGGCCGAGATGCAGGCGTTCTTGGCCGAGCGACACCTCGCCACCCTCACATTGGTGCGACCCGATGGCCGCCCTCACGTGACCCCGGTGGGGTTTACCTGGGATAGCGCCGCGGGGCTGGTTCGGGTAATCACCTGGAACGGATCCGTCAAGGCCAAACTATTGCGTCGCCATGGGCTGTTGCAGGCCGCGGTCAGCCAGGTAGATGGTGGGCGCTGGGCCACGCTGTCGGGCGCGGCGATTGTGAGTGCGGATCCGCAACGCTGCGCTGTCGCGGTCGAGTTGTATGCGGAGCGGTATTCGGAGCCAAAAGATCGTGGGGCCGATCGCCGGGTTATCGAGCTGACCCCAACGGGTCTCATGGGACGAGCCTGACCCGGCCGATGGTTCACGAGTGTCCTGTTAGCGGGGCCGTTGAGACGACGGCGAATGAGCTGCTGAAATCGCCGGACAGGACGCTAGGTCGTCCTGGGTATTTGGCGGCTATTGCTTGTCTGGCAGGGCTGCTGAAGCCTTTGCCGGGCCAGCAAGTGGTCGGCGCCCGTGAATTGGGTCTAGAGTAGGAATCGTTATCCGGGTTGCGGCCGGATTCGTGGGTTCTTGGTGCCTGTCTTGCACCAACTATTTTCGCGAACGGATGCGCATGCGACCCACCGAAATCCCAGGCCTTGTCTGTCGGCCTGCCACTACAACCGAAGAGCTCGAGGAACTGCTCAACCTCCAGGCCAGCGTGTACGCCAACCGTGGCTTCGTGAGCGACCCCAGTGGCTCGGAGCTACGCGACCGTTGGGTCGACACTTCGGTGTATTTCGGCGCATTCTACGAAGGCAAAGCTGTGGGAGTAGCGCGGCTGATACCACACTCAGACGACTTTCATCTGTGGGACATCTTCGAGCTGCACCCCGCTTGGGACGCAGCGTTTGAAGGGATGCCACTCGATGACTTGGCCTTCGAGGTCTCGGCGCTCAGCGTTCCCAAAGATGCCCCAGGCGACTATCACTCGGTCAGCGCTGCGCTCTACCGGGCCATGTTTCACTATTCGCTACGCAACGGCCGCCTCATCTGGTTTGCCGGCGTCAACGCCATCTTGGGTCGGATCCTCAACCGCCGCCTCGGGATCCCTATGGACGTCATTGGGCCTGCCATTGACTACATGGGTGGCTTTCGCATGCCGGTCATGATTGACCTTGTTGTGTTTTTGCAGCGAGCACGGGTTGAGCATCCCGAAGAGTGGGAGTATTTCACCAACGGACTCGAACTCGACTTGCGCGAAATGTCCGAACCGCTGGTCGAAATTCCCGAAAAGGTGAGTTTTCGACGATAAACCCCGGCCGAGCCCCGACTTGGCATAGATCGTTGGGCCTCATTTTCTTCGGCAGAGTGCCGATTGAGAGGCATGAGGATACTGCCCTGGCGTGGGGTTCTCTTTTGCGGTGTCCTTTTGACAATCGCAGGGATGGCTCTCAATGCCAGTTCGATCACCCGCGGGTTGACGGTTGCGGGCTTCGTGTTTGTAATTGTGCACACCTTGCGACACACACGAGATCTCGCTCGTGGCCCGTGGCGACTGATCATGGTTGGCGGCGTGTTTGCGCTGTTCCACGCAGTAGCCAGGTTGGTGCACGCAGTGCTCGTCGACGAGGCGTATCCGTTCCCCTCTGTGGTTGAGCCGCTTGCCTTTGCCGCCTATGGGTTCATGATCGCGGGCGCCCTTCGCATGGTGCGTCTGCGCACGCTCGAACGCCGACGCGAGGACTCCACAGACGCCGCCATCGTGGCCTTGACCGTTGCCATGCTGGTGCTAAACGTGTTGTTGGCGCCCTACATCCACAACTCAGACGTTGCGGTGCTGGATCGCATGATCGTGGTCGGGTACGCGGCCTGTGTACTGGTCCTCACCGGCGTGGTGGCCAGGATTGCGTTTGGGCCTGGTCAGCGCAACGAGGCGTACTACTTGTTGGCGGCTTCGGCTGCAGTGATCATTGTCAACGACGTATTGCTCCGCGGATTTATCGCCGGCTGGTCGTGGGGTCTTGACGCAGCAAACACGGTTGCCCCTATGGCGTTTGTGTTCGCCGCGGCGGCCATTGCCCACCCCGATGTTGTTCGGTTAACCGACAGGCCAGAGCACACCGAGCGTGTGGTCACCGGCAAACGACTCGTGCCGCTTGCCGGCGCCATCCTGATTGGTCCGGTCATCTTGGTGGCCGCCGAGTTCAACCTGTTCTCCATCAGTCGCATTGGCACCATTTGTGGCACGGCGCTGCTTGGTTTGTTAGTGCTGCTGCGCATGGTCGACCTGGTCCGGTCCAAAGAGGCAAGCATCAGCTCTGAGCGCAGTTTGCGAGAAGCCGCCACTCGTCTTGCCACCGCCACTGACCGCGCATCGGTCTTGCTGACCGCGATCGACGGTTTGCTTGGGATTTCCGCCGAACAGTTCTCGTCGCGGGTGGCGCTCTATCGGGGCGACGCAAGCGGCTTGGTTCTCGAATCGGCACGTGGCCTAAGCCAGCACGCGGTTCATCGCACCATTTCACAAGTGGTTCTGTCTGAAGTCGGAGTGCACGACTTCGTCAAAGCAGTGATGCTGGAAGACGTCCACCCGGTTGATCAGGCATCGCAAGAACGGGTGTTTCAGGCCCTGCTTCCCTTCGACGATGCCAACGGTGACTGCTTTGTAGCCGTGCTTACCCAGCGCGAAGTGTTCAGCCGCGAGCAGGTCGCTTCGCTCAACAGTTTCGCAGCGCAGGTGTCGTTGGCGCTGGAAAGCGTTCACCTCCGCGAAAGCGTTCACATCCGTCGCAGTAACCGCCGCTTCCAGGCGTTGGTCGAGAACAGCTCAGATGTTGTGCTTGTGCTCGATGCTGCAGACGCCGAAACGGTTTCCTTCGCGAGCGCCACGGTTCGGAGGTTATTGGGCCGGTCTGAGGAAGACGTTGCGGGCGTCAGCGTTTTGAGCTTGGTGCATCGTCGTGACCGTGACAACATGCGTCAGCTGCTGGCTTCGCCGACCCAGGCCACAGGTACTCGCCAAACCGCAGAGGTTCGGTTGCTCCACGGGTCGGGCGAACTGCGATGGTTTGAGGTCGAGGCCCGCGACTTGCGTGGCGACGACGAAGTGGCCGGCATTGTGGTGACGGCCAGCGACATCGCCGATCGAAAGCGCGCCGAGGCGCAGCTGCTGCGATCCGAAGCCCGGTTCCGCCTGCTTGTTCAGAACTCCTCGGACGCAGTTGGCATTGTCGACGACAACAATCTCTTCACCTACATCTCTCCATCGGTCGAGGCGATGCTGGGCTACCCCGCTCATTACATGTTGGGCAGGAACGTCTTTGAGCTGTTGAGCAGCTCTGATGCCGAGCGCATCCGTGGCGTGGAAGCTGCTGACCTTGACGGTCAGGTTATTGAGGTGCGGGTTGCAACGCAGGCCGGCGATCTTCGCTCCATTGAAGTGGCCATCACTGACATGCGTAGCGAGCCCGAGGTCGACGGCATCGTGTTGAACATCCGTGATGTCACCGAGCGACGCAGCCTCGAGGACGATCTACGGCACAAGGCGTTGCATGACGATCTCACGGGTTTAGCCAACCGAAGCTTCTTCACCGAGCGGGTCAACGAGGCCATCCGGGCGCCGAAGCGCGACGGCGAAATTGTGGCTGTGTTGTTTGTTGATCTCGATGACTTCAAGCTCATCAACGACTCGCTAGGCCATGTCATTGGCGATCAGGTTCTGGTGTCGGTAGCTGACCGGATCCAACAGTGCCTGCGTCTCAGCGACGTGGCTGCACGGCTTGGTGGCGACGAGTTCGCGGTCTTGCTTAGTGGTATCTACGGCGCCAGCGAGCTTGCCGAGGTTGCCGACCGTGTGCGGGACGCGCTGCGCGTCCCTGTGCGTGTTGGCGACCAGGAACTGCCCTTATCAGCCAGCATTGGAATCGCCTC
Source organism: Acidimicrobiia bacterium (assembly GCA_030431575.1). Lineage (GTDB taxonomy): Bacteria > Actinomycetota > Acidimicrobiia > Acidimicrobiales > UBA8592 > JAUIIS01. Next base: position 16,718 of record JAUIIS010000013.1, on the reverse strand, counting down.
AGATCTCGATGGCACCCGGACAGGTGACGACTTGTTGCGTACTGCCGACTTGGCGATGTACGAGGCGAAGCAGGCCGGCAAAGACCGCATCCAACTGTTTGAAGACCACATGGAAACGTCGGCCTTCGAGGAACTGGAAATCAAGTCGGCACTCGCCCGGGGCATCGAGAACAACGAGTTCGTCCTGCACTACCAACCGATCATCGACATGGCCACCAGCCAGATCCGTGGCGTCGAGGCTTTGGTGCGCTGGGAAGACCCGAAGCGAGGGATGGTCAGCCCAGCCTCGTTTATCCCAATCGCCGAAGAGACCGGTTTGATCCGACCACTGGGTATGTGGATTGCTCGCCAAGCCTCCAGCGACCTGGCGCGCTGGCGCGAAATGGGCTTTGACATCTATTGCAGCATCAACGTGTCTGGACGCCAGATGGATCAAGACGGCTTCGCCGAGCGCTTCATTGACGCCATCAGCGAGAGCGGCGTCTCCATGGACTCAATTGTGGTGGAACTCACCGAATCGGTCTTGGCAGCGTCTGACGTGGCAGACATCTTCGACAAGTTTCACGACGTCGGCTTCAGGATTGCGCTGGACGACTTCGGCACCGGCTATTCGGCCTTCCAATACTTGCAGTCGTTCAATATCGATCTCATCAAGATTGACCGAGCCTTCGTGCAAGCACTGAACACGGATGCTGACGCAGGGGTTGTTGAAGCTGTCCTCGATGTGGCCCGCCGTATTGGGGCAAAGACTGTGGCCGAAGGCATCGAAGAGACCAACGAGGCCCGATCGTTGCGCTCGATGGGTGTGGAGCTTGGTCAGGGGTACTACTTCTCGCGACCAGTCGAAGCGGACCGTCTCGTTGGTCTGCTCGAGGACGAACGTTCGGGGAAGATGCCCGAGAACGCCCTCACTAACTAACGGGCATCACCCTTGGAGCGCAGCAGCTGCGTTCATTGCCGCCGTGTAGGCAGCGTTTGCCAGACTTCCGCCCACCGAGACCCGGCGCACGCCGAGCTCGGCAAGCTCGGGGATCGTCGGGCCGTTTGGCCACAACAAAACATTGACGGCCAGCCCGTCGACAGCCTGTACAACCGCGGCAATGTCATCGGGGCGGTGAAGCCCGGGGGCGTACACGCAGTGAGCCCCGGCGTCGGCGTAGGTAGTGAGTCGGGCAATGGTGTCGTCGAGGTCGTCGATGCCTCGCAGCAGGTTTTCGGCTCTGGCGGTGACCACCATGCCGCTCTCACTGGCAGCCGCAACGGCGGCGGCCACGCGCTGGGCTGCTTGGGGCAGCGGGTCTATCCCGGTTTCGGGGCTCCAGTCTTCGATGGAGAGTCCGGCAGCACCGGAGTCGGCCAGCATCCGCACGGTGTCGCCAATGCCGGACACCGATTCTGAGAAGCAGCGTTCGGCATCGACGTTGAGGGGAATGGTTGTGGCTTCACAAATGGCGGCCACATGCGCGGCGAGCTCGAACAGTGTTACTTCGCCGTCGCTGCGCCCCAACGACTTGGCGAACCCCGAGGAGGTTGTGGCCAACGCAGCGAAGCCAGCTTGTTCTAGTTGCACCGCCGAGCCCACGTCCCAAGGGTTGGGCATGACAAACAGCTCGGTTCCTTGGTGCAAAGCGTGGAAGGTGTTGCGGCGTTCGGTGGGGCTCATCGCCAAACCCTACGCAACTTTGCTCGCTCGCCGCTACGCTTCTCCTCTCCACTCGCGCGAGTGGCGGAATTGGCAGACGCGCAGGCTTCAGGTGCCTGTGTCCTTCGGGACGTGGGGGTTCAAGTCCCCCCTCGCGCACCAGAAGGTTCTTACTAGAACCCTCATCGAAGAAGGTTGGACCCCAGTCCGCAGGCATGTTCCTGCGGCTGGGGTCTTCTTTATTGTTGCGGTCGCGATCGTGCGTGGCAGAGCGGTGGTAGCTGGTCTGTTCGGTCTGAGTATCGTCTGGGTGTGTCATTGCTTCAGCGGCGTCAGCTAGGGCTTGGAAGGCTTCGCTGAGTTCGTAGGCGCAGTCTGTGTCGGCATGGACGATGATTTTTTCGAAGAAGTTGAGGTTGAGCTGCTTGCGGATGCGTGGTGGTGCGGTTGTGTATGAGCTGTGCCAGTTCTGGGATAGGTCGATGGCTTGTTCAATGGTGTGTCGTAGGTCTTGGTAGCGGATGCCTGCACGTGCGATGACTCGGTCGGCGTCTTGGCGTTCCTTGTCGATTCTTTCGCGTTCGTCTTTCAACACGTCGATTGAAATGGCGTCGGCTCGGTAAGCAGCTGCGTTCTTCTTCTCTTCTTCGAGCAGGTTCTTCAGCCGTAGCTTTTGGGCGGCCACGACCTTGTCGTTCTCGTCATCGAGGGCTTCGAGGTCGTGGTCAAGAAAGTGGCGGAGACCATCGGCTGCTTCGGGCGAGAGGAACGTGGTCCGGTACATGTGCTCGATCTTCTGCTCGATCATGTCGGCCCGTAGGTAGGGCATGTCGCATTCTTTGAGTTGGCGACCCCGGCATAGGAAGTACTCGTAGGTGGTGCCGTGTCGGTTGGTGACCTTGGCTTGGTACAAGCGATGCTTACACCTCGCGCAAAAGATGGATCCCTTCAAGTAGTGGTCGTGGGTTCGGTAGCGGGTTTCTGAGAGGCGCCGGGATTCGAGTAGTGCTTGGACCTTGTTAAAGAGTGGTTCAGGAATCAGAGGGACGTGTTCGCCTTGGTATTCCTGGTCTTTGAAGATGACCTTGCCGATGTAGTAGCGGTTCCGGAGCATTCTGTGCACGCGGTTCTTGGGCAATGCCTTGGGGATGCCGTTGCGTCGATGCGGCTTGGAACGTAATCCTCGTTCGTCGAGCTCCTCTGCGAGACGTGAGACCGACCAGTCATAGCGGGCATAGGATTCGAATGCCCATCGGACGAGGGGTGCTCGGACGTCATCCACCACGATTCGAGATATTCCTCGACCCCCTTTCGGGTTTGGCTCCCTCACGGCGAGATAGCCGATTGGTGGTTTGGATGGTGTCCCACCTAGTTCGGCCTTGCGCTGCATGCCCATCGCAACTCTTTGGCCGGAGTTGCGGGATTCGTATTCGGCGAACATTGCGAACATGCGGTGCATCATCCAGCCCTGCGGTGAACTGTCGTCGAATTGCTCCATGACTGAGATCAGCCTGGCTCCCGCGTCCTCGATCTCTTCGGTCATCATGGAGTCATCGATCGTGTTGCGGGCAAGCCTGTCAAGCTTGTAGACGATGACGTAGTCGACTGGCTTCGACTCGGTGATATCTTTCAGGAGCTTTGCTAGTTCGACTCGGCGATCCCGCTTGCGACCAGTGACGCCCTTCTCCTTGTACACGCCAACGACTTGGGCATCGAGCTGGGCGGCCTGTTGCCGGCAGATGTCCTCTTGTGCCGACAGCGAGAGCCCATCCTCGTTCAGCCAGGTGCCGACCTGGGGTCTGTCAGAAAGTTTGTGTAAGTGGCGTGATCTGAGCGTCCGCGGCTGCGGGCTGAAAGGATCATGACATGACTGAAGAGAGGCTGCCGGCGGTGCCGGTGAGCGCGTTGCCAGATACGGCAGCGATGAAAGAGTGGGCGGAGCTGCTTGTTGAGCGGGCACGCTCGGAAGGCGTTGAGCTCACCGGCGACGGCGGGTTGCTCACTGGGCTCGTCCGGCAGGTGTTGCAGACGGGGTTGGAGGTCGAAATGGCTGACCATCTCGGCTATGAGCGTCATGCTGTGGAGGGACGCGGAACCGGCAACTCACGCAATGGCACGACGCCGAAGACGGTGAAGACCGAGATTGGGGAGGTTGAACTGGCGGTGCCGCGTGATCGGGCTGGCACGTTTGAACCGGTCACTGTCCCGAAACATCAACGTCGTCTCGATGGCCTGTCTGGCAACGTGATCTCGTTGTATGCGAAAGGCTTAACCACCGGCGAAATTCAGGCGCATCTTGAAGAGATCTATGACACGACGGTGTCACGCGAGACGATCTCGAAGATCACCGACGAGATCGTTGAAGACATGACCGTTTGGCAGAACCGGCCTCTGGAGCCGTTGTACGCGGTGGTGTTGATCGACGCGATCGTGGTCAAAGTGCGTGACACCCAGGTCGCGAACCGGCCCGTCTATGTCGCTATCGGCGTTGATCTAGAAGGCCATCGTGACGTGTTGGGCCTGTGGCTGGGTCCCTCAGGGGGTGAGGGAGCTAAGCAGTGGGCCACGATGTTGGGCGAGCTTCGCAACCGTGGCCTGGTTGACGCGTTGATTGTGTGTTGTGACGGCTTGAAGGGCCTGCCCGAATCGATCCGCACGACCTGGCCAGACGCCACAGTGCAAACCTGTGTTGTGCATATGGTGCGGAACTCGTTGCGGTACGCGTCCAAAAAGCATTGGGGCCAAATCACCCGCCAGATGCGAAACATTTACACCGCGCCAACAGTCGCAGCGGCTGAAGCCCACTTCGACGCGTTCAGCGAGGACTGGGCACAGACCTACCCGGCGATGATCCGTTCCTGGGAGAACAGTTGGGACGAGTTTGTGCCGTTCCTCGAGTTCCCCGCCGAGCTGCGACGAGTCGTGTACACGACAAACGCCATAGAGAGCCTCAACGCCAGGTTCAGGCGGGCAGTACGCCACCGGGGCCACTTCCCCAACGAACAAGCCGCGATGAAAGTTCTCTACCTCGTTGCAACCGCGAGGAAGAAGAACCGTGAGAACATGACCGGGCGCATCAACGGCTGGAAAACCATTCTCAACACCCTGACCGTGCACTACGGCGACCGAATCGCCGACCACATCCAATGAACACAATCACGCCCACTTACACAGAAAAACTGACAGACGCCTCTGGCCGGGCAAGAAGTTATTCAAGAAAGGCAAGAAGGCGGCGAAGAAGGTGGGTCGGGAGCTAAAAGGCGCTGGGCGCAAGTTAAAGGGTGCAGCGAACGGACGAAATTTGGCCAGACTGGCAGGCGCCACCATTGTGAGCAGCATGGTGGTGGGCGCATGTGTGGTCTCTGGGCCAATTTGCGTCGGTGCTGTCGTTGGTGGGTATGTAGCCAACCAAACTGTTACCTATGCGGTCTCGCGGCGCCAAGGAAGCCATAGTTGGGGCGGGTGGGCCCGCTCTCTAATACCCAGGCCTAGCATGTGGTGGTCATGACTCGTCTACAGAACATCGATAAGCGAGCTCGAACGGTCGGTCTGTCCGCCACAGCAGTCGGCGTGGGGCTATTGGCGTTCACTCCGTGGGCGGCGATAGTCTTGCCGTTGATGGGTCTCATGTGGTACCTGCTTGGCAGGTCTTCTCGGAGCCAAGACAAAGGGCAGGAAGCCACCGGAGCCCACCCAGACGCGTTCGACTAGACAATCAGATCATGCTCAAGTGACGGTCGGACTCCCTGACATCGAGTTGCGGGCTTGGGTCTGCCCTAGGTTGGTTGACATTCCTGATTCGAGGTCTCGGTCTCGGCAAGGATGGACATCATAGGAATGCGATATCCAAAAGAGTTCCGCGATGAACGTGGTGCGGCTAGCCCGCCTGGACGACCCACAGTACCGGCAGCTAGTTGAAGATCTTGGGGTATCGGAGGCCTCGCCGTTGCGACATGTCGACGCAACATGCTGCGAGGTAATGGTGTCGCCGTTACCGCCAGCGGAGGCTGGGCTGTAGTGGGCACAGCAGCTGCCGGCTGGATAGTAGGGGTTCTGTGGTGAGCCGTCAGGCGACTAGGCCAAGAGGGTTCTACGTCTATGAAGGAGATCCTGTCTGGGCGCAGGGGGTCCAAGTTGTAGCGCAGTTCGTCGCGCTGGGTCTCAGCACGCTGGCCTTCACCTGGTTGCCCGCGAACGCTTTCGTCGAGCTTGCGTTAGCCGGAGTTGGAGCAGCGATAGCGTTTAAGTTGTCGCCGTTCTTGCTGTTATGGCCACGAGGAATTGAGCTGGACCGGGATAACGGATCCGGGATGAGGCACTGAGTTCGTGACCCTCATGCCAGGTGGAAGCTCATCGACGAGTGGGAGTAGGACTTCGGCCTCTCGGGCGACGGATCGGAGTTTGATCCAGCCAGGTACACAACCGCATTAAACCACCTAGTCCTATGACAGGCGTGCTCGCCTCACAGTTGCCTCGAAGGCGGGACAGACCCTGGTGACGACCGCTACAGACAAAGAGGGCGGTGTGACCGAGTTTGATCACAACTCTCTCTCTGAGGTGACGAGCGTGGACCGTCCAGGCCCCGTCGGTGATGCGAACCTGGCTTACGACGCCCTCTCGAGGGTATCGACCGTGACCGACGGCAACGGCACAACTACGGCCTACACCTACGACGACATGGACCGCGTCGTCACGGTATCGACTCCCGGACTGACGACCACCTACACGTACGACGGTCTCGGAGCCCTCACCACAATAGCGGATTCGTCCGGGACCAGTACTCGTTCGTACGACAAGCTGGGTCGGGTGGTTAGTGAGCAGCTCCCAGGCAGCCGAAGTCTCAGCTACGCGTACGATGACAACGGCAACTTAGTATCGCTAACCGACCCCCAGGGCACGACGATCTACACGTACGACAGCAGCAACCAGCCAGCCACCCTCTCCGTGGGCAGCCTCACCGTCACCTTCGTTGTAGACGGCACTGGACGACTAGCGGAGACGCAGCTACCGAACGGCGTCGACATCGTCCGCACCTACGACGATAGCGGTCGTGTGGAAGAACTATCGGTCACTGCCCCTGGCCCCGTGGTCATCGATGACTGGATCTATGACTACTCGCTGCTCGGTAGCGATACGGAGCTATTGCAGCGGACCACTCGGAGAGGGGTCGTTACCACCTTCACGTACGATTCACGTGACCGGCTCGTCACAGCGAGCAGCCCAGGAGACCTGCGCACATACGCCTGGGACGACAATGAAAACCGGACTAGCCGGACTGTGAACGGCGTCACGAGCAACTGGGCCTACAACGCGGCGAATCAGATCACCGACCCTGGCTACACATATGACAGTGCCGGCAACCGAACGGCCGCACCCGGCCAGAGCTACACCTTCGACGACTACCATCGCATCAGCAGTTTCGACGGGACCGGGTCCAGTTACTTGGGAGAACAAGCATCAATGGATTCTCTCGGCACCGCGACCCTCACCAGCTCAGTCCTCGGGCCTGCCACGTCTGGCACATACCGGTTTATCATGTCCCCCTCCGGCGAACCGGTCGGAATCACATCTGGAGGCAGTACTTTCTGGTATTACAGCGACGCTCAGGGATCCATCACCGGCTTGACCGATGCAACCGCCGCCGTAGCTGCCTCGTACAGCTATACGCCATTCGGTGACGTGCAAGTCTCAGGCTCGAATGCGATCAAGGATCAGCCAGTTGGCTTCGTTGGGAGCTACACCGAACGATCAACCGGCCTTGTGCAACTGCCAAGCGGCTGGTACGACCCGTCGACCGCAGCGATGATGGCCGTCGATGCCAGTGCTGGGACAGTTAGTCTGTTGAGCTTCGCTTCGGTGGCACGCGGTCGCCCCAAGTTTGGCACCAGGGGCGACCTACCTCACATCTCGTACAAGGACAGTGGACCGCTCGGCGATGTGTCAGCTCACGGCTGGTGGGAGAACTACAGCGGAATTCAAGCTCGCGCGAAAGTCAAGATCAAGCTTCAAGCAAAGATCTTCTTCTTCAAATGGAGCAACGTAACCAAATGGAACGAGGCGACCCTACGACAGGGCGGTGGGCGCGGCAAACGAGTGACAGCGAGATACCAAACTCAGTCCACACGCCGCACGCTTTGGCGTAGTGTCATAGATGTAGACATCATAAACCACCGTGACGATGCGGGAACGCTAAAAACGAAGAGGTACCTCAACTGTGGCCTCTGGTGATGCGGGGCGTCTACCGGCGCTCATCGAGTTGGTCATAGTGTGCGATACACCTGACCGCTGTTGGACTAATCGAAGCCGCGTAGAAGTCGAGGTGGCGGAGTACGGTAAACTCGACAACGGAGAGCTGATACTTCTGGCGAACGACCGAGGTTGGTCTTCTACGTTGCGCTGGAACCAGATCCCAGCATCGCAACTCGAGCGATCGATCGTAGAAAGCACGCGGCACTGCCTACTGCCCGACTCGGACGATGACACCGACGAACGCGATTGGCCTCGCGTACAAGATGCACTTCGACGCCATGGCCACGTTCTCTCGCTCGAGCAGCTTCGCGAACTTCCCCAGCCAATCGAGTTCGGGCCTGGCCTGAGCAGGCACATTCAACAAGCCTTATCCTCGTAGTGCTCCTGCTTGACCAGGGGCCAGAGTATGAGATGCGAACCTTCCTACACCCGTCGAAAAAACTTAACACCTGTCCGGAGTGGTTGGCGGTCCGTGCCACTAGGTCGAGCAAGTTTCGACGGTTCGAACCATCGTCGACATCTGCTTCGGCTTCCTATGCGGTGTGGCCGGAGTCGATGCTCATTGCCAAGAATCTCGGGCCCGCAGACTACTCTCCGGCCCGTTTTCTTCATTTTTTGAAGCGTGGTTGGTAGCCGCGAGTGGGGTCGAGGGTGAGGTGGCGGAGGAGTTCGCCGGTGGTCTTGTTGATGACTCGGATGTCGAGGTCATCGATGATGAGGACGACGGGGGTGCTTTTGAGGGCTCGGCCGAGGCTGATGTGATGCATGCGGCCGGCGCGTCGGAGTGAGACTGCTCCGGTTTGGTCGATGCGGTCGTGCCGTATCCGGTAGTGGTTCCCGGCGACCGTGGTTCGAACGCCTCTTCGCCCTCGGCTCGGTAGCGGGCCATCTGAACGGTTCCAACAAACAATGAAGAAATGGACCATCGCACGGCCGCCTGCCAAGACCTGCCGCCGACCGACGCACAGTACGAATCATCGACCTGATCGAGGCACCACAGGCCGCGTGACCCCGCTCGACGAGGATGGCTTAAGCGCTACGGGGCTTGGATCGCACAAAGCTGGGGCGGTGCGACCACGCCAACGTCTGTAAGAACTGCGAACTCAATCCCGTCATCCCGACTACGGAGAACGAGATGGTGGTCGAACTCACCGTTAGGCTCAGGGGCTGACACGATGAGATGCCACTGACCCTCGTTTCCCGGCGAGCCTTCGTTAAGGAGTTCCTGGCTGGCTTCTGAAAGAGCAAAGGCGACAGGGTAGTAGTCCTCCAAATCGTCGATGGCTGTGCGCGGGAAGGTCGGTCCCGCCCCACAAGAAGCCAGCTCTGAGCCGTCGATCAGGTGGCAGTTGTTAGCAGCGCGCTGCGCTGCAGCAAAATTGCCAGCTATACACGCAGCTTCCTGAACGCTGTCCGCAGGGGCGAATGTGGCGAACGCGAAGGAGAACTCGCCAGGCCGCTCCAGCGGATCGTTTTCTCCACAATCCCCACTCGGGATACCGACGGTCAGCGCAGTAGCCGGGTCGACACCTTCAATGGCGTGCACTGTTGCACCAGAGCCACCGATGCTGCCTTCTGCGAGAGGGGCCACTTCGATCGCACACAATGCCCCGGAGCTGCAATCGATCTGTGTCACTGCCCGCTGAGTCGGCGAGGCGCTTTCCTCTGGGGTGACTACAGCGGTTGGCGTAACGACAAAGGTTTCTGGATCGCCGGTAGACGCCCTCTCTTCTGTTGGGCTGCTGCAAGATGTCGCTAGCACGAGGACGATGCCGGCGAGAAGGTATGTAGTTGTCCCCCCAGAGCCTGTCGTGGGCGCAGTAGCCATGATTCCAGCCTACGACTGTTTCAGTAACCGTTTTGGGCAGTGTCCTTATCGTGTGGACGTAGTGTCCGGAAGTAGTAGCGACCAGTTTCATACAGCTTGCACATCGTTGCTGACGAGCTACCGATGGAAGGGCATTGACTCGGATCGTATGGAAAGCCCCCGTCGTCCCAGTGCGGCCCCCATCCAAAGGCGTGCCCTAGCTCGTGTGTTGCGATCGACTGCAGGTCCCACGAGCCCGAAGGGACGCTAGTACTCGTGCTGGTATGCCAAACGTTGCCTCCACCCGTGTTGAAACTGATGTTCGAGTTCGTGACGTGTCCACCAGTCGGATGGAAGCACTCGTATTCCACAGCCTGGCCTCCTTCGAATGGGGCGCTAAAGCCACGGGAGAAGATCATCAGGTCTTGCTGATTCAGGCATGCATCCGTGTTCCAGGCGGTGTTGGGCTTGTTTGTGCGCTTCACGAAGACCGGATCATCGTTGTCAAGCGTGTCCCAGGCAGGTATCGCGGCACGTGTCGTTGTACGAAACTGCGACGTGTTCAGCGGCGAGGTTTGTTTGCCGAACCGGTAGTCAATCTCGTTGTCAGCTTCATCCCAAGTATCGGTAACCCAGAATGTCGCAACATGCGCCTCTGAGGGTTCCGTCGTAACCAGCACCGCAGACACGAGCCCGACGCACAGAACCATCCAGCTCAGTACTTCGACACTCCATCCGGCTCGTGAACCACCTCTATTCATGGCTACCCTCCCGATTCTCAGCCTCGTCTAGCTCATCGTCGAAGACCGGTTCCGCTCCCGGGAACAGCACTCGGCGACATGCCACGACGTCAGTTGCGGCAAACGAGCCGTCCTTCAATTCGGAGACACCAACTGCGAGCCTCGTCGATGTAGCGCCGTCACGGCTGGATGTTTTGCAGTGGTCGAGTGACCTGCGGCATAGATCAGATGGCCTCTGTTGGGACTGGGCTTGAGGCGGTAGCGTCGGCGTATCGCCGTCATCGGGGGGAGCGACCATGAGCAACATTGGGCTTGAGAGCCGGCGGTTCTCGGCGCTTGAGGTCGTAGAACGAGCAACCGAGGACGACAAGCCCGAGTGGGAGCTTCTCGCCGAGCTCAGCTTCGCCAGTGGCGATGGCACGACCTACGTGGCCCCGGCGGGGATGCGAACCAACTTCGCGTCGGTGCCGTTCTTTCTTACTTGGGTTGTGCCCCGCAGCGGCAGGCACAACAAGGCGGCGGTCATCCACGACTTGTTGTGGCGAGAAGCCAATGCTGGCAGCCGGGATCGTCGAGTGGCTGATGAAGTGTTCCGTGAAGCGCTGGCGGCCCTCGATGTCAGCTGGCTGCGGCGCTGGATGATGTGGACTGCGGTGAGGCAGGCCGGGTTCTTTGGCAAGACCCGTGGCAGCTGGCCGCTGGGCGACGTCTCACGCGTGCTGCTCATCACGGTGCTGGTGGCGCCAATCGTGATCCCGGTGTCTTCGGTAGTCGTGGGAGGACGTGCGGCCTTGTGGTTGATAGATCTGGTCCCGGCCATGCTCCGTCATAAAGAGATGCCCGTCACCGACGAACTCTAGCCGCGGCAACGCGCCGCCTTACCCACCGGCTGGTCATGTGCGTGGTCTGCTGGCGGGGTCGGGTGTGGTGCATCTCATTTCGGTACGCGAACCTTGGCCAACGATCGCTGGCGAAATGAAATGCACCACACCCGACCCCATTGGAAAGGGTCGAAAGATGCAGTGACTTGAGGCCAACAGCGGGGCTGCGCGGTGCCATGGAGCGCGGCTGGGTCGCGGCAACCGAAGTCGGTAGGGCGGCACCGGCCATCCGAGCCGTGCATCGCCGACGCACGCTCTGGCTACGGGGAGTAGCGTCTGCGCGATGGTGCATAGAGTAATTCAGTGGGGCAGTGGCAACGTTGGCAAGCAGTCCATTGCGACCGTGGCAAAGCGGTCGGACATGGACGTGGTGGGGCTTCTGGTCAAGAACCCGGATAAAGCCGGCCAAGACGTTGGCGACATTGCCGGCATTGGCACCCTTGGGGTGCAAGCAACCAACAGCGTCGATGACATCTTGGCGCTAGACGCCGACGTGGTGTTGCACATGCCACTGCCATCAATGGTTTATGGCGACACTCCCGAGGCAGATCTCGACGACTTCTGCGCAGTGTTGGCTTCGGGCAAGAACGTCATCACCACAGTGGGCTACATGTATCCCAAGGTGTATGGGCCAGACGTGATGGGCCGCCTCGAAGCTGCGTGCGCCGAAGGCGGCACCGCCTTTCACGGCACTGGCGCGAATCCGGGCTGGTTTGGCGACCTGCTTCCACTGTTGATGTCAGGCCTTTCGCTAAGCATCGACAAGATCGCAGTCCAAGAGGTCTCGAACTTCCAGTTCTACCCGTCGCCAGAAATCATGTTCGACATGATGAACTTCGGACTCACCCCCGAAGCATTCGAAGCTAAGGCTGTTCGGCACCGCACGTGGCTAGACGGACTGTTCACCGAAGCGGTGCAGATGGTGGCCGAGGGGCTTGGAGCCACCGTCGACAAGGTGAGCTCTGAGATGGTGACCTGGTTGGCCGAAGCCGACCTAGACACCGCCGCCGGCGTGGTTTCGGCCGGAACCGTTGCTGGGCAACGCTGGCAGTGGGCTGCGGTAGTCAACGGCAAACCGTTGGTGGAACAAGAAACGGTGTGGCGCATGCATGGCGACGCCGCCCCCGAATGGCCCGTGGGGGACTGGTCCATCACCATCGAAGGCAACCCCAAGATGCATGTGTCGCTGCCACACAGCTGGAATCCCAATGTGCTGGGCTCGACCGGGGCGCACGCCATCAACGCCATCCCGTACGTTGCCGAAGCAGGTGTCGGGGTCAAGACCTTCTTGGACCTTCCCATCGTGGCCGGGCGCGCTGCGATCTAGTGCTGTCTGCGCCGAGCAGCGCCGTGCCGAGCTAGAAACAATCGTGGTTCTGCCCAGCAGCGCGGCCGGTTAGTGTGAGGTATGGCCTCAGCACCGCGCAAGATCATCATCGACACCGACCCCGGCGTCGACGACGCCATGGCCATCCTGATGGCGTTGGCGTCCCCTGATCTCGATGTGGTGGGCCTCACCACCATCTTTGGCAACGCCGACATTGAGGTGACTACCCCCAACGCCCTCACCTTGTTGGAGGTGGCTGGTCGACAAGACATCCGCGTCGCTAAAGGGGCCACCAACCCAATCGCTGCTCCCTTCAAAGGGCCCGTGCCCCAAGTCCACGGCCACAACGGTTTGGGCGACATGACACTGACCCCTCCCACCGGCACCTTGGCGGCAGAGAATGCAGTCGAGTTCATGTACGGGGCTGTTTCTGCCCAACCCAACCAGCTCACGCTGCTGGCCTTGGGCCCACTAACCAACCTGGCCATGGCGCTCCAAGCGCACCCAGACATCGTGAAGCTGGTGGACGAGGTTGTGGTGATGGGCGGCAACGCTTTGGTTCGCGGTAACGCCACCCCGACGGCTGAAGCAAACATCAACAATGACCCAGAAGCCGCAGACCTGGTGTTTGGCGCGGACTGGAACGTCACCATGGTTGGCCTCGACGTCACGCATCGCATCAACATGGGCCCCGACCATCTCGCCGCCATAACCTCAGGAAACTCGGCTACGGCCAAGCTCCTCGCCGGAGCACTCCCGCTGTATCACCAGTTCTTCGAGGGCCGCATGGGAATCAAAGGCATCTACGTCCACGACCCGTCCACCGTTGCGTACCTGTTGAACCCTTCGCTATTTGGGACCCACGCCTGGCCCCTTCGTGTGGAGACCGAGAGCTTCAGCCGTGGCAAGACGTGGCCAAACATTGGCGACACCGACGATGCGACCCCGGAACCGTGGCGTGGTCGACCCCTGGTCAATGTGTGCACCAACGTTGACAGCGAGGGTGTGGTCAACCTGGTCACCGACCTGCTGTGTAGAGCTGTTTAGGCGAGAGTGGTTTGAACGCTTAGCTGACGCTGATGGTGCTTTCTAGCGAGCTCAACAGCGCCGCCACACCAACCGCAATGGCCGCGTCAACCCGGTCGGTGTCTTCGGTGGCCAAAGCGTCCACGCCAAGCGCCGGGGCCAGGGCAGCAAACAGGGTACCGAAGGACCGAGCGCTGTGTTCGTCTGCACCGAGGCGTCGGGCAAGAAGCGACGCCTCCTCGACCATGTCTTGGATGGAACCAGCCAAGAAGTCTCCGAACGGTCCTTCATCGTGGAAGCCCTGACCGCACGCATCGAAGTAGAAGCGCAGCGAGGCGGTGTCGTCCGCGCTGGCGAATGAACGCAGTACGTCGGCCAATTGCGAAGCAGGCTCGGGCGCTTGTGGCACTCGGCCAAGCGCTGCGGCCAGGTCTTGGCGTCGGCGTTGACGTGCTGTGCTGACGGCCTCGGTCATGAGCGCTTCGCGCGTCTTGAAGTAATACACCAGCATGCGGTCGCTGGTTCCTGCAGCGTCCGCCAATGCAACGAGAGGCAGGTCAGTACGACCCGTGCTCATCATGTGTGCCACAACGGCTTCTAAGTACCGTTGCCTGGTTGTTTCACCCGCCATGGTAAATCTCCCGAGTACCCGCCGTAGCCACCCTAGTACGCTCAAGTTTGTTGGGCTTTTGTGATGAGCCGTTCCGACCAGAACTGCGCTGTGCGCCCACGTCCAGCGATCTCTGCGCCGCGAAGGCACGCAACGCGATCGCGTAGGTATCGTGGAGCTGTGGGCATGCGTGGATTTGAACATCGCCTCGAGCGACTAGTCGAAGGCACCTTTGCGCGCATGTTCCGAAGCGGCTTGCGGCCTGTGGAGCTTGGACGTCGCCTCGCACGCGAAATGGATACCCGCCGGTCGGTTGGTGTTTCCGGCGACACGGTGGCCCCAAACGACTTTGTGTTCGAACTATCCCAGGACGACACCGACCGCTTCGAACCAATGCAAGCGTCGCTACGACGCGAGCTAGCAGACGCAGCGCGCGAGCACGCTCGCGATCAGGGCTACAGCTTCATTGGTCCAGTGGATGTGCAATTTGTTGTCGGCCAGCGACTCAAAGCCGGCAACTTCCGTCTGTCAGCAGAGATCCGAGAAGCACAAGGGGGCCGCGCTCCAGGCTCGCTAGTGCTGCCCGATGGCACCCGCATTGTGCTGGGTGAAGCCATCTTCACGGTCGGCCGCCTCGAGGACAGCACCCTGGTGCTCGAAGACCCAAACGTCAGCCGCAATCACGCCGAAGTCAGGCCCTATGGGACGGGGTTCATGTTGGTCGACCTGCAATCGACCAACGGATCGCTGGTCAATGGGCAACGCGTGGGCGAACGTGTCTTAAACGACGGCGATCTCATTGAGTTCGGAAGCATCGGGCTGCGGTTCGAGGCCAGCTGAAACATCGGCGCTACAGACCAAGGCCAGTGTCCGCCGGTTAAGGCTCGGCAACAATCCAGCCGCGGCGTTGCAGCTCGGCCGCAAGTTGCTCGCTTGGCATCTTGCGTAGTGCCTGTTCTGCCTTGGTGAGCCGGGCAGCTGGCATGGGTGGGGGAGCATTGCTTTCGCTAGCGGCCTCTTCTTCTTGTTCGAGCTGTTGAATGAAAGCCTCGGCCTCGCTCTGGGTGAACTTGCCACCGGCTTGACGCTGCGTGAACCCCATAGGGCCGCGGGCGTCCCTAAAATCTGTGTGGCCTGCGTTGTTGAGCAACTCCATGAGTTGGCTGACCTGACGATGCGATGCGGGCGGACCCGACTGTTGACCAAATGCCATGCGGCTCAGTATCACACACGGGTCTGACAGTCCCGCTGCTCTTGGCGCCCCACGGTTGGTTCATCACCGCGGCCAATAGGGGGTAGGGGTATCCCTACCCGCAAGGTAAGGGCTCCACGGTTCCGACGCCCACGAGAATGGGCCAAGCTGGTGTAATGCCCACGAAACTGCATCGCTTTGTCTGCCGTGTCTTGATACTCAGCTTGGTGGCTGCGCTGCTGCTCGTGACGCAACCGTCTACGGCTAGCGCTGCGCCAAAACTCTGTGCTGGCCAGGTCGCAACCATTGTGGGGACCAGCGGCCCAGACGTACTCCGTGGAACGCCCGGCCCCGATGTCATTGTTGGCCTCGGCGGAGACGACGTCATACGCGGCATTGGCGGCAACGACACCATTTGTGGCAATGCTGGCAAGGACGTGATTCGAGGAGGCGGCGGCAGCGACCTCATCTACGGCGGTAAAGGTAAGGATCGCATCTATGGCGGTGCAGCCGACGACGTCCTCCACGGCGGCTCCGGCGGCGACAAGGTCTACGGCCGCAAGGGCAACGACCGCGTCGAAGGAAACAAAGGCAACGACTGGGTGGCCGGCAACGCTGGTGATGACACCGTGCTTGGCGGGAGCGGGCGCCGCGACAACCTGCGAGGCAACGCCGGCTTCGACATCTGTGTGGACAAGGTCGCTGCCAGCATTGCTGGTTGTGAATCACAAGATGCCGGTGCCATTGACATCGATCCGCAGGCCAACGTCGACCCCGAGTGCCAAACGGGCAACGGCAGCTCGTACTCAACCGCAACTGCCCGGGTCATGTACGGCGTTGCGTCACAGGCCTACGAGATCATGCCCGGCACTCCCTTTGCAGACGAGGACCGCCTCGATGACCTCGGCCCGGTGATCATTCCGTTCGAAGAGAACATGAGCTGTTGGCACCCCATCAAGGCGTTTCGGGGCAGCTTCCCCGGCATTGCCGACACCGAAGTCCTTATCGCCCAGAACGTTCAGACTCGTGACCTAGTGGTGGCCTTCCGGGGCACCGAGTTCGACGAGACGGCCGACATTGTCACCGACATCACGTCGCTACGCGCGCCATGGCGCCTACCCAACGGCGACCTCGTGGAAAACGCCGTTCACCTTGGCTTCGCCAACGCCTATGGCGTCGTCGCCGACGAAGTAGAGACGGTGCTAACCAACAACGAGGCGTCGGGCGTGAATGGTGCCAAAGTC
>JAUIIS010000248.1 GCA_030431575.1 Acidimicrobiia bacterium | reverse complement strand
GTTATGGGGAACTGCGGCGTGGGCTTCGCACCCGCAGCCCCCGATCGTCACGAGTGGCTGATTGAGCTCATGGAAGGTGTCGAAGACATCCCGGGTTCGGCCATGACTGAAGGCATCACCTGGGAGTGGGAGAGCTTCGAGCAGTTCATGGACGCACTCGACGCCCGCCATTACGCGATCGATATCGGGGCCCAGATCGCCCATGGCCCGGTGCGCGGTTACATCATGGGCGACCGCGGTGCTGCCAACGAGCCAGCGACCGCCGAGGACATTGCCGCGATGTCCAAGATTGTCGAGTCAGCACTGCGGTCTGGCGCTCTCGGGTTCTCGACCTCTCGAACTCCACTTCATCGTTCGCTCAGTGGCGAGTTGGTGCCTGGTACCACTGCCGATGCCGACGAGCTGTTAGGCATCGCCGACGCGCTGGCGCGGGTTGGCCATGGCGTGTTCCAGTTCGCCCCTGAGCATGCCGACGTTCCCACGGCCGAGTGGCCTTGGATGCGCGAGCTCGCCCGTCGAACCGGTCGCACGGTGAGCGTGAACCTCAATCAGCCAGACAGCGCCCCGGACCTTTGGCGCGAGGTCCTGGGCTTGCGTGACGAGGCCCGGGCCGACAACATCCCAATCGTGGCGCAGGTTGCCGGGCGCGTTGTGGGGCTCCTCATGTGTTTGGAGGGGAGCTTCAACCCGTTGGACTTCCATCCGGCGTATGGGCCGGTACGTGACCTGCCGTTGCCTGAACGGGTAGCGGCGTTGCGCGACCCTGCACTCCGTGAGGCCTTGCGGGCCGAGCCCGACGATGACGGCCTGTTCCGACAGGTTGTCTTGGATTCGGTGCATCGCTGGTGGGCGGTCGAGGACGGCGACATCGACTACGAGCCCGAGGCCGGCGAGTCCATCGCCGCAGTGGCTCAGCGCAGCGGGTTGCACCCGATGGACCTCATTGTCGACCAACTGTGTGCCCACGACGGGCACGGCATGATCCTCACGCCGTTCTTCAACTATGCATATGGCGACCTGTCGTTCCAGTACGAAGCGCACCAGCACCCCTCGACCCGTATGGGCCTGGCCGACGCCGGTGCGCACTGCCGGGTCATTTGCGACGGCGGCACCCCCACATTCATGCTGACGCACTGGACACGGGATCGACGTCGTGGCCCGACGTTGCCGCTCGAACTCATTGTGCATCGCCAGACCCGTCAAACAGCAGAGCTGTATGGGCTCACCGACCGAGGGCTCGTGGCCCCCGGGCACCGAGCCGACCTGAACCTCATCGACTACGACCGTTTGACCTTTGGCCCGCCTCGCATGGCCTATGACCTACCCGGTGGGGCGAGACGGCTGGTCCAAAAGGCCGACGGCTATGTGGCCACGTTCGTGGCCGGGGTGCAGACGGTTAGCAATGACACGTTCACCGGCGAGCTGCCTGGACGGCTTATCCGAGGCCCGCAATAGTCTGGAGTCGTTGTGCTCGGGCTCGGTGTGCGCCGTGGAGCTAGGTTGGCGACATGAGTGACGTTGAGTTGGTGCACGAGTTCTTGGACAGTTTGGCCGAGGGGCGTATCGAGGATTGGCGGGCCCTGCTGAGCGACGACGTGGTGGCCGAGACGCCGTTCGCTCCCGATGGCACGCCGAAACGATTCGCCGGGGCCGACGCAGTTGGTGTGCGTTTTGGTGATGCCCGCCTGCGCATGAAGTCCCTGAGCTTCTTGGACCGAGTCGCCTACGAGACCAACGGGGGACCGGTCGTGTTGATTTGTCGTTCAGAGGGCGTGCGGGGCGACGACGTGCCGTACAAGAACAGCTATTGCTGGCTGTTCACGGTGGTGGACGGGTGCATTACGCACTGGGTGGAGTACTTCGACCCACAAGAGGTTCTTCGCGTGCGTTCCTGAGGCTGCCTGTGGGTCAGGTTCAGTCGGGTGAGGCGGATCGCCGGGCCACGATTTCGGCGAGCTGTTCGTAGGTAAGTTCGCCCGCAAACAGCGCTGCGATGGCGCGACCTAGAGGGCGACGGGGCCATCGGTCGTCGTCGACGAGGTGTAGCTCGCTGGAGATGGATCCGTCGGCACCGAAGTCGTAGGTGCGGTAGCCGGGTGGGAGCCACGTCTGGGCCTCGAGATCGAAGTTGTTCTTAAGCGATGGGGCCACGAACACTGGCCTGTCCACAAAGCTGTACTCGGTGGGTACGTGGGTGTGTCCGCCTCCGAAGCCGCGGACTTGGTGAAGGTCGCCCAGCACGGCTTCCCATTCGGCCGCATAAGCCGGGTCGGCTGAAAGCGGAATATCCACGCCAGGTGGGTGATGGAGCCACACAAAAACGTGTTCGGCGTCGGTGTCTTGGCACGCCTGGCGGACCCATTCGGCTTCGAGGGCGCCGAGTGAGCCATTGGTGTGGAGCCGTTCTTCGCCGGGAGGGTCAACCAGTGTGCCGTCGTCGCTGGCCACCATCATGCCGGCGTTGGAGTCCACAAAGAGGAAAGCCCAGGCTCCAGCCTCAATGACGCGAGGCGTGTCGATCCCTGGAGCGTTCACGCGTGAACGGAAAGGATTGTCGAAGTCGTGGTTGCCGGGGCACACCGTGACGGGAACATTGAACTGTGCGAACGCTTGGATAGCGATGTCGTACTGTTCCGGGCGCCCGTGGTCGGCGATGTCGCCTGTGACAACCACCAGATCCAGATGGTCGTGGTCGCCCAAATGGTTAAGCACCTCATCGAAGGCTTCGGCCGTGTCGTAGGCGTGCCCGCCCTCGGGTGTTTGTTCGGCCTCAAGGAAGTGCGTGTCCGATAGATGACCAACCCGAATCGTTTCTGACATCGCCACACCATAGTTGCGCTCACGAAGCTCAGATGAAGAAGTTGGCTGACTCGGTGTGGTCAACGGTGCCCCAGCGATCGGGGTGGGCCCGCCCGAGTGCGCTAACGGCCGGGTGCCTCTGCGACGTCGATCCAGCCACTGACCATCCCGGCCTCGAGGCCTCGGTCAACTAGCAGGTCGGCGCCGTTTACCCAGCTGCAATCGCCAACGGCTAACCAGACGATGGGTTCGGCGATCTCGGCCGGGCTAGCGGCCCGGTCGGTGGCGCTGTTGAGCCAATCGGTGTAGTCGTCGCCCATCTGTTGGCGGAACGACGGCGTGAGCTGTGTGTTCACCGACCCTGGACTGACGGCGTTTATGCGCACCGCACCCCCGGCGCCGCGTTGGGCAGCCTTGAGTGTCCACAGCGTCACGCATTGCTTGGAGAACGTGTAGGGATCTCTGGCCCACCGGCCTTCGTTCTCGGTAGCCCATGCCATGCCTTCGTCGAAGCTGGCCGTGTCCACCATGGGCTCGACTACTTTGCGCCGTCGTTCCCACTGCCGCCCGGCTCCCGAGGACACGTTCACTACGCTGCCGCCAGCGGTGATCCGGTCGAACAGCGATTCGCTGAGGTGGCGCATGCCAAGGAAGTTGACGCGCAACACCAAGTCGGCTGGGGTTGGCCCGGCCACGCCTGCCACGTTGACGTGCGCGTCGATACGGTCGGGCAGCGCCGAGACAGCGGCATCGATTGATCCCTGCTCGGCTAAGTCGCAGCGCACTGCGTGGACTCCGGGTCGAGGGGTTACCTCGGCCACATCGAGGACATAGACAGTGACGTCTTGGGCGAGTAGCTGATCAACTACGGCGGCTCCCACGCCGGTCGCTCCTCCGGTTACGCTTGCAACACGATCAGTCACGCGATCTCCTCGCCCGGTCATTTCGGCAATCTTCGCACGAAGGCGGCCAACGGTGCGCAGCAAGCCGCGACCAACAGCCTCAGCGCAGGTCGGCGTCGAACTGGGCGGGCTATCCCTTGACGGTGGTTATTGTGGCTGTGCGGGGGTCCAGGGTGATGGTCGAGCCATCGCTAATAGCCGTCGTGGCGTCCGGATAGCCCACGATTGCGGGGGTACCCATTTCCCTGGCGACGACTGCGGCGTGGGAGCTTGGACCCCCGGTGCTCACAACGATTCCGCCAACGATTCCCAAGATGGCGTTGTACGCCGGTGTTGTTGCGGTGGTGACGAGGATGTCGCCAGGTTGGATTCGTTCCAACGCCTCGCTTGGCGCGTCCACAACGACGGCGCGCCCGGTGACTTGGTGGTCACCGATGCCTATGGTTGATCCTGCCCCGTTGAACTTGTCATTGAGGAAGGCGCCCACGGCTGCCACCAGCCCGGCGACTGGGTCGGGGAAGATGGACGGGTCCGGCGGGGGCGATGGCGTTCCGTTCAGGTGACGTGGAGGTTCGAGCCTGGCGTTGGCTTGCCAACGAGCAAAGGCTGTCTCGATAGCCTCGAGGCTGGGGGAGCTTGCGCCTCGGAGCAGGTCGATAACCTGTTGGGACGTCAGCACCCACACCTGCTCGGTGTTGGCCAGCTGCCCGGTTTCGACGAGGCGATCGGCGGCCTTTCGTAGGTCTCGCGCCGCGACCCCGCCGGCCCATGCGGCGAGGATGCCGGAGTTGTCGTCCAGCATCTTGTATGCCTCGTGTGCATCAGTAGCCAGCCGGTCGAACTCTTCGTGCTGGTCGGCTGGGACTTGGTCGCGCAGCGCCGCAACTCTTGCCGAGATGGGCGGGATATCACCGGGGTGTTGCGCCGTCTGGATGGATTGGATGATGGCACTGGGGAAGTGGACAAGGAGCGGGGCTGCGATCCGGTCTTCTGCAAGCCAGTAGCCGTGGTGGTCGAGGTAGTCGTCGAGTGCTGCCGAAGCATCGTCGCTGACGGCGCGGATCGCTCCCAGCGAGTCTGGAGCGGTGTCTCCGAGGGCCTCTCGAAGCCGGGCAAGCCGTAGCGCAGATTCGTGGTGCACTGGTGTGCCGTACATGACAGCGTGACGCACATCGGCCGCTGGTAGTCCCCATTGCGCTGTCTTTACGAACCACTCGCCCAATGGGATGGCGCCAGCAACGAGTTCGAAGTGTCGCTGGAAGCCGTCCGCACAAAGCTGGACACTCGCTTCGAGGTGGGTTGCGAGCGCTTGATTGTCGAGCGCAGACAGATCGACGCGTTGGTGGGTAAGGATCCTATCGATCCACGCTTGCCGGGTCGCGGCCCATTCTTGCGCAAACCCTTGGGCGACTCGGTTTGCGCACGCGTTGGCAGCAACCTTGGTCCTGGCTCGGGACTTGGGATGCAGTCGAGTCAGCGCCTTCAAGATGATGTCAGGAGGTGGTTTGCCTGCGCTCCGCGGAGCCTCGTGGACGAACACGCTGGTGTACTGCCAGTCGTTGATGTGCCGCACCTCGATGTGCGATAGGGGAAGGCCCAGCCTTGCGAACGAATTCCGGAAGCCCTGGGCGAAGCCTTCCTCCATTTCGGCGCGCATGGCCACTGAGCCCACTCCTGGGCCGTGGGCGTCCTCAAGCTCCCAGACGCCACCG
>JAUIIS010000247.1 GCA_030431575.1 Acidimicrobiia bacterium | reverse complement strand
CGGTCGAAGGCCACTTCGGTCTGGCGTCGCCGGGTGAGGAGGTGACCGGTCATTCTGGGCAGGAACGAGATGTAGCCCAGGTAGGCGGTAAACAGTGCCAGGTCACCAACGCTGAATGCGCCGTTGCGCAGGTCGCTGGCGACCACCAGCAACATAATGCCTACCGCCACCTCGGTGAGCGACAAGGAGATGGCCCGAATGGAGTCGCTCAAAATGTGGTCAACAATGGCGGCTTTGGATCGCTCGGCGGCCCGGCGCCCAACCTCGGCGGTCGCGTCTTGGCGACGGTCGTAGAGGCGGATGGTGTTATGGGCCGCGAAGACGTCTCGTAGGCCCGCGGTGAGGTGCGAAGTCTTCTCGAGGTGGCGCCGGTGCGCGCTGGTGACCCAGTGGCCTAAGACTCGGGTTGTCAGCGCTATGGCAGCAACAGGCAACATGACCACAACCGTTAGCCAAACGTCGATGGATGCCATGACTGCTATGGCAACGCCGCCAAAGGCGAGTGCACCCGCGATGTCTACCCACGAGTCAATGAAGCGCACCACGTCTTGGGGGTCGTCACGGAATCGGGTCATCGCCGCGCCCGCGTGTTCGACGGGTCGTCCGGCGTGCCGGCCGCCGCTACTTACCTGGCCTCGCAGCATGCCGCCGCGCAATATGAGTTCGGACACCGACCAGAACCGGGCCCAGAGGAGCGCCCCGAAGTGCACGATGGTGCGCCGGGCGATGGCAACGCCCGCATACGCGCCGATGACGATCCAGAAGTATCTGGCGGTGCGCTCGTCGCTTATGCCATCGAAGACGGCTTTCAGTAGCAGCCCGAGGAACAGGGGCATCACAAAGAAGATGGACCATGCGCCCCCGCCAAAGAAGAACGAGAAGGGCCGCTTGCGCATGGTTTTCCAGGACATGCCCCAGGTGTCGATACCGGCTGCAGTCATGGCGCATCCTCAGTCTTCGCGGTCAGCGCGACCAGGCGGGCATAGGTGCCCTGCTGAGCCAAAAGGTCTGCTCTGGGGCCCTGTTCTGCAATCTGGCCGCCCTGCAGGACCGCAATGTGGCTAACACGCTCCAGTGTTGCCATCCGGTGAGCAATCACCACGGCGGTGCGCTGGTGGAGGAGTCGGTCGATGGCGTCGAGGACCAGTTGTTCGGTGTCGGGATCAACCCGCGATGTAGCCTCGTCCAACAGAACGATCCCTGGGTCCCGTAGGAACACGCGAGACAGCGCCAGAAGCTGTGCTTCGCCTGCGGACAGGCCGCCGCCCTCGCCCGCCAGTTGTTGTTCCAGTGGATCGGTGCCGCCTAGGAGCTTTGACGCGAGGCCAACTTGTTCCAGCGCGTCGATGACTGCGGCGTCGCTGACCGTGGGGTCGAACAATGACACGTTGTCGCGCACGGTCGAGCTGAAGATCTCGACGTCTTGGGGGACCACCCCAATGGTGGCCCGGAGGTCGCTTTCGCCCACGCTGGCGAGATCGATGCCGGCGAGCTGGATGGTCCCAGCGGTGGGGGCGAGGAGCCGTGTGGTGAGGCGTCCAAGTGTTGACTTGCCGCCGCCGGTTGCTCCCACCAGGCCAACGCTCGACCCAGCCGGGACCACGAGGTCGACACCCTGAAGCACAGGTTCGTCGCCATAGGAGAAGTGCACGTCTTGGTAGCGCAGCTCAACGGGGCCGCGGGGTATCTGCGGTCCCGTAGCGGGTGGGTCTAGGGGTTGGTCGCTGAGGAGTTCGCTAACGCGGGAGATCCCGCCTGCGGCTTTCTGGACCTCCTGAAGCTGTTCGGCCATCTCGTCGAGCGGGATCTCGAGAAGCTGGGTGTATTGGAACAACAGGAAGGCGGTGCCGATGCTGAGCCAGCCCATAGTGGTGCCGGTTGCCCCCACCGCCAACGCCGCCACTGCCCCAATGCCTATGGCACCCGACGTGGCATGCCATAGCCACACGATGGAACGTTCTCGGCTGATCGCAGCATCCTTGGCCGAGTCGGCGTCTTGCTCGAATCGGCGCATGGCGTGAGGTCCAGCACCGTTGGCACGGAGGTCTTCCAAGCCCACGAGTCGTTCCTCGATGCCGCCATACAGGCGCGCCATGGTGCCCCGCTCGCGGGCAGAGTCTGCCACGGCGAGGTCTTTGACAACGAAGGCCATCCCCACAGCAAATGCGACGTAGAGCGCAAGGCCGATGCCGACGCGCCAGTCGAGGATGCTGACAATGATGAGCATGCCGCCAACAGTGAAAATGACCTTCAACAGCACGATGGCAAAGGCTGCGAGGTCCTCGCTGACAGCGGTGAGGTCGCCGTCGACTCGTTCCACCAGCTCGCCAGCGGTGTGGCGGTTGTGGAAGGACAGATCGTGGCGCAGCAGGTGGTCGGTGAGCTCTACGCGAGCCGTGTCGGTGACCTTCCAGGCCAGCGCCGTTGCTGCCCACAACACGACGACGGCAAGCAGTTGGGAGACGATGGCCATGGCTACGTACGCCGATGCATACCAGAGCAGGGTTGTAGTGGTGTCGCCAGCCACAGCCCCATCGATAAACGCCCGCATGATCAGTGGACCGGCGAGGGGAATTGCGGCGCGGAGCGCGGCAAGGGCCCCAAGGCCCAGGACGCGTCTCCGGAAAGGCGCCAGCAACCCAGCGAGTGCTCCCCAGTGACCGCGTGACGCTTGTTCTAGCGCGAGCGCAGACATCGCTCTAGTCCAGTCGATCGTCGGGTGTGGCGCCAGTGAATAACGCCCAGCCAGCGGGCGCGGGGAGTGGCCGAGGCGCTACTACGTGTTTTGTAGCGGCTTGGTGAGGAACCGCACCGCCCATTCGGGTTTGGACTGGCCTTCAATGCTGAAGCGGAACTGGTACGCCTGACCCGGCGGTAGGGGAATGGGTGCCAGGTTGATGGCCAAGGCCACGAACAGGGGAGAGCCTGGCCGCAGACCAGCGGGTCTCCCGGCTTCGAAGTGGCCGCCAGCGCTGAGCGCCCGGTCTTTCATGGCTACGGGCCGGCCGTCTTGATCGATGAGGTCGAGCTTCCAGCTATGGCGAACGTTGGCACGGTCCCATGGGATGGTGATGTGGATGGCTACCGCCATTGGCTGCGGTTTTGGGCCAACCATGGCCAGACCACCGCCCAACAACGAGAGCCGACCCCCTTGAGCTTGAGCAGCGTCGCAGAGCAACATGTTGACGACCATGCCGCCGGGAGCGTCGGGCACACCGAAGTCTTGCGGCGTTACCGACGGTGTGACGGACTCGTCGGGGGTGGGTGGCTCGTGCTCGCTCATGGACTCACCCTAGGAGGCTGGTCCAGCAGGGCGACGCTTTGCACCGACAATCGGCTGATGCCGCACCTGGGCCACCACATTGACTAAAGCCAGCACGACAAGGAGAAACAACCTGGCGTCAAGTGGTGTGGTCGGCGGTCGAAGTGGGCACACTGAGCGGCGTGTCTGAAGTCGATGGTTACTCCTCTGAAAACCCACACAAGCCAGAGTCGGTTGCTGCGGTCATTTTGGCCGCGGGATTCGGATCTCGCTACGAGGGCGAAACCCACAAGTTGTTGGCGCCGTTCCGAGGTAAGCCGGTGGTCCAATGGGCATTGGAGGCTGCGCTCAACGCAGGTTTCGATGACGTGTACGTGGTCACCGGTGCGGTCGACATCACCGATGCGGTACCCGAAGGTGTCACCATTGTGGAGAACCACAATTTTGCCGATGGCCAGGCCACGTCGCTGCGAGCCGCCTGTGCAGTGGCGGCCAACGACGGCCACACCGCAATCGTGGTTGGCCTGGGCGATATGCCACTGGTGACCACCCAAGCCTGGCGCACAGTCCGCGAAGCCGATGGAGCTTTGGTGACTGCGACCTTCTCAGGTAAGCGCTTCCCACCAGTCAAGGTGACTGAGGAACTCTGGTCCTTGCTGCCCCTCAGCGGCGACGAAGGAGCGCGATCGCTGATGCGGTTGCGGCCCGACGTCGTAACGGAGGTAGCCTGCGAGGGCGAATCGATCGACATTGATACCCGAGGTGACTTAAGCCGATGGAGCTAAATAACGACATCGAAGTGAATGCCCCCGTAGAAGAGGTCTGGGCGGCATTCAACGACGTAGAGCGCATTGCGCCGTGCCTGCCGGGTGCGCAGCTTCAAGAGATCGAAGGCGAGGAGTACCGCGGCATTGTCAAGGTGAAGGTTGGCCCTATCACCGCGCAGTACAAGGGCAAGGCCACCTTCGAAGAAACCGACAAAGATAACTGGAAGGTCGTCATCAAGGGCGATGGCCGAGATACCCGAGGCGCGGGTAACGCCAGCGCACTCATTACCGCGACGCTCGACCCGAAGTCCGACACCGTCACCGGCGTCAACGTCCACACCGATCTCACCATCACCGGCAAGGTGGCCCAGTTTGGGCGCGGTGCCATTGCTGACGTGTCCACCAAGCTGATGGGTCAATTCGCAGACAACCTCGAAACGCTGCTCGAAGAGGGTCCGGCCGCATCCGAAGCGCCCGAGGCCACTGCGCCTGCCGCTGAAGCAGCCGAGACACCCGCAGTGCGCAAGATCGACTCGCCCGAGCCGGAAGCTGTAGATCTCCTCGAGGTTGCTGGTACCCCGGTTCTTAAGCGTGCTGCGCTGCCCGTGGGCATCTTGTTTGTGCTCATCGTGCTTCGCCGCATGCTGCGCGGCGACTAGCCACACCGGCTTCGGACATTACAAACGCTGCGCGCCCCGGTGGCCACTGATGCAGATATCGCCCAAGTTGCCGAGTTGTTGGGCCGCGCCCCACAGGCCGACTTTGAGGTTGTGGTCCGAGACCACGCTGGGGTGCCACGCGTCATCAAGAACCCTCCATTCTTAAACGACGGAACCCCAATGCCCACCCGCTACTGGCTAGTGGGGGCCCACGACCGCCTTGTGGTCAGCCGACTGGAGTCCTCTGGAGCGGTAGGCGAGGCCGAGCAAGCCCTGCCGCCAGAAGTTGTTAAGGCCACCCACGATCGCTATGCGGCCGAACGCGACGCTGACATCGCCCCTACCTACGAGGGCCCTCGGCCTACTGGTGGGGTGGGCGGCACCCGTCGAGGGCTTAAGTGTCTTCACGCTCACTACGCGTTCTATCTGGCTGGGGGAGACGACCCAGTGGGCCAGTGGGTGCAAGATCGTCTCGATCAGGCGGCAGCATCTGCACGCACCGACGCCGAGGAGCAAACATGAGCATGGAGCCCAAGCTTGTGGCAGCCATCGATTGTGGCTCCAACTCAACACGGCTGTTGATTGCCAAGATCGCCAACGATGGTGTCGCAGCTGTCGAGCGTCGTATGACCATCACCAGAATGGCCGAGGGTGTCGCGCAAAGCGGCGAGATCTCAGATGCGGCGATGGGTCGTGTCGTTGCCTGCCTTCAGGAGTATCGGGCGCTCATGGACAG
>JAUIIS010000246.1 GCA_030431575.1 Acidimicrobiia bacterium | reverse complement strand
AGCCAGCCACCAATGTCACCGCCGCAGACGCATGGGACTACGTCGCGGGCATCACGGCTGGCCAAGACATCTCGGATCGACGGCTGCAGTTCGCTGCGAAACCACCACACTTCGACCTTGGCAAGTCACGCGACAACTTCGGGCCCATCGGTCCCGTCATGGTCTCGACCGACAGCTTCGAACACCTCGACAACATCGAGGTCAGCTGCACCGTCAACGGAGAAGTCCGTCAACAGGCCACCACTGCCAGCCTCATCTTCTCAGTTCCCCAGCTGATCGAGTACCTCTCTGGTGTGCTTACACTGGCGCCAGGCGACCTCATCTTCACCGGCACCCCCGAGGGCGTAGGCGCAACTGACGGACGGTTTCTCCAACCTGGTGACGAACTGGTGACAACCGTTGGCGGGGTGGGGTCGCTCGTGAACCGCTGTGTCTGAGCGCCGTCGCCCCCCAGCCCAACCCGCATGCTCGCTGGTGCTTAGACTCAGCACATGAAGCTCTCAACTGCATGGGCCGCTGCATCATTTGCTGGCGCTGGCCTGGCCCATTTCAAACAGCCCGACTTCTTCGAAGCCATCGTCCCCGATTGGTTCCCCGACAAGACGCTGGCCAACCAGGCATCTGGTGCCGCGGAGATCGCCCTAGGCCTCGGGCTGCTCCACCCCAAAACCCGCAAGGCCTCGGGTTGGGGTTTGCTGGGCCTCACCGCAGCAGTGTTTCCGGCCAACATCGACATGGCTATGAACGGCGTCGACGTGCGCAAAGACGACGACGGGGTCTACCAGCGCTACGTCGGCGAGGTCCCCGACGCCCGGAACTGGATCCGGCTTCCGTTCCAAGCGGCATTTGTCGCCCTCATTTGGAAAGGCGCCGGGCTCGGCCGCTAGACGCCCTACCAACGTCCGCCACGACGGGGTTCCGCTGAAGCAGATTTGGCTGCGGGTGGAACCGCCTTTAAGGGATCGAGGTCGCCGCCGCGCAGGACGGCATACGTCGCCGTGCGGCGAGGCTCACAAAGCCACCTCGCGGTGCTGTGGTGCGTTGTGCTCGGCAAAAGCGAACACCAACGTCGCCAGCGCGGCCACGGACCCCATGATGACCAAGGCTTGGCGTAGGCCGATCACCTCGGCGAGCGCACCCAATGGTGCAGCCGCTATGCCGAACCCGGCAAAGGAGAGCTGCATCAACGACTGCACCCGGCCTTGCATCTCGCCACGCGAGACCGTCAGCGCCAAGGTGGACGACAGCGACTGGAAAGCCGTCGTGCAGCCCCCAATGCCAACAACCACGAGGAACGAGATCCATATGGTCGGCGCCAACCCCAACAGGATCACACCAACTCCAAAACCAACGCCGGAGATGACCATGATGCGTTGGCCGCCGGGACCGTCGGCCTTGGCTGCCAGTGGCAACGACACGGCGACTGCGCCGATGGCGCTGGCCGATGACACCAGCCCTACGTAGGCCTCGCTGAGGCCAAAAAGGCCTTCAACCAAAGCCGGGATGAACGCGACGTAGTTGAACCCAAACATAATGACAAAGAACGACGACACCACCAGTCGCCGAAGATGTTTGTCAGAGTTCACATAGCGGACCCCATCGGCGATTTCGGCGAGCGGGTGACGCGACGCGGCCTCGGATGGCTCGGCATGGGGTAGGCGGTAGATCTGGGTGAGGGACATGAATGCCATCGCCGACGACAGAACGTATGCGCCCCCGATGCCCACAAACGCGATGCCCGCCAGGAACCCTGCCAACGCGGGAGCAAAGACTCGGGTGCCGTTCATGCTGAGCAGCGACAACGTGATGGCGTTCCCTAGATGGTCGCGCCCCACGAGTTCTGCTGACATGGCCACCCGAGCGGGGCCGTAGAAAGCAAACGCAAGGCCCTGGCACATCGATGCCACCAACAACATCCAGAACGTGACCACGTCAGTGAGCACCACCACGGCCATCAACACGGCGGCGACGGTGATGAGGCTTTGGCTCCACAACAGCACCGTTCGTTTGGCGAACCGGTCGGCTACGACGCCCCCGACGGGTATGCAGACCAACATGGTGAGGCCGAACACCAAATACACCAGTCCGAGAGCGCCTTCGCTTTCAGTGAGGTCCCACGCCAGCAGTCCGCGAAGCACAAACTGGCCTTGCACGGACATGAAAGAAAAGACCCCGGCCCACCACAGTCGGCGGTAGTCGGGGATCTGAAGCGATGACAAGGCGGCGCCGAGGTCTGGACCGCGAGAACCTAGGCCAGCCAAAGCGCCCCCAGTGAGTGAGGGGTCCGCATGAGCTGCCTAGCGTAGTTGGCCAACCGAGACGCGCCAGCGCCGCGCTGTCTACGCCCGTCCGCCGGGTCGGGGCAGTCTCGAAGCTGCCCGTTGCCCACGCACGCAATTTCGCCGGAGCGCATGCACTAGCCTCGCACCATGGCAAAGGTACTGATTACTGGTGCGGGTTCGGGTTTTGGCAAAGGAACAGCCTTAGAGCTGCTCAAACGAGGCCACGAGGTCACTGCGGCGACGCTGACCCAGGCCGAAGCCGACGAGATGGCGGCGGCCCATGAGGGGCTCAACACCATGAAGCTCGACGTCACCCAAGCCGAAGACATCGCAAACGTTGCCGCCATGGACATCGACGTTCTGGTCAACAACGCCGGCCGCGGCCTCATGGCTCCACTCAGCAACGTTCCTCTCCAGGAAGTCCAGAAGACATTTGATGTCAACGTGTTTGGCATGTTGTCCATGTGTCAGGCCGTCATCCCCGGAATGAAAGAACGCGGGTCTGGGCGCATTATCAATGTCTCGTCTATTGCCGGTGTGATGTCGGGCGCCATGTCGGCCCCGTATGCCATGACCAAACACGCGGTCGAGGCGCTCAGCACCGCGCTACGCGAGGAACTCGCCCCCTATGGCATCGATGTCACCAAGATCAACCCGGGCCCGTACCTCACCGGCTTCAACGACGCCATGGTCGACGGCATCGAACCGTACCTTGAGGACGATGACGAGCCAGCAAAGGCCTCCCACGCGTTTCTCAAACAGGTCATGGAGAACCAGGCCGACCCTCAAGAGATCGTTGTCGCCATCGCCGACTTGGCCGAAGCAGACGAAACACCTTTCGAAACCTTCTTGCCCGAAGGCATCAAAGAGATGCTGCAAGAAGTGCTCAACGCACGCGCATAAGCCAAAGCGGCTCTGGGGTCACCAACCCGCGGGCACGTTGGATGCCAGGATGCATGCGTGATGAAGTCAACATCGAGCCCAAATCCCGCGGGCATCAATGTCCCTTCTGGCACGAGGCCCCCGCTTGCTGCCATAACGCGACGCATTGCCTTTGCCCTGGGCCTGGTGTTGTTTATTGCGCTCGTGGTTTTGTTGGGCAGGTCCGGATACACCGACGTAACCGGGGATCCCATTGGCTTTATCGACGCTCTGTACTACGCGTCGGTCACCGTCACCACAACCGGATACGGCGACATCACCGCAGTAACCACAGGCACCCGGCTAGCAACAGTATTGTTGATCACCCCCGCCCGGATCGTGTTCTTGATTCTGGTCGTCGGCACCACCGTGGAAGTACTCACCGACCAGACACGCCAGGTCCTGCGCACGAACCGATGGAGGAACCAGGTGGACGACCACATCATCATTTGCGGCTTTGGAGCGACCGGACGCAGCGCGGCCGCTGACCTTCGATCAAGGGGCCGGACCGTCGACTCGATCGTTGTTGTCGACACTGAACCCGACGCCATCAAGTACGCCAACGACCTCGGATACGTTGCCGTGCTCGGCGACGCCTCGTCGACGGCCGTGCTGCGTGAAGCAATGATCGATCGCGCGAGTGGCGTCATTGTCACCCCGAATCGCGACGACACTGCAGTCTTGGTCACACTGACCGCACGCGAACTCAACGCCACAGCCACCATCGTGGCCGGCGGGCGTCAGCAAGAAAACCTGCACCTCCTGCGGCAGGGCGGAGCCGACCAAGTCATCGACTCCACCCGCGCTGTTGGCCGCATGCTCGGCATCGCCTTGGAATCTCCCCAGGCAAAGGAGGTGCTTGACGACCTCACCGATGCTGGGAGCGGGCTAGAGCTCGTCGAGTGTTCGGCCAGCGACTTCGATCAACGCAGCACCCTCGTGGGCATCGTTCGCGATGGGCGCCGGCTGCCCCAAGGGGAGGTCTCGCGTGCAGCTATTCAGCCCGATGACCGGCTAGTGATTGTCCGCGAGACCGGGCAGGACCAGTGACATGAGCCACCGACGGCCGGGAGCGTCGGCGGGACCTTCGCCCTTAGTTAATGCTTCGACCCCATAGCACCCTGGGACTATGAGCAACCGCCCCCACCGAAAGCCTGCTGGAACGCGCGCACAACAACGCGCTATCGAGGCCGAAACCAGCACGCGCCGCAACCGGCTCCTCCTCATGGGTGGCGGCGTGGTGATCGTCCTGTTCGCGTTGGTCATTGCATTCGCTGTTGGCAGTGGCGACGACGACGCGGAACCCAAGGCCGCTATTGAGTTCAACGGCCCGAGCCTTCCGCTGTACTCCAACACTGCCTCAGACCCTGCCGTCGGTGAACGTGCCCCACTCTTTGTCACCGAAGACTTCGACGGGCAACGTCACGTCGTCGGCAGCGGCGGAGGCCCAAACGATCCGGCCCGCATCGTGGCATTCTTTGCCCACTGGTGTCCGGTCTGCCAAGCAGAGCTCCCGCGACTGGCTGCACAGCTGGCCAACACGCCCCTGCCCGACATGGTCGAGGTGCACGCGGTGTCCACGTTCGAGGACCCATCGCGGGGCAACTACCCACCGAGTGCCTGGTTCGACGAGGTGTCCTGGCCGTTCCCCGCGTTCAGTGACCCCGACGGCGACATCGCCGGTGCCTTCGGCATGAACCCGGTGCCCTCATGGGTGGTGCTCGACACTTTCAACCGAGTCATCGTTCGCGTAGACGGGGCGCTGAGCGACGCGCAGTTCCAAGAACTCGTCGACCTCGCCGCCCAAAGTGTCTCCTAGTCTCCGGACCCCAATCGGTGTCAGGGCGGCGACTCAGCGCGTCAGGAGACCGGCACGACAGTGAGGTTCTCGAGGATCGGCCCTACTTCATGCAACAGCGCATCGTGAGCCACCCCTGGCCACGGTGTGAGCATGATCAGCATTCCTGCTTCGGGGAGGTAATACATCAGGTCAGCGGTGTCACTGGCCTGGTACCACTGGTATTGACTTGTTGTGAAGACCTTCTCACACTGGGCACCGGGCGTGAACCAACCGAACGATTCACATGACTGGCCATGCCGGTCATCGAGGGTTACTTCGTATGCACGCGCCGACAAGCCACCTATGTTGACTGAAGTGGCGCTGTTTACAACAAGCCGTTCGCGCAGGGCCGACTCGTACTCATCAAGCGTCGGTGGCGCAGCTTCT
>JAUIIS010000245.1 GCA_030431575.1 Acidimicrobiia bacterium | reverse complement strand
TGACGGGTCGATGCGTAGTCGGGATCTGCGAGGTCTCGGATGCAGAGCTCGAGTAAGTCATCGAAGTCAACGAGTCGGCGCTTTGCTTTCTCTTGGCGAAACGCCAGGAAGTACTCCACTATCTGTGCGGCGGCAACAGGCGGGACCCGCCCCGCTGCTTCGGCGGCGCCAGGGTATTCCTCTGGACCAATGCGCCGGGCCGAGGCCCAGTCGATCTCGGTCATGATGGCGAGTCGGTCGGCCTGGCTGAGCGAACGCGGCATGACCCGAAAGAGCACCTTGCCGCGACGATCGAGGAGCTCTGGGGGTCGGACCCCTTTGTCGGCCCAACGCGCACGAAGTTGTGCGTAGGCCTGCGCGTGGAACGTGCCAGCGCCGACGGCATCGCCCAGGCCCAGCGTCCGGAGGCGTTTGCGGAGCTCGCCAGCGGCCTTGCGGGTGAAGGTAAGGGCCAGCGTGCGGCTTGGGTCGAGGGCATTGGCTTCGGCCTGATGGGCAATTCGTCGAGTGAGCACCCTGGTCTTACCACTGCCTGCGCCGGCCAGAATTCGGAGCCTTGGCGCGGGCGTGACAACGGCGTGCCTTTGCTGTTCGGTCAGCCCACTAAGAAACCCTTCCACTGGCCAAACCCTACTGGCGCGCAGTGACGCTCACATAGTGACCGCAGGTAGGTTGTTGGGTCGTTTGCGGTCAGACTCCTACACATGGACATTTCCATGGACCGGTTTGAAGAGCTCGTTGGCAACGCACTCGACACGTTGCCTGATGCGCTTGGTGAGCTGATGGACAACGTGGTGGTGGTTGTCGAGGACACCGCACCCGAACCCGGCCTCCTCGGGCTTTACGAAGGGATCCCGCTCACCGAGCGCGGGGACTACGGCGGTATGGTCCTCCCAGATCGCATCACGCTCTACCGGCACGAGCTGTGCGCGATGTGCCCAACCGAAGAAGCACTGGTGCACGAAGTCACCGTAACCGTCGTTCACGAAGTGGCTCACCATTTCGGTATAGACGACGACCACCTCGACGAACTGGG
Source organism: Acidimicrobiia bacterium (assembly GCA_030431575.1). Taxonomy (GTDB): domain Bacteria; phylum Actinomycetota; class Acidimicrobiia; order Acidimicrobiales; family UBA8592; genus JAUIIS01. The sequence continues at coordinate 4,418 of JAUIIS010000245.1, read as the reverse complement.
CTGGGGCTAGCGTTCACCGCTGTCGGTTTGGACGGTTTGTTGCCCCTCGTCGCAGGCGCTGCGCTGCACTAGGCTCCTGCTGTGGCATTTCCGACGAAACTACTCAACCAAGGCGAGGAGATCGTCCTCGACCTCCGTCCCCACTGGTGGCGCATTGTGCCTTCCAGCGTTGCGCTTGGCGTTGCGGTGATCGCAGGTATTTGGGCACTCAGCTACAACGGCACAGGCGACCAAGCATTTCAGATCGTGTTTGGACTTCTGGTCCTGGTGACGCTGGCCAACTTTGTTCAGGCCTACATCAAATGGGTGTCCGAGAACTTTGTGGTCACCAACGATCGGGTCATCTACCGCAGTGGCGTGGTGTCAAAGAGCGGTATAGAGATCCCGCTCGACCGAATCAACACGGTGTTCTTCAATCAATCTCTGTTCGAACGAGTCCTGGGCGCGGGCGATCTTGGCGTCGAATCAGCGGGCGAAGGCGGCCAGCAAACCTTCGAGTCCGTCCGCAAACCAAACCTGGTCCAACAAGCCATCTACCGGGCCATGGAAGCCGGCGAACAGCGCAACTATGAACGCCAAGCCGAGGCCACCGCCTCGGCCATGGGTGCCGCTCAACAATCACGGGCCCCGCAGAGCATCCCCGAACAAATCGAAAGCCTCGACGCGCTTCGCAAACAAGGCGCGCTTTCTGAGGAAGAGTTCGAAGCCAAGAAGCGGGACCTGCTAGACCGCATGTAGCGCCTCAGCTACCACGCTCACATCCTCATGCCAATTGCCCGTTCCGGCTCGCTGGACATCTACTACGAAGACGACGCAGAACTCCCCGACGATCCGCCGCTCGTTCTTATCAACGGCCTCGGGTCCCAGCTGATCTTCTTTGAAGACGAGTTTGTGCAAGGGCTCATAGACCGTGCCTTTCGGGTTATCCGGCTCGACAACCGCGACGCCGGGCTGAGCAGCTCGGTCGACCATGCAACCGGCAGCGGCGAGGTTCTCGATGCGTGGGCCAGCGGCGACACGCTCGAAGCGCCCTACACGCTCAGCGACATGGCTGGAGACGTTGTGGCGCTCCTCGACCACCTCGAGCTCGACAGTGCCCACATCCTTGGCGTCTCGCTGGGCGGCATGATTGCCCAAACGCTAGCTGTGGAGCACCCGGACCGAGTCCGCACCCTCACCCTGCTGAGCTCCACCACCGGGTCCCCAGACGTCGGCCAACCAACCCAAGAAGCCATCGACGCGTTGTTCGCGCCCCCGCCCGGAGGCGACCTCGACGCACAAATCCAAGCCGACGTTGAGGCCCGCCGGATCTGGTCTACAACCGCGCACTGGGACGAAGCATGGACCAGCGACTACTTCCGTCGCTGCTACGAACGCGGCAACAACCCTGATGGTACCGCTCGCCAGATGGCTGCAGTAGCTGCATCAGGAGATCGCGAAGCTACCCTGCCAGGGCTCGATGTGCCGACAGTCGTGCTGCACGGAACCGATGACAAATTGGTCAACGCCTCCGGCGGCGCCCGCCTGGCCGAACTCATCCCCGGCGCAAGCTTCGTCGAACTCGACGACATGGGTCACGATCTACCGCCCCACTACTGGGCACCCGTCATCGAGGCCGTCACCCAGCTCGCAATCCGATCCCTGTAGCCCCCGCCGAGCCTCGGTCTAGGCCCGCCCCTGTCGGGGCGTACTAGCGCGTTCCTCTCCGATGCGCATCTATCCGGTCGAAACTTGTTGGACGCGCAGCCAAGGGTTTGGTTGAGTCAAGCTTCCGCCAACCAGGCGAAACCGCGGCTGACCACGACCTGAAAGGAGCCAGCCATGCAGACACACATTGCCCGCAAGGACCGTTCGGTCCGCTCGTGGGCCAAAGAGATCGACGATAACGCCATGCAGCAGGCTCTCCGATCTGCCCGCAGCGATGCCGTCGCTGACGACATCGCCCTCATGCCTGACGCCCACTGGGGCATGGGCGCCACAGTGGGGTCAGTCATCCCAACCGAGTCGGCCATAATCCCGGCCGCAGTTGGGGTGGACATTGGGTGCGGCATGATCGCGTCCGAGCTCAACCTCAACGCTGCCGACCTGCCCGATACGTTGGACCCGCTGCTGTCCAACATTGGACGGTCGGTCCCCGCTGGGTTCAACCGTCACAAGAACCCGCCCGCAGCAGCGCTGCAATGGATGAACACCAACCCGGTGCCAGAAGCTGAACGGGTGCCAGACAAGCAGCTCCGCGGCGCAGCGCACCAACTGGGCACGCTTGGTAGCGGCAACCACTTCGTGGAGGTCTGCCTCGATGAGCGCGACGTCGTGTGGGCTGTCCTGCACTCGGGTAGCCGCGGGATTGGCAACGTCATGGCTCAACGTCACATCAAGGCCGCAGGCCGCTTGTGCAAGGAACTCGAGCGATCGCTCGAAGATCGAGACCTCGCCTACTTTTTGGACACTGACACCCAGTTCGGCGATTACATCGCCGACATGTTGTGGGCCCAGGCCTACGCGCGACAAAACCGTGAGCTCATGATGGACGCCGTGCTCAACCAGTTGGGTCGAGCCGTCGCCAAGCCCATGGTTGAGGCGCGTCGGATCAACTGCCACCACAACTACACCGAGCGCGAAGTTCACAGCGGTCGCCACCTGTGGATTACCCGCAAGGGGGCGATCCGTGCTGGCGTCGATGACTGGGGAGTGATTCCGGGGTCCATGGGCGCAGCAAGCTACATCGTTCGAGGCCTCGGGAATGTGGCCTCCTACTGCTCGGCAAGCCATGGTGCGGGCCGCCGTCATGGCCGCAAAGAAGCAAAGCGACGCTTCTCAGTAGACCAGTTCGAAGACGCAATGACCCAAGCTGGTTCGACCTGGCAAGCAAACGCAGCCGAGAAGCTCCTGGACGAAGCCCCCATGGCCTACAAGGACATCGACGAAGTCATGGCAGCACAAGCCGACCTCGTTGAAGTTCGCCATCGCCTCCGGGCAGTCCTCAACTTCAAGGGCTTTTAGCGTCCTGCCACCAAGGCCGAAGCCGGGCAGACCCGCAAGATCCGCGCCCGGATCACGTTGCGGTCTGCCCGGCACCGGCCGCAGTCGCTCTGAGCGCGCCGATCGGGCCGTCGCGACTTAGCGAATGGAAACTCCGCGTGCTTTCGTTCGGCACGGCCGGCGTATGTAGGCCATGATCGGTGTCGTTCGATTCTTCCCGACCACGGTCAACCGCACGAGGAGCACTACACATGGGCCCACTTCAAGGCATCAAAGTCATCGAAATCGCAGGCATCGGGCCCGGACCCTTCGCCGCCATGGCCCTCGCAGACCTTGGCGCCGAGGTCATCCGAGTCGACCGCGCCGGCAGCGTTCCTGCCGAAATGCCAACGAGTGCATCGCGAGACATCCTCAACCGAGGCCGCAAATCCATCGGCGTCAACCTCAAAGCCCCCGAAGGCGTCGAAACCATCCTCCGTCTCTGCGAATCAGCCGACGTGCTGATCGAAGGCTTCCGACCCGGTGTCGCCGAACGCTTGGGCATCGGCCCCGAAGACTGCATGGGACGCAACCCCAAGCTCATCTACGGCCGCATGACCGGCTGGGGCCAAACCGGAAGCTATGCCTCAATGGCCGGCCACGACATCAACTACATTGCCCTCTCTGGCGTGCTGTCCACCCTCGGGCGCGAAGGCCAAGCCCCCACCCCGCCCATTAACCTCGTTGGCGACTTCGGCGGCGGCGGCATGCTGTTAGCCCTCGGCGTTTGTGCCGCCCTCGTTGAAACCGCACGTAGCGGCGAAGGCCAAGTCATCGACGCCGCAATGACCGACGGCTCAGCCCTGCTCGCCACCATGATCCACTCGTTCATCGCCGGCGGCATCTGGGGCGAACGAGGCACCAACATGCTCGACACCGGCGCCCCCTTCTACGACGCTTACGAATGCGCCGACGGCGAATACGTGTCGCTTGGGTCCATCGAACCGCAGTTCTACTCAGAGCTCATGCGCATCACCGGGATGGGCGAAGAAGACCTGCCCGCCCAACACGACCGAGCCCAATGGGGTGTACTAAAAGCCCGAGTCGCCGAAGTCATCAAGTCCAAAACTCGCGACGAATGGGTCGAGCTCATGGAAGGAACCGATGTCTGCTTCGCCCCCGTCCTTTCACCCCAAGAGGCCTACGTCCATCCCCACAACGTCGAACGCGAAACTTTCGTAGAAGTCGACGGCATCATGCAGCCCGCCCCCGCCCCCCGTTTCAGTCGCACCCCCGGCAAGATCCAATCACCACCTCCACACGCCGGCCAACACACCACCGAAGTTCTCACCGCCTGGGGCTTCACCGAAGACGAACTCGCCGCCCTTACTGAAGCCAACGCGATTGCGTGAGATTTGGGGTCCGGAGCTTCGCTCCATCTTGGACCCCAAACCTCA
>JAUIIS010000244.1 GCA_030431575.1 Acidimicrobiia bacterium | reverse complement strand
CAACACGGAGTGGTGGATTCCGCGCTTTGCGACTGGTCACGCGTGGTCGCCGTTCAGGCGACAGCGACTATTCGACAGTCTCCTAGCGGCCGGTGTGACCAAACCCGCCGTCGCCACGTTCGGTCGGCTCAAGCTCGTCAACCTCAACAAGGGTCACTTGCTCCACGGCCTGGATAACGAGCTGCGCAATACGTTCACCTCGTTTGACTTCGAAGTCTTCGGTGGGGTCGGTGTTGATCAACAGCACCTTGAGCTCGCCGCGATAGCCGCTGTCTATCAACCCAGGCGTGTTGAGGCACGTGACCCCGTGCTTGTTTGCAAGCCCACTTCGGGGTTGCACAAACCCGGCGTACCCGCTGGGGATAGCAACGGCCAGGCCCGTGGGAACCAGCCCCCTACCCCCGCCGGCGGCGAGCGTTACGTCGGCCGCAGCAATAAGGTCGCAGCCGGCATCTCCTGGTTTCGCGTAGCGAGGCAGGGCCAGATCGGGGTCAAGGCGGGTTACGGGCATCTCCATGCCAGCGAACTCTAGTGCCGTATCAGGAAACGTTTGCGCTGTTCGAACGAACCTTCTCCGCCACCGGCTGCGTACTCACAACCTCTATTCCGGACTAGGAGTCCACGGTTGCTCGTGCCTTGCCGGACGTCACAGCATCTCCGCCCCAACGGCACCTACGTTCCCAGACACGGCACTACTGGCCACGCTTTGCGTCGGTGGCATGGGTCCGGTTGCCTGGCGCACGCGAATAATTGGCGGTTCCACACAGTGACCTCGGCACGTTTGGGCCTTGTCCTCTATCGTGAGCGGCTGTGCTTGCTTGGATGGACTTAGAGATGACCGGACTAGATCCGGCCAAGAACGTGATCGTCGAGATCGCTACGTTGATCACCGACGACGATCTCAACCTGGTTGCTGAGGGCCCTGACCTGGTCATTCATGCCACCGAAGAGCAACTCGAAGTCATGGACCAAGTGGTATTGGAGATGCACACCCGAAGCGGGCTCCTGGACCAGATCCGCTCGTCCAATCTGTCGCTCGAAGAAGCTGGCGCTGAGACGTTGGCGTTTCTGAAAGAACACATCGGCTCGCCGCGTACGGTGCCGCTGTGTGGCAACACCATTGGTACCGACCGCCGATTTCTCGATGTCTTTTTGCCCGAAATCGAGACGTTCCTCCACTATCGATCTGTCGACGTGTCCACGCTAAAGGAGCTTGCCCGTCGCTGGAACCCCGGCGTTGTGGCCGACGCACCCACCAAAGCCGGCGGGCACCGGGCGATGGACGACATCAAAGAAAGCCTCAAAGAGCTTCGGTATTACCGCGAAAAGCTCCTCATTCCCGCCGAAAGCCCCCAGACCAAAGATGGCCAGCCATGACATCCTCTGAAGCCGAACACGCCCACAGCGATGCGCACACCCACAGCCACGGCGCCCACGATGCCATGCAACCCAATGCAGCAAGCGCCGAAGAACCCGCGACACCTCGCAAGCCCAAGCAAGAACAAGAAGAAGCCTCAACAGAGGTAACAGAAGTAGCGCCAGGCATCCTGCGCACACAGCTCTCAGTCAACCTCCCCGGGCTTGGACATGTGAACTGTTACGTCATGGAAGACGAACGCGGCATCGCCATTGTCGACCCCGGCTTGCCGGGTGAGGAGTCGTGGCAACAGCTCAAGGACCGGCTAGGTCGCGCTGGCTTCAAGGTAGAAGACGTCCACACCGTTGTCATCACCCACTCCCACTTCGACCATTTTGGTGGCGCGATGCGATTGCGCGACGAGGTTGGAGCCGACATCTTGACCCACGAGAGCTTCAGGGCCGCTTGGAACAAGAGCGACCTCGAGGAGCACGAGGATTCCTCAGCACTCGACCTCAACACGCCCGAAGGCCAAGAGGCCGAGATCGAGCGCATGTTCTCTCAGCGCCAACCCTGGGGAACGCAGCGCTCGCGTCCGCCCCAAGAAATGCTCGACCGCATGGCCAAGATGGGCCGATTTAGCAGGGAGTGGTACGCCACCCCGGAGCCATCAATTGCGGTCACTGACGGCCAAACCGTTCGGTTGGCCAGGCGCGAGTGGATCGCCATTCATACGCCGGGTCACACCTATGACCATCTGTGTCTGTTCGATCCTGACAGCGGGGCCGTGTTTACCGGCGACCACGTACTGCCCACCATCACCCCACATATCAGCGGCATGAGCCCAGAAGTCGACCCATTGGCCAACTTCTTCTCCTCGCTGCAACGTATGGCCGACCTCGAAGGCGCCAGTATTGCCCTGCCCGCGCACGGTCACCCATTCGTTGATGTCGGGGGTCGGGCCGTACACATCATGGAACATCATGAGGAACGTCTCGACGTCATTCGCGAAGCTTCGCACCAACTTCCCAATGGTTCAGTCAACGAATTTATGCGTGTCCTCTTTCGTGAACGTTCGTGGGGCGACATGGCCGAGAGCGAAACCTACGCACACCTCGAACACCTTCGTGAGCTGGGAGAACTTGCCCGCGAGGACCCCGATGGCATGGCGCACTACGCCCCAACTGCGTAGCGTCTCAGCGCATAATTGCTGCACCTGTCACAGCAATTATGTGTTTAATCGCTTGACACCCCCGGCAACGTCGTGGTCCTCTGTACCCCGCACAGCGCTAACCCGTCATGCATCTTCTGAAATCTTGGAAGCAAAGCTCAGTAATCACCTCGACTGGTCGACATCAGTCATAAGCCCAGGCAACTAGGTCATATGGCCTACCGCCCACCGCACAGAAAGGACACGCCGATGAAGCACCGACTCACGCAACCGCAGCTCAATGCCTCCGCCGTGTCCCCGCGCGCCCTTGCGTGTGGCAACAGCTCTGGCATGTGGCATCACACCAACGCCACCCACGCTGTAGCCATTCTGACCGCGGGCACCGGTTTTACGCCCTATGGCAAGCGGCCGAAGGAGAAGCTCCTCTAGATCTCTCGCAAAGATCAACTGGAGAACACCTCCCAAGGCCGTCGGAAATTTCCGGCGGTCTTTCTGCATTTTCGCAGACCAGTTCATCCCCCTTCCATGACCTACACGACCAGATATTCAGACCCACTGCACAAGAAATGACAAGACCATGATTGGTTCACTCGAAATCACAACCGAAAGCTGGCAGTCGGTTGCCCGCTGCGCCACCGACACCGGGGTTGCGAACGATGTTTTCTTCTCTGAGGAACTCCAAGACATCGCCGAAGCAAAGCGCATCTGCTCGACCTGCCCTGCTGTTGCCCCCTGCCTCGAAGGCGCCATCGAGCGTGAGGAGCCGTGGGGTGTGTGGGGCGGCCAGCTCTTCATGAACGGCAAGGTGCTCATGGTGAAGCGTCGTCGGGGCCGTCCCCCAAAGGTGCCCCGCCCCGAGGACCAGATGCCCACGGTCCCAGTCCCCGAGCACCTCCAGGGCCTGCTTCGTACCGCATAACCGATGCCAGGGGGCCGCACGGGATCTACCCAGTCCTTTGCGGTCCTCACCGGGCCAAGCAGCGCAGCGCTGTTACTGAGCGGGCGGTGCAGTTGCTGGCGAGCCAGTGTGTCGAGGTTGTTAGGCGTAGCGGTAGGGGCAACGGCTTATGCGAGCCCCCGCCAATGGCCAGCCTCTCGCCCGGGCGCTGTTTGTTCACTCTCCCCTCCAGTAATCAAACAGCGCTCGGGCCCTGCGGCTTTTGCGGTGACCACGCAACATTGGAACGGTTTGGGGAATGCGGTCGTTACCTAGGGGTGTTGCCTGTTCACCACATCGCCAACAAACAGCGGCGGCCCCGACAGGACCGCCCGGACGTGGCGGCTAGTTTCACTGGTATGGCTATGGACTCCCCCGATCCTTCCTCACAAGTCAACTACCCCGACGACACCGATGTGTTCGGCGACGGCATCGACCAAGACTTGGCCTTTTCGGCCCGCCAAGACCGCAACCGTCGTTTGGCAATCTTTGGGCTCGTGGGCGGGTTCCTTGCGGTGCTCGTCGTGATTGTCGCTGTGCAGTGGGCTACCGATACCCCCAATAAGGCCAATGCCTTGCCCGATGTCACCCTCACTACCATCGACGGAGAGGAGTTCCAGCTAACGGCTTTGGCCGGCCAACCAACCGTGGTCAACTTCTTTGCTTCGTGGTGCGCCCCGTGCCGGGCCGAACTGCCCGCCTTTGAGGCCGTCAGCCAACAGGTCTCAGGCAGCGTGAAGTTCGTTGGCATAAACACCACCGAGCCCGACGTCGACGCCGCACGTCAGCTCCTCGACGACACTGGGGTGACCTTCCAGGTGCTTTTTGGCGACGACGGCACGGTGTACGAAGACATTGGCGCCCTGGCGCTTCCTACAACGGCATTCGTTGATGCCACCGGTGCCATTGTTGAAGTCCACAGTGGAGCCCTCAACCAGACGGACCTCGAGTCCAAGATTTCGGAGCACTTCGGCTGATGTTTGATGCACCTGTGGCCTTTGCGCTAAGCGCGGGGCTTGTTGCGGCGTTCAACCCCTGCGGGTTTGCAATGCTGCCTGCGTACTTGAGCTATTTCTTGGGCCTCGACTCCGAAGAAGAATCCAGCATGAGCCGCAACATCATGCGTGGCCTCGCGGTGGGGCTGACGCTGTCTGCGGGGTTCGTGTTCTTGTTCGGCCTCATTGGCATTCTCACCAACACCGTGGTGTCGGCCGGAGCCATCGAAAGCCGCATCGGGTACGCCACGTTTGTGTTTGGGGTGCTCATGGTCCCACTCGGCATCGCCATGTTGATGGGCAAAGAACCCAAACTCAACCTGCCCCGCATGCAGAAAGGCACCGGGAGCACCGAACTTCCTTCCATCTTCTTGTTTGGTGTCTCCTACGCAGTGGTCTCCATCAGCTGCACCGCGCCGATCTTCTTTGGCACCGTGGTGGGCTCGTTTGGCGAAGACGGCTTCATCGATGGCATGGCAGTCTTCATTGCCTACGCCATTGGCATGAGCTTGGTGATCTTGACCCTCACTATGGCAATGGCGATGGCACGAAGCTCGGTGGCCACAACCATGCGCAAGGTTCTGCCCTATGTGAACCGGGTTTCTGGCGCCTTGCTGGTAGTCGCTGGCGTGTTCTTGGCCTGGTACGGGGCCTGGGAGATCCGGATCTCGCGTGACCCCGAAGTAGGAACCAACCAACTGGTCGATCTCTCCAACGACGCGTCGGCCCGGCTGAACCAGTGGATCACCGACGTGGGCGGCGGCCGCTTTGCCATGGCCACCCTCGTTCTTGTCGGCGGAGCGCTCGTTTGGGCGCTCTCGGCCAACCTCGAGCGGCGCTCAGATCGCATGTGGCTGCGGGGCGGGTTTGTGGCTATCTACTTGTTGATCGAAGTGGTCCGATACCAGTTCGACCTGCTGATCCTGCCGCTGATTCGCACCATTGGCGACCTGCCCGAACGCATTGGCAACTGGTTCACCGATCCGTGGCGGTGGCCGGTGTTGTTCG
>JAUIIS010000243.1 GCA_030431575.1 Acidimicrobiia bacterium | reverse complement strand
CAGATAAATGCACACTGACATTTCGGCATAGCCCTCGTTGACCCGGTTGCCGAGCCGAAACCAGCCCCCGGCGCCAGCGCCGAGGTCGAAGGCATTGAGGTACATGGACTCGTTGTAGTTCTCGGCGTCGTCGGGTTCGTGGGGGAACTCATCCTCAGGTTCAAGAACGGTGACAATTTCGTTGGGGTCAGACATTGGCGCTCCTTGTCATGGTCAGCATCGCGCATATCGGCCGACTGATCGACCGCTCTGGATCTGCACAGCTAGGAAACCGCTGGGTACCGTTAGTGCAACCGCGCTCGTGCTCACTCTTGGGGTTGAAGCGCCGTCACTACCCCACCGGCGTGATCGACTAGCAAGACTCGCTGATTGTCAACGACTAGGTGCTGGGGCCGCTCGGCTTCGGCGAAGACGGTGACCGCATCGGCGGGGGCGTCGCCGGGGCTGGTAGGTACCGCAACCACCACCCCTTCGACCCACAGCGCGACCAACAGCGTTGCTTGGTTCCAGGGGGCAATCACCACGCTTGTCGGTGTAGCGCCAGAGGCAAACACTGCCTGCGATTGGGCGATAGCGGCGCAGGCCTGCGGTGTTCCCCCATACTCCACTACTGGCCGATTATTACCTACGCACGCGGGCCAACCATGGTCCTCACCTTCGTTCACCGCCACCAGTTCGTCGAGAGCTGGAGTCCCGTCGTAGGTTCCGTCGGCGAGTTCGGTGGTCCACAACGTTCCGTCGGGACCCCTCGTTTGAGCGTAGGCATGCTTGAAGCCGCTGGCTACCGGCTCAATCACGCCCCCAGCGGTGATGGACCACAGGACCCCTGAAGATTGCTGTGGATCCTGTGGCTCGGCGGTTCGCTCGCTGATGCGGCCAGAGGTGTTGAAGAGCAGCCGGTCGCCATCGACCGTCAGGGACCCTTGCGAGCGCCCGTTGAACACCATGTCCTCGACCACGACCACTCGGTCCGTGCCATCGAGTTCACTGTTGCTTAGTGCGCGCCTTTCCATGACCCAAAGGCGATTGTCAAAGACCGCAATGCCTGTTGGCTTGTCGAGGCCAGCCAGCAACACGACCGGTTGTGCAGCTGGTGTCGCAGGATCCACACGCAGAACTTGCCCGGCGCGGTCGTTTTCGCCACCGCCAAGCTGGGCGATGTACCACATGCCGTCGTCACCAACCGCTAACTGCGTCGGGCCGTTGAGGCCCTCGAGTACAACCGCCGATGAGAGTTCGAAGGTTCCACGCTCAGGGTCACTGGCCGTGCACGAAGCAATCATCAAACACACCAGCACCACCATCGCCAGGCGGACCCATGGCGCCGCGGCACAGGGGCCAATCTTCCATAGCCGGGGCGTTGTTGCCCCAGTCTGGCCGATTGAGCCTGCACCCGTCGTTTGCATTGCTCGACCTTCCGCCCAAGCAGTGAGGGCACCTTGATTGCGCTGCATCAGTTTGGCACGACTGTACTCGCCAAGCGCACCGGGCTTCACCGCAGTACCTTGTCCCCCATGGCTGAACAACAGACGCTTCAACAACTCATTGATTTATCGGGCAAGCGCGCGCTTGTGACCGGTGGCTCCAAAGGGATCGGAGCGGCCATCGCTGCCCGGTTGGTCGAAGCTGGCGCTGCGGTGACCGTTGCCGACCTCGATCCCACGGGGGCAGACTTCGCCAACCACCTCGGCGCCCAGTTCGTCAGGTGTGACATCGCCAATGCGACCGAACTCGACGAGGCAGTCACGGTAGCCGCTGGCGATGCTGGCCTCGACATCCTGATCAACAACGCCGGAATCTACCCCACAACGGGTCCCGTCGCCGAAGTGACCGACGAGTTCGTCCACCGCATGCTCGACGTCAACGTCCGGGCACAGTTCAGCGCAACACGCGAAGCGGCAAACCACATGCCTAACGGCGGCGCCATTGTCAACCTTGCTTCAATCGCTGGGCTTGGCGGCGGAGCCAACATTTCCGCCTACTCGGCATCCAAAGGTGCCGTCATCGCGCTCACGCGTGCACACGCCAACGAGCTCGGGGCTAAGGGCATCCGGGTCAACGCAATCGCTCCAGGCATCATCGACACGCCGGGCGTGCAAGAGCAGATGGAACCCCTACGCGCTGGCGGGCTCGACATCGACGCACGCATCGCTGCGAACCCGGTGGGCATTGCGGGCCAACCCGACCACATTGCCCGCGGCGCTGTCTTCTTGTCGTCCGATCTTTCGGCCTTTATTTCAGGCCACTGCCTGGTAATCGACGGCGGCTCGACCGCTTAGGCGCCGCCCCATCGGGGGTATTCTGGAACACCCGGACCCCAGATTGAGACAACGCATGGCCCGCTTCACCACAACTGTTCACTCCCCTCTGTCAGCGACCGACGCTTTCACCTACATGGCGGATCTGCGCAACTTCGCCGAATGGGACCCGGGCGTTTCTCGGTCGAAGATGGTCGAGGGCCATGAGCCCGGACTAGGAACCGCCTACGACGTGTCAGTTACCGGTGCGACGTTGCGGTACGAGACGGTCGAGTACAACGCGCCGCACCGCGTCGTTGCCGAGGCAAAGAACGCTGTGCTCCGGAGCTACGACATCATCGAGGTCTCTGAAACAGCCTCGGGCTGCGAGGTCATCTACGACGCTACCCTCACCTTGCTGGGACCGTTGGGCCTCGCAGATCCGTTGTTGGGTGTGGTGTTCGACCGCATTGGTGACCGCGCTGCCGATGGCTTGGCCAAGGCTCTCAACGGTACAAGGATCGGCTAACCACACAGCTACACAGCTATGGGGCAGCGGAGCGATGGGGGTAGAAGGCCGCCACGCCTGCGGCGCAGACTACGCATGCGCCGGCGAGCACAGCGTAGGCGACGCGAAAGTTGGCGGCTGAAGCCCCCGCTGAGTCGCCAATGACCGCAATAGCCACCGCAACGCCGAGCGCTGCACCCATCTGGCGCACGGTGAGGCTAATGCCGTTGGCCTGACCGTAGCGTTCCTGGTCGACGTCCACCAGCGCTGCGGAAGTGAACGTGGCCCAGCTCAGCGCTCCACTGAACCCCACAAGTACGGTCCAGGGGAACAGGTCGGTCCAGTAGTTGCCATCGTCGGACAACAACAAGGTGATCATCCCAAATGCAACCGCGGCCAAACCACAACCGCTGATCATCAACACCCGATGGTGTCCTTCGTCGGCCCAGCGACCTGCCGGTCTGGCTAGGACCAGGTGGGCAATGGGACCAGCGGCGATAGCCAGGCCGGACTCGAGAACGCTCCAGCCCCACACCGTCTGAAGAAAGACCGGCGTGGCAAACCAGTAACCAGTAGTTGCCATGTTGAATACTGCGACCAAACTGCTCGCTGCGGCGAACCGTTGAATCTTGAACAAGGACAGGTCAAGGAGCGGCGCCGGGTGTGTTCTGGAACGCACCACCACGCCGACCGCGAACAGCACGGCCACGACCAGCGAGGCGATCACTGCGGTGCTCGTCCAACCCCAGGCAGCCCCCTTCAGTAGGACTGCGACAACTAGCCCAACGCTGATAGCGCCCATTGGGGCGCCAAGCACGTCCAGCGGAGCATCAGGTCGCCCTGCGGTAGAGGCTGCACTTGGGGCTTCGTTGAGGACATGTCTCACCAACACCAACACGATGAGCGCTGCGGGGCCCAGCAACGCAAAGACCCAACGCCATGACCCAAGCTGGATGATGACCGCAGAGATCGGCGCTGAGGACGCACCTGAGATTGCAGCGAGGCCTCCCCAGACAGCCACGCCCATGGACATCCTGCTGGCGGGGAACTCGCGAAGCGCCAGAGCCAGCGAGGATGGCACCATCAGCGCAGTAGCCATACCTTGTCCAGTACGAGCAGCGATGAGCACGCCAACAACCGGCGCGGCAGCAGCGGCAAGCGACATGGTCCCAAACAGCGCTAGTCCAGTGAGAAAGATGCGGCGTGCACTTATTCGGTCAGATAGCCGGCCGGCCAACAAAAGCAGCGACGCGGAGGCTATCGAATAGCCAGACAGTGCCCATCCAAGGGTTGACCTCGGGACATCAAAGCTGGCCAGCACCGATGGGAAGGCGACGTTCATGGTGCTTCCGGCAAAGGTGCCCAGGGCTTGGCCCAACGCCGTGAGCCCAAGCACTACCCATGCGCGTCGAGGAATGATCTCTTGTCCTGGCAACGCAGAGGTGTTGGGTGAGGATTCGGATGCAGCGATCCGTCATCCTCGCACGAACTCGCAGCTACGGCTGAAGGATGACCTTGATGGCGCCCGCAGCGCGGTCCGCTGCAGCCTCAAATGCTTCCACTGCGGCGTCGAGCGGGAACCGGTGAGTGATAATGCTGTCTGCGATTTCGGGCGTTTCCCCAAGCAACGCGGCGGCGTTGTCGATGTCGCGGCCACCGGCGTGGCGTCCGTAGATGGTGGACGGGCACAGCGATACTTGTCGCAGGCACATATCGAGGCCGGGCATGGTGACCGGACCCCAATAGACGCCTGGTATGGCCACCTGTGCTCCCGGTTTGGCGAGGGCCACAGCTTCAGTGAGTGCGGTCTCGGAGCCGGCTGCCTCGATCACCAGGTCAAAGTGGCCGGTCGCTTCATCGGCGCCCAGGCGTGCACCCGCCTCGCGTTGATGGTCGTGTCTGGCCACCAAGGCCACATCGCATCCCCTGGCCTTGGCGACAGCAACGGCACATAGCCCGATCGTTCCGCCGCCCACGACTGCTACACGAGCTCGGGGCCCAGGGTTGGCACGCCGGATTGCGTGAATGACCACAGCCAACGGCTCGACCAACGACGCGTTCGCCACATCGACGCCTGCTGGGAGCTTGACCAAGGTACGTTCCGGCACCAACACTTCATCGGCCATGCCTCCATCGATACCAATCCCAAAGATCATTCCCCCGCCTAACTGACAGAGGTTGTACTCGCCATCGATGCACGGTTCGCAGGATCCACAAGGCGCTAGCGGCTCGAGGGCAACCGGCGTCCCGTTCTCGGTGATCCCAGACACTTCGTGACCAAGCGTTACTCCCACGGCGTTCGCTTCCACGAGGTGCAGGTCTGACCCGCAGATGCCAGCCGAGGACACCCTCACCTTCACGCCAGGGCCGACCGGGCTGGGGATGCTTTCGATCCGGACAATGCCGTCTGATGCTCGTACTGCACGCATGTGGTTCCTTGTCGATGGTTAGCGGGCGCGAGCCCCCGGCTTGTTTGGCGCACCGATGGGCAGGATGGTTACCGCTACCACCACCACTGCGCCCACAGCGAGACCGACCACAGCCGATACTCCGGTGTTGACCAGCCAGCCCAGCAACCCGCCGATTCCGCCCACGTCGTGAACAGCGCCTTCGAGATCATGAACGATGTCGTAGGGGGCGTGCCAGCCAAGTTCTTCTGCGCCAACGATCAAGATGTGGCCACCAACCCAAAGCATTGCGGCGGTGCCAATGACCGATAGCCACGTGAGCAGTTTGGG